>CAZION010000138.1:0-18324 GCA_964540865.1 uncultured Victivallis sp.
GGATTAACTTTTTTATTTTTTGTACGCAACTTTGAAATTCCTTAACGTTTAATTAAGAATGCCGGCAAGGGTGCCGGCGTTTCAACTTTGAAATTCCTATATCTCAAGTCAAGCCATATGTTCCGGATCGAAGATGGCCAATCCCAGGCGTGAGGGGCGAGGTCCATGGATCGGCGGAGACAAAGCTTGCATTTTGGAAATCCCTTTTGAGGAGGGTTATCATTCTTTGATATTATGCGTTTGAAGAATATCTTACTCAATGCTTGATTCGATGTTTATGACGCTCTGTCTGATTGTTGGCTATGGAGGAATAAAAAATGTGGATCAATTATAAATTCAAGCCGTCTCTTGTGAAGAGAATCATACACGTCGCCCACAAAGGCAAAAAGCGTAATTTCAACCAGCCGGTTCATAAGCACGGCCCGAAAGCCCATGAGATAATCTATGTTGACTACGGCGAACTCATTCTGGATATCAATGATACAAGAATGATCCTCAATCCCGGAGAAGCCATCATCATTCCCGGTGATTCACAGCATTCGTTCTCAGGAAAGGAAGGTGCGCCTTTCGATTTCATGAACATCATGTTCGCCGGCAAAATAAAGGAATCACTCTTCTGCAAGAAAATAAGAGTTACCCGCAATTGCGTTAATTTGCTGGAGCGGATGAAACAGGAAAGCATCCAGGAAATGCCTGATGGCTATGAAATCATAGCCTGTCATCTTACAGAGCTGCTGATACACTTTTCAAGACAGCTCTCTTCAGCCATGCCTGGCAAGCCGGACGAACCGGAGTACAGCCGGCGCTACCGGTCGGGAATAGTCAACAGGGCTATGTCGGTCCTTGCAAACAGTTATTCCACGCAGCTTGATCTCAGGCAGCTGAGCAAGGCCGTCGGCATCAGCATTCCACATCTGCGCACTGTCCTGAAAAAGGAGACAGGGGATAGTTTCATCACTATACTTCACAAGCACAGGATATCCGCGGCAAAACACCTTCTAAGGGAGGAGACCCTTTCAATCCAGGACATCGCAACTTCAGTAGGATACAGCTCCTCATCATTCTTCTTCAAAGTTTTCAGACGCCTGACAGGGATGACTCCGAAGGAGTATTTCCTAAGCCTCGGAGATCCCTCGGAACGGGGGTAACTAAGGTTTGAAAAGCAATAGTTAAAACACTCAATTTCCAAGGCGGACAAGAAAAGACAAACTAAAGGTTGAACTCCAACTCAAGTATCTTCAAGGTAGTATGTACAAGCTTCAGCTTGAGTTTCCCGCAGTTGTCAGGACTTATCAAGAGCCCGTCCACAAAAACAGCTTTTTGTGGACAGGCTCTACTTACTTCGAAGAATTGAGCATGTACTTCAGCCAGCAGTACAGTGAGTCGGCTATCTGATTATAACCGCTTTCCGCAGGATGCACGCCGTTGTTAAGCCTTTCAGAAGTCTTTGTATTCCTTGAGTTGACAGAATCTTTGATGACCGGATAATTATTTTCACAGTCCAAATTCAAGTATGCTGGAATGATATAAATATTTTCTTTCGCGGAATTACCATATTTCTGATAAATCCTTTCAACAGCCTTATGCTGGTTCCTGCGGTACTGCCAGCGTGTCTGAGTGCACTGGTAGTTGGAACCGAACGCATCCTGGCTTGCCGCAGGCGGCACAGGAGCAATAAGCCCTATTTTTGTGTCCGGACAGGCTTTCCGGATTTCCCCAAGCAGCATATCGGAGAACATGAACATCCTGTCCAGTGTCTCATCTATTGTAGAATCATTCGCACCAAATGTATCGTTGCAGCCAAGAAACACGGTTATAAAGTCAGGCGCTTTGGCCTCATTGTATTTTTCAAGATATTTACTGAAATTGAGGACAGGTTTGCCATATTCATTTTTGAACAGGAAAGGACTGCTTGAATTATAATCGCTTTTCTTTTCATCCCATCTGGTGCAGTAGGATTCCCATGACCACCCTCCCCGGCCCTCGTGTGGCACATGGGTTGCGTCCGGGGCTTTTCCTAAACCGGCATGGCTCCCGATGAACTTGACTTTCGGATTGCCAGGGACATCCAGGAGTTTTTTCAATTCATTAGGGTAAACAAACAAGTCCGTCAGGCTGTCCCCTATGACTATTATGGAAATATCCTTATTCTCCCCGGCGTTCCTAGGTACACAGACAAGCTCGGACATTCCTTCTGAAACAACCTGGTTGTCCTCGTTGAACACCTTGAGTGACAGCGGATATTTTCCGACATCACCTTCAGCTGGAATTATTCTCCATCTGCTTTCATCCTGCCTTCCTTTAAGGCAGTCGACGTTAAAGGCGTAATTTCCCATATTCGTTGTCAGAATTACGTTGTCGAAGTAAAAACACATTTCCATTCCGGGCACTGCATAGAACTGCGGAGGAAGCAACAGCCGCAGCCTGTTTTTCGAATCCTTAAGCGGCTGGCCTTGTACTGGCGTCTGCGCGCTCATGGAGAAAGCAAGCGACAGCATGGCTGCGAAAAAGATTATTCTATTCATATTTATTTTTCAGCTTTCAGGTTGTCAATATCGCAAGCACCTTCAAGTTCAAATGCAATTTTGAACATTACGTCATCACCCAGGGACGGAACATCAACCGAAAAGATCTTCCAATTTTCTTCCGGTTTATATTCTCCTGCAGAATAATTCCTGCCATACCATGTGCCGTCAAGCTTATACTGATACAGGGTCAATCTTATTCCGGGCTTTCTGTCTTCAAAAACTTCCCCTTTTGCGCTGAAAGAAATCTTAGTTGGATTTTTACCGGAAAGGTAGCCCTGCGTAAACAGATGGGTGCCTCCTTTTGTCTTTATTCTCATGATTTTTTTACCGTCGGGCGCTCCGGCCTCCTCGAGAATTGTAATTTCACATGGCGTGGTAATTACATTTATGACCCACTCCTTCGCCCAGTTTTTCGGATCCACCTTGAAACCCTTTTGCATAAGGTCATCCGCATCCTTGAGCTCGCCAACTTCTTCATACGAACCATTTCTAACCAGATTTTCAGCGGATGCGTTAAAAGTCGCAAGGAATGAAACAGCGGCAACAATCGAAAGTGCTTTTGCCTTCAACATTTTAATCTCCTTTGTTACATTATTTAATTCATCTTCGATATAAGGGCAACTATAAAAATTCGCATATTGCTAACTCATTTGCCAGACTGGTCGGCATCCTTCACTTCCCATACTATCATCCGGAAACCGCGCGGTGGAACGCTGTCCGCCCACGACTGGGACAACACATAGTTCTTATCTGTCTGCCAGACATCCTGACCCTGCGCGCCTGCGGACATCCCCAGTTTTTTCAGTTCCAGTTCAAGTTTTATGTTCTGCTCCTGGTCCGTGTCGTTCAAGACGGATAGCAGCATTTTTCCGTTCCTGGTATATGCCGAGGCCAGGATCCGGTTCGATTCCGGGGTGACAAGCTTGACGGCGTCCTGCTTCCAGTACGGATGAAATGTGAGATGCTCATCCCATCCGACTTTGTCCTGTGTCTTCCAGAGGGCTTCCACCATGGAGGGATAAGCCCTTTGCCAGCCGTACCACCAGCCATCGACATCATGTACGACAAGGTAGCCCATGAAATGCAGCATTGCCCGACGTGATTCCGGATCGTTGACATTGTATGTGGCGCGCTTGTCCGGACGGTTCAGTTCCAATGCCCTGACGAGCTGATTGATAATGACAACCCTCATTCCACAGTTCTGCGGAAGGTAAGTCGCCCTAAATGATTCCGGGGTGAAAACGTTGTAATAGCTACAATCGACCGCTATTTGTTTTTCCCAACCTTCACCGGCTACAAGGATGTCACAGAAGTTCTGCGCGGGCATATCGCGCCAATATCCAAGATGATAGGATATCTTGGCTTCCGGATCGGATTTCTTGATCATGCGGTAGGCGGCCAAGGTGACTTCCCGTGTTTCCTTGTTGAGAACCCGCGGACGCTTGACACCGCTGATGTCAGTCCAGTAACTGCATCCATGAGCCGTATTCTCGCAGCCGCTCGCATAGGAGAAATCAAAGTAATAGTTTTTTGCTTTGGGATGTACGGGTGATTTCCGCAATAATTCCTGCATCAGGTTGAGATGAAAGTTGCGGTAGATCCCGCTTTTGAGGCATGCCTCGGTGTAACATCCGACGTTGCGCAGGTATATGCCGGCATCCGCGCTACCGGTGAACTCACCATTGGGCCTGGAAGAATCTTTCCACGATTCCTCCCAGTATGGCCATTCCGGGCAGAAAGGCGAGATGAAGTTGTGGCTCTGATACAGGAATACCTCATCATGCCCGCTGCCGGCATTTTCAATATTGCCCATGTTGACCAGTCCGGATGCCGGATAATTGAAATATTTCCATGGAGTGCACCACATCTCCCATTCTTTGTCATTGCGATACTTGCGCAACTTGGGGTCCAGCGGACGCGACGGCGTCAGCGTAAACCCGAAATCAATGGTCCTCTCCTTTTCCAGCTTCATGGGGAAATCAACCATGTTCAGGCGCAGGATAGCTTCCTCGCCTCGACGCATAACTTCCACATTTTTGTCATTGTTAATGCTATTCCATCCGCCCAGATCGTCCGCAATCCAGTTGAATCCAATATCTTCGTTGCCAACCCATAGCATGGGGATGTCGATGATGCTCTGGCACCAGTAATCACCTACCGCACCTGACTTGCCACCGATATTGTTCACAAAACTGTCTTTTACAAGGGTCGCGCATTCGCCACGCAATGGAATGTCCAGCGAAAGTGATTTCACATCAATAGGCTTGCCATCTGCCGGAAACAACGTCATCGAAATTTCACAGTACCCGTCAAAGTGGACGGTCAGGCGGCTTTTTACTTTCAGGCTACCGAGGTTTGACTCTTTTTCCCAGACTGCCTTCATTTCATCCCCTGAAACCTTGCGCAGCTGCGGCGGTTCGGAGGGTGACAATTCTTTTCCGTCCAGGCAGAGCCTTGCCGGAGCCGAGAGAAGCTCTTTGCCCTGGCTTTTCAGGGAGGAGAAGAGAAAACCATTTGAGAAGTCATAGCTACGTCCCCACATTTCGGCTGTTTTCCCATCGCTTTTCAAGGACGTCCAAGGTGCTGGAACTTTATTGCTGTCCTCATCCTTGAACGGACGCAACGCCAGGGAGTCTTTTCCAGGCACCTGATAATCCTGTTGGTAATTCCCGCTAATTTTTCCGGCGGCGTCAACATGCTCTATTTTGAGCAGGTAATTCTCCGGAGTCAGTTTTGAGAAATCAAGATCAAAGAGAAGATCGAAGAACTTGGTTTCTTTTGGAATGTCCTGGAGCATTTCCACAGCGCAACCGCCATCGGCGCGGAGGAAGCGGACTCTGACTTTACCGGAATCACGCTTCTTGGCGGAGACAAACAGCTTTTTCTTTTCCAGCAGCGTGTAGACATAGAAGACTGTCAACGGTTGCGTGCCGTCATACTTGAAACTGGAGAGATAGAGAGGGCGCTTGCCCCCGCCATTATCTTCATTGATCTCAAGCTGATAAGACATCTCTGGAGGCAGTTCAGGGTTCCGTTTAGTGAAAGGGGTTTCCTTGCCCTTGTTGAACAATGTGAACTGCGTTGTCGTTATGCCATATGCTTTGCCGGTGTTAGAAATCACCGATCCGGAAACAACGGACTGTTCACACCCCTGGGAGCTGATATTCGCGTCAAACGCGCCGTTCTTCACGTCAACGATACTGGTGATATTAAGCATGGCAGATTGACTCCGGAACTGCATGCGGAAAAAATTGCCCCAATCGGCAAAGCCTATGGCACCGATGACAGGCGCGATGCAGGTGGCTTCATCAGGTGACTTGAAGGTGCGCCCTATATTGATTTTCCATTCCTTGTCCTCCGGTGGGGAGGCAAAGCCCAGCGATGCAAACGGTATTGCAGCCTCAAAAGTCCAGATGCCGTCTGCAGTACTGTTCTTGATCTGCAGATCTCCGCAGTTCCATTTGCCGTCCTTCCCTTCAGCATCGTAAATACCACCTCCAGGATTGAACACAAAATGAAAATACTTCTGGGATCCTTCAATTGGAGAGAGAAAAAGCTCAACCCTCTCGTCTTCATCAAATTTTCCGTCCCGCTGACGTGTCTGGTATTCCTTGCCTGCTGGTAAGGCACTGCGAACTCCGACGTAAAGGTTCAATCGGTCATAGCTGAGGAAATACTGGCTCTGCCTATCTGCGAGAATCCCCTTCATGTTCTGAAATGCGGTTCCGGCAAAGGCATATTCCCCTGCGGAAATATTCCCGTCCAGAAGCGGCGTCTTTTCACCGACGGCAATGTAATTCCTGTCGTTATGGATTCCGGAGGCGGACGCGAACTCAATATAAAGTTTTTCCACCTCGTCCTGGCTGAGAGCCCTGTTGAATATTTTCAGTTCGTCAATCAGGCTTGACCCGCGCGACGGATACTTTTCCGTCCCCCATCCGCCTGGACCAATACTGATAGGTTCGGCCGGGGCAAAGTCATTAAGCTGTTCACGCACCTTGATTGCGGCTTCAAGGCGTCCGTCCAGATACATCCGCATTTCACTCTGGTTCCACGTGCAGGCGACATGATGCCATTGTCCCGGCTTCCAGTTTTTTACAGCTGTGGTGACGCTGGACCATTTGCCCGGAGGACCAAAGAGGAATTTGAGTTCGTCGCCGCCAAAATATTTGTAGATGATAAATAGATTCTTCCCTGCATTGGTGCGGAAAATTACATTGAAATGAGGATTGTATCCTTCCCAGTCAAGCGGCTTGATCCAGAAAGAGACTGTTCCGGCCTTATAGTCAATGTTCCCTTCAGAAGGATAGTTGAATATGCGCTGCTTGTCTTCAGGACTTCCGCCGATGACCAACGCCTGTCCGCGCACACCGGCCTGGAATTCCGCCGGAACCGTCGACTGGGCTGACTTTCCGCCCTTTGCGAAAGTCGCATCCGCCCCCTGATCGAAATCAGCATTGAAAACCAGAGAGTCATCCGCGCTTGCAAGCTGAAGCACAATTGATATCAATGACAGAGCCAAGGCATTCCTGACGCCTGGAAAAAAAATCCTGGTCTTTGTAACGAGCATTTCCAATATCCCTTTCTTGTTCGAACAAATTTCAAAAGTACCCAGTCCGCCGCTGCGGACTGGAGTAAGGATTCAGAATAAATCCAGATTTGAGTTTGAATTTCATTCTGTCCACCGCGGCGGATGTCTTCTGACTACTGTATTCCTGCAAAACTAAAGTTCTGCAATTGCCTCATTCCGCTTTCAGAACTATATATCCGTGACTGCCTTCCACTGAAACATTAATGCCCCCATTGGCTATTGTATCGCCGGAGAGCAGTTTCAATGAAGGTGTTTTTTCTATGACCGTAATCTTTTTGCCCGTGAATTCAGCCGGCAATTTGATCGCATCGTTATTGACCGATTTATGGTAATCAACGTAGAGCATCAGCGAGTTGCCGTTCCGATAGAAATAGACACAGGTAGGGTTCACATATTCCGTGAGATTGAGATATTTACGGTACCCAGCCATTTCCAACACGGTTCCCGTCTTTTGGAGTCCGGCCATGTGGTCGATAATCTGAGGATATACCTTCCCTGTCTTGTAGATATATGCAGGCAATGACGTGTTCTTGCTCAACTCTTCAGGCTTTCCAAGGCCGACCGTGCTATCAAACCCCATTGCAAATCCAATCCGACGCTTACCATCCTCACCGATCATCTGGATAAACCTGTGCGGCGGATTGCTGCTGTCAATGTTTTTACCCCTGAAGTCGACCGTATTCTTGACCGGAACCTTGAAGTCATGGATTGCATTGAAGTCATATTTGACTCCATCGGTTTCAAACGGGAGTGTGTTTGGGACATAACATTCATATGTGGAATTGCTTTCCTTGACCAGAGGAACCGTCATGACCGGGCTGGTAAAGCCAATCACCAGATCGCGATTCATTTTTGCGCGTTGAGTCGTAAGGCAGGCGCCTCTAGGCTGGAATTGATAGACGCTTTCACGGGTCAGCAGGGACTCCAGATCTTGCGCGGCGAAGTCGCAGGCCTTGCCCGGGTTCTTCTTGATTTTCTCCAGGACGGAATCAGGAGCAATGATGTCGTAGCTCTCCACGCCATCCAGAGTATTGCAGATTACCGGACTTCCTTCCTTCAAAGGAGTCTTGCCGTCAACCAGGTATTCCTGCCTGATTATCCTCACAGCGGGATACATCTGGACAAGATTTGAATCTTTTGCTGTTAGCGTTTTCCCGGTATCGACATTTGAAAAGCTTGAACTGTCAACGGCGGTCTTGAATTCCCATTTCTCGGGAGTTCCCGTATTTTCAGCAAGAAACCAAAGGGTGTTCGCGTTGACAATCTTGATCAGATAGAATACAGTCCCTTTTGCATCTTTCCATTTGCCGCCAATGTCCGCCTCAGTAAAGCCATGATTCTCAACGGTCATATTTACGACTCCGAAAAGGCCATGGTTGCCTCCAATGGCTGTTCCGTTGATGGAAAATACAGTTGAATCATCGCCAGTCTGGTGGATGATCTTGGATTCTAAAATCCCCGTCTGCTCCAGTGGTATTGCTGCATCAATCAGGCATGTGTTTAAGAAACCTATCTGCCCGTTACCGCCCTTGTGCATCCTGATGAGAACGTCCTGGTCTGCGGAAAACCCGCTGCGGATACATACAACATCGCCATTTTTAACCACGGCAATCTTGTCCTCAAGACGCCCCGGATAAGCGGACGCGCAAAGACATGCCGTAATCATCAGTCCAGCAATAACTGCTTTCATGGGATTCATATATATATCTCCTATTATTTGAAAATTTATGGGTTTTTTGTGTAAGGTGCGGCTCCGGAACGCCAGAAATAGTATTTTGTAGGAGAGGGAAATAGCGGATCCTGCGGTATATTGAATCTGTTCATGCTTTCAACATTCCCGGAGAGAAAAAGCACATTAATAGTTTTTAAGTGCCGATAATCTATTGCCTTGCTCGGCTCAAGCCTAACTTCATATCTAAGCCCATCAGCGAGATAACAGGTTTTTTCTGGAGAATCATCAAACCTCTCATTCGGCAAATGAGATACCGGATCCCACGCTGAGGCTCCGAGCAGGCTCCTGTTGGTAAGATAAGGGTTCATGGCGAAATGCGAACCCCACCAGCTACCCCAGGTTTGAGTCTCAACTTCAGGGCATTTCAAAGTATCGGTAATGACGTCAGTTTGTCCAATAGTTTCAATCACTGGAGGGCCTGGCGGATAGGGGATATAGCCGGACTTTATTAGAACTAGGGGCCAATATTGGGAAGCGGCCATACCTGTAACCATGTGGGGAACCCGATAAAGGTTATGATAATCTCCACAATACATTTCGGCCGCCAGATATGTCTGCTTGAGGTTGCTGGCACATGCGATCGCCTTGCTTCTTGCCTTCGCCTTGCCTAGTGCAGGCAGTAGCAAAGAAGCCAGAATTGCGATGATCGCAATTACCACGAGGAGCTCAATCAATGTGAACAATTTTATCCTGTAGTATTTGTTTTCCATAAATTCATCCTTTCCATGAAAGATTTAATGGAACACCACCACCATGGTGGCATCTATATGATCAAGTTGCCCTATACTCAGTTCGGCTCTTTCAAATCCCCTTGAAAACTGTGTCCATGATCCATTTTCCGGAATCGAGTTCCTTCGGCATCTGATCCGCCAGGATGTTCCATGATGCGAAATCCACGCAATAAAGGGGCTTGCCAGTATCCCCGTCGAAATTTTCAGCAAACGATCCCATCTTATCGAGAGAGGAAGTCAGCAGATTGACAGTATTCGTAGCCAATTCTTCCGCCTTGGATGTGAAACCGTAATGGCGCAGCGCATGGAAGGCGAAATAGCAGAGGGGAATCCAGATCGGGCCCTGCCAGTTGGAATTGGTCAGGCGGTGCTGTTCGCTGTAGCGTCCCGGATTTCCCCAAAGGGCGTTATTGTAATATTCGCTGGATCGGGAAAGGCTGCGTACTCCATACTCACTCCAGAAGTGTTCCGGGGCAATCACATATTTCTCAATCATGGCCTTCGCCTGTTCCGGCGAGGCGATCCGCGCGTAAAGAGGGATGATATTTGAACAGCTCTGGAATGCGTATTTCCCAATAAAATGCTCCCCCGTCAAGTCTCCATAGGCAAACAGTTGTTTCCCGAGCCGGACATTGTATGCGCAATACGACTGGGCTTTTTCGTTCCAGAGAATGGCGTTGATTTGCTTCTTCAGTTCCGCTGCGAGCAGACGGTATTCTTCGGCGTCTTCTGTCCAGTTCATGATCTCGGCTATCCGGGCGGCGGCGAGGTATTCCATATAAATCCAGGAGCACAAGTCGGGAGTGATAACCGTCTCAGGCAGCATGATCGAACTACTTATGTCGTTGTCAAAACCACTCATCCAGGAAGCGCCCCAGTAAAAAAGCCCGAACGGTGCGGAGTGAATGTTTTTCCAGTATTCCAGATATTTCTTCAGTTTCGGATAACTGGCGGTCACCCAGGCCTTGTCGCCGGTAATATCCAGATACATCGCCATGCCCTGCATCAGGAACGGCTGCGCATGGAAACGCGGAGAGGAATGCATCGGGCCGCCCCCTGCACCAACTATGGATGGGATGAACCCATCTGCGTTTTGATAGTGGGTCAGCGCATCAATGAGATGGCGGAAATATTCGGGATGCCCACCATAGGCGAGGCGCATTGACATGTGATGGTTGTCCCAGGCGTAAATCGCGTTGGCATAATGCTGCCCGTACGACACTGAAAGGAACGGATATGCCAGACGACCTTTCGCCTCATGCTGGAGCTTCGGAATTGTCTCTTCAATATACCGATGAAGCCGCTCGTAATTATTCTGATTCATTCTGATATCCCCATCGGGTTGATTTCGTCTGATATTCCCTGTCTTTTACAATTATACAGAAAATCATGTGATTATCAACGCCTTGTTTAATGTTTATAACACTCTGTTTAATGCTTCCAGTAATCTTCCCCTAATATATAAAACGATGTTCAGTACTCGAGTCTAGCCATATGTTCCGGATCAAAGATGGCCAACCCCAGGCGTGAGAGGCGAGGTCCTTGGATCGGTGGCCATGATTCCTCAATGGTTGGTGATCCCTCCGCTACAAGGGTGTATAAGACACTTAAATAAGCCGGTTTTTTCGCCGGATCCATATCCCATGACAAACCCGGAATTACAATGCTGACGCTCCAGCTGGTGCCCGTTCGCACACCGTAGACTATGTCGCCCCACGACACATTGATAATCGAGGAGTCAGAAGCTGATATTTCAGGACTGCACCGGAACCGCCACGGGTACTGTATTCCAGCCTTGTCGATGAGATGTAAGTCGATGATCGAGTATTTCCGTTTGGACGGAACCTGACACTCGGCGCGAAACACGAGGTTGCCCTCCTGTTCATCGATGCGCCAGCGGAAATTGACGCCCTGCATCCAGCCCTCGCCATACCGGTACGCCATTCGATCCGGCGTCCAATCCGGCATGCTATACCGAGTTGCATTCATCTGGAAAGGAACGCGGCAGCAGAGTGCCGCGGCTACAGAGATGGATTTGTTGTAGCCACGGCACTCTGTTGCCGTGCTCTTTGATTGCAACTCAGTACTACTTCCAGTTTCCAGCAGATGGCGCATTTCCGTAAATTCCGTTGACAGGAGCTGTTGCAACTGCTCGATGCGCCAGCGCAGTTTAGCCGGATAATATTTATACGCTTCCGCCTCGGAATGAAAGCCGAGCCGCGAATCCTGCTCGCACAGTTCAACCATTCGTTGGGAATGTCCGATTTCATCTTTGACAAGACGCATCATCGCATCCAAGGTATCCAACGGAATCGTTATCCGCCCGTTTATAAGCAAGGCTCGGAGATAATAGAAGCAGAGAATGTTGCGGCCGCTCCTGAACTGGATGTTGAGTGCTTCCACCAGGTCGATATCTCGGAGGCGTTCCGGATTGTTTTGGAATTGAGGACGCAGCGACATGAACAGTTCTGCACCCTGATGCCATTGTTCAACCATTTTATCGCACAATGATAGCGCTTCCGAAAGAGTGAAGGTATCAAGGCATTCGCCGATTGTGTCACCGCTCGGATATGGAGACTTCAACCATGTTGGCGCCAGAGGCTTCAACGCCGGAATCAGGAAAAGGGGCCATACGACTCCGTCATGCATTGGACCGTAATACTGAAACATATTTGTGAGAGGATAATACTCATATCCTTCGGCCAAGTGTCTCCAGGCATTGACTACGATATCAGCAGCAGCGCCCCACTCCGGAATGGCGAGTTTCAATAAAAATGCGTCCTCGGAATCTTCAAATGCCTCATAGGCCAAAGCGCATGCGGCCCGATTCATCACACCTGGATAATTGCCGAAATACCAGCACTGCATAACATGGGCGCATCCGAGTTCGCGTATTTTCTTATATTTCCGATACAGCAGACCTGGAACCGGTACAAACGGGATTGTCGCCACTTCATGGGAACATCCGACTTGGATTTTGGCGGAAAGCGGTGTTCCGGCATTGCCAGCCCGGTCGGCGATCCTTGCGAAATTCGCAGATGGCCCGACATGGGAAAGCCAGTAATCCCCGCCGCACCGAAGCTTGCCCGCTTGAGTCTTGAGCGCTCCGGACTCGAAATTATATTGCAGAACAACCCCTTCCGGCATATGTCCAGCCATTTCAAACATCCAATCTGGATGGGTGTTGGCATGCGGCATGTAGAACCAGCTGATAAGTTCGGCGTCGGGATTAGCTTCACGCATACCGCGCTGCATTGCTCCGAGAGAGCGGTGCAGAATCTGCCACCTGGGGATACGACCGCAACGCGGGCAGTCCAGCGGATCATCGGAATCCCCGTGAATAGATGACAGGCATGTAGTGGGTCTCTCTCCATAGCTGATGTTGATCAATCCGCCCAGACCGGGAACCTCAGAGAACAGCCAATGGGTCGATTCATACAAATACCGGTCCGCAATATCCGAACCCGGACAGAAACAATATCCACCTCCCCCATCCGACGCACCGCGCAGTTCGGGATACTTTTTCAGAAGGGGATCGTCCGGTTTGAAACTGGCCGGCTCAATACAAAACACCCAGGTTTTTATTCCGTATCGCAAACATTTGTCAACGGTGCGCCGCAACTTATCCAGTCGCTTTTCCATGTTGGAAGGGGCCTCAGTCAATGATGTCCTGCACAGATCCCGGAACTCGATGGTCAGCCACAATCCATTAATCCCCTCGTGTGCCAGCCGACTCAAGTAAGCGTCTGGATAGTAGTCAACGTCATCCATTAATTCGTCACGGTTGAGTGGCGGACGTTTTATGGGGCCGAAAAAGCAGCGAGAGATGCGATTCTTCAACCATGGCTGGCGCTCAATCACACCGATAGGAAGGAACGGACCGTCCGCACCCAGCAACTGTTCTTCCAGGAAACATATACCCCGTCGGATGCCCTCCGTGTCGGATGCAGATATGGAACATGAATCGGCATTGGTCTCTATGCGATAACTCTCAAACGGTTTTCCAAAATCTTTTTTCTCAACGGTGATTTTAAACGGCCCATTCTCATGGATTCCTGCCGCCTTCATGAATGAATGGAAACCGGCAACTGCAGTGTCAAGGACTTTTCCTTCATCGGGGAAACGAAAATCCAGGGTGACCCCTTTTCCGAGATCCGCTTCATCTTTTTCCTTTTTGGCCCGCCCCCATTTCAAGTTGACATGCCTCGGGGCTTTAAGCTCTTCTACAAATGGCCAGTTTTCAGGAGGCTCCGGTTCTTTGTTTATAATCATTTTTTTGTTTACCTCATAATATTTTAAACAGTTTCAATTTTTCAATGAATGGGATTGCATATGGGTGGATATGGAACAGCTCTTACGAGCTTGACTACGAACAGATTCACCTCGAATTTATTGTGTTTGTTTGTAGTTAATCCGCCTAGGCGGATGTTTTTCTTATACCTTTTCGAGTAGCCTCTGACTAATCGGCATTCTTCAACTCATTGAAAAATTCTGCAAGCCGTCTTCCCCCGAGAGTGTTCGGAGCGCCATCATGACCGTCGCAGGGCGTGCTCGTGATGAACTTTTTCGTGGTCGCCGGGATATTGTTGAAAACCGCATAAACTCCAGTAGGTGGACAGGTGTTGTCTATGAATCCGGTGCTTATATATATGTCTGCCTTAATGCGTTTGGCAAAATAGACGTTGTCATAATATGCGACTGTTTTGGCGACGGTCTCGTCGTCTGGCTTGTCATCCTTTGCTTTGAAGGGAGATGGCCATCCAGACTGGCGCTGCGGCTTGGCTAGCGAGCAAGAGAGATCACTGAGAGCCGGAACGTTCGCCAGGCATAGCTTGACCTGCGGCTCGAGCGCCGCTGCAACTATCGCCTGCGCACCGCCCTGGCTCACGCCCATGACAATCAGATTCTTGCCATCCCACTCCGGGAGGGACTTGACGTAGTCAAGGGCACGCATCGCACGCATGTACATGTCTTTGAAATAGAATTTATCCCTGTCATTTTTGCCGCGACCCCAATAACCGTTGAGCTCGTTCTGGCTCAAATCGCTATAGAATTTGCTGGGTTGCCCGTTAGCGATACCATGGGCGTTGACATCAAACGTGATGGCGAGACTCTTGTCATGAGAAAATGTATCTCTGGCGCTTCTTACACCAGCACTGTGGTAATTGACAATCGCCGGTAGGCTCCTGGGCTTTGCTCCAACAGGCTTCCAGAGATAGCCTGACACCGGCATCCCGCCGGCACAATCCACCTTTACGTCGAACCACTCATATTTACTCTGTTGATCTGGAGGCACGTCAACTTTTACAAGATCCGCCTTGACCGGGATCACATCAAGCTCTTTGCGGCAGGCTTTCCAGAATGCATCGAAATCTTCCGGTTCATCACCTGCTGGCTTTATCTCCAGCGGAGCAACTATCGCACCAATTGCGCTCTCCAGCACAAGCTCCTTATTGTTTTTGTCTTTCTGCTTGACAGGGTTGCCATCGTCGCCGACAACCGTGAATTTAACCTGTATCCATCCAGGGAATTCCAGGGACTCTTCAAGCTTAAAAGGAACTTCGGAAGTGATGAATGAGTCAAATTTCTTCAGATTGCCGTCACCTTGGAGAAGGTAATTGACTTTCTTGCCGGCCACAGGTTTGCCGTCCATCAGGACTTGCGCTGAAAAAGTGATTTTCTGCCCCTTGTCATATATGGCGTCAGCCCTGTCCGTCTTGACTTCGACTTTGTATTCCTGGGACATGAGCCAGCTCGGCATATACATCAGTGCAAGAAGAAATGTGGATGTCAAGCATGTATTTTTCATTTTATAATTTCTCCCAATATTTTCCAGAGGCAATTGCAAAGGCAACAGCCTCTTATGTTGAATTTTAAATCTTACGGCATTAAAACTTCAATAATCACAGCTGTTTTATGGTAAAAAAACAATCAGGCGAAACCCTCTTGCAGGCATTTTCCCTGCCCATTTGTCGCCAAGAGTCCACTCTTCCTTAGGATCCCAGATATCTTTTCCCTTTAGACCTGATTTCGCTCCGAGTTTTTTAAGATCAAGGGCTATTTCAACATCTTGCTCCTTGTCAGTATCATTGAGTACGGCAAGCATCAATCCGCCGTTGCGAGTAAATGCCGAGGCCATTATCCTGTCCAGTCCTGGCGCCAACTGCCTTACACCTTCCTCCGGTTTCCAATAAGGATGAAATTTAATTTTGTCATCCCAGCCAAACTCATCCTGTTTTTCAATGAGAGGATCAATTATCGGCTTGAAGCGTCCGTGCCTGTCGTATAGCATGCCTGCATCATGAACCAGGACATATCCGTAAAAATGCAGGATTGCCTTTCGGAATACAGGCTTGTTTGCATTAAACTGGACTGCCATCTCAGGGTTGTATCCGGCCAACGCCAGAAACATCTGCGGAAGTGCAACAACACTTACGCCCCATGTTTCAGTGAGAAATGTCGATCGGAAATAATCAGGGGTGAAATAATCATAATATCCACCATTATTGCGGGCAATGGTTGATTCAAAACCTTCGCCTTCCAGAAAATAATCTGCAAAATGCTGCAGCGGCATTAGGCGCTGGTAGCTGGAGTGATACATGATCATGGAGTTCGGATTGTTTTTCCGGGTCATTGCATAAATTTCCATTGCGAGCCGGCGCGTGCTGTCAAAGCAGGTAAATCGGCGTCCCTGACTGTCATAATCAGAATCAAAACAGTAATCAAAATAGTAGTGGATTGCTTTCGGATGAACTGGCATGTTTTCAACAAATGTTGAGAATTGGTTCAGCCAGAAATTGTGATAAGTGGCAGCAGGCCTGACATCAACATAGGTGGACCTGTCCCGGACTTTTACATCTTGATACTCGTTCCCGGTTCTGCTGCCTAGCGGCACATTGCGAGGGAGCCATTCTTCCTGCCAATATCCCCATTCTGGTGCATACGGACCGATAAAGTAGCGAGAGTAATATAGAAATCCCTCCTCGGAATCCTTGGTCAATCTATCAATCTCCGACATTATCACCCTGTCTTTGTCCGGATAATTGAAATGTTCCCATGCTTGAATGAAATACGAAACATCTCTCCCAAAGCGTTTTGCCCGCAGTCCTTCTGCAACAGGGCGTGACGGAGTGAGTGTAAATCCAAACTTGATAACATATGGTTTATCGGCTGGGATATTCCAGTTTTCGTCAGAATAATTGAAGCTGAGAAGACCATCCTTTATTTCGACTTTATGCTCCTTGCGGCAATGCCAGTCAAAAAGATCGGGAGCAAACCAGTTAAAACCGACACTTTCATTTCCTACCCGGATGAACGCGGAATGGGCATCATCAAGACTGTTGTACCAGTAATCGCCTACAGCTCCTGATTTCCCCTTATAAGGGGATCCCTGACCGACATGATTGTCGCGTACCAAGGTTGCGAACTCCTTTTTCAATGGAACATTAAGTGCCAGTTTTTTCATGCTTACCGGCCCGATAAGATGCAATTCAACATCGCAGTAACCATCAAAATGTACCGTAAACAGGGCTTTAATTTTCAACAGGCCAAGATCTGTTTCCTTTTCCCAAACACTCTTCATATCATCTTTTGAGATCAGGCGCAAAACTGGTTTAGTGACAGCCGTAAGCTTTTTGTCATCCATGGAAATATAAATTGGTTCGCTTAGCAGTTCCTTGCCTAGTGATGAAAGCTTTGAAGCCAGGAATCCGTCAGCAAAATCATATTTGCGTCCCCACATTTCGGCACTTGTTTCTGAAATTTTAAGTGGAGTCCAAGGCTCAGGTACTCCTGTTATACGTGATTTATATGGTTTCAAGACATTGGAATCAGGCCCGGGGATCTGATATTCCTGCTCAAATGTGTATACGATATTGCCCCTGGGCAGGACATGATCTATCTTGATGAGATAGTTATCGGGAAGGAGTTTTTCAAGATTCAATGGAACGAGTGCTTCATGATATTTACTATCTGCTGGTAGCGGAAGAATATTCTCCAGTGCTATCTTTCCCTTTGAATCCAGAAAACGCACTCTGATATTTCCTGCCGGCTGGTTGAGTTTAAGCGAGATGCTCAGTTCTTTTGATGCCAGCCTGGTATATAGGAACATTACTTTTGCAGGCGGGGAGAAGTTCTTACGCCAGTTAACGCGGAACAACACCTTTTCTGATGCATTGTTACTGTTTTTAACCAGTAGGGAGTAATAAATCTCCATGTCTTGGGAACGTTCGTAAAAACGATTTAAACCCGGAACTTTTTTCCCTTTTTCAAAGAGTATGCCGTTACCTGAAGCTTGCCCATATTGAAGTTTATTGTCCACAAAATAGGCCATCTCGATTAAATCGTCTCCCGAACCTTCAGCATCTGCATTGACTGAAAAACGTGCTTTTTCACTGTCCCACAGGGAATCTACTGCAAGCAAAGGCACGTTGTCGATGAAGCGAAGATAGAAGAAATTTGCGATGTCCTCAGCGAATCCGGCAACAGGAGACAGATTCAATCCGGATTTCAAGCAGGTGATGTTTAATCTGATATCTTGGCCGTCAAACGGTATTGCCGCTTCACCATTTGAGGACAACGGTGTCCTGGAGAGCTTTCCGTCTGCATAAAGTAGAACTTCGGCGGGTTCCTTTGGATTCTGGACACGTACATATATTTTATCCCCGTCGCACCCCAGCTGCCATTTGCCTGATTCATCGACCCGTAACCCGCTGTTATCATGCCATCCGATGCCGCTGAAAG
>CAZION010000139.1:0-18290 GCA_964540865.1 uncultured Victivallis sp.
AAGTAGCGCAGGTCTATCTGACCTGCGTCTTAGGACAGTTCGGAAAAGCCTCGGGTCAGATAGACCCGAGCCACTTTGGATCCGGGCTGCTGAATTTATTTGCTTCTCGCTTTGAGAAGCTCATCCTTCATGGCTTTCAGTTTCTCGTAGTCGTCGAGCATTAGCTTCAGACGCATTGTCTCTGACGGATCGAATGACGGCTGGGAATCAGTTTCACTTGACACCTTCATCTTCTGATATTTCTTTTCATCGGAAATAGCGTCGCCTATTGCGACCGCCACTTTGCACACATAGTCATTCTTCTTCATGTGCGCACTTAAAATTACCATTCCATGTCCGCCCACTGTCACAATCAGCTCGATGTAGTTTTTAAAAACCATGATGAACCACAAAGCTGATGCGGCAATGAAAATCAGTTCGAAAGCCACAAAGGCGGGCTTGGCGCTGGCCGGCACAAAATCTATAAACAGAAGAGGCGCAAATGAAGATAGGAAGACTAGGGCGCTGAAACTAAACTCCTCTATCCTGAAATTCACATCCACACTCTCAATTTTTTCGATTGGTACGGTAACATGGTTGCAGGTCACCCTTACGTTGGTCACCTTTGATGAGTCATCGCCGTAATATATTTTTTCACCTATTTCATTTGTAGGCATCTTCTCTCTCCTTAGATAGTTTTGATTTAACGTTTTTTTATCCATATCCTGACAATGATTTTTATTCACATTTCAGAATATGCTCTCAGCGACATGTCTTTTCTTCTGCATTTTCTCCAGAAGCACAGAAGCCATACCTTCTGCTTCAGCAGCTCTGTTCCTTGCGGAAACAGCCTCTTTCCGTTCCGCATATATTATTCCCGTTGAAACTGAAAGAATGCCAACCAGCACCATCACAAGCACTATTGAAATGCGGGTCAGCATCTTAATACGTCTCTTCCTGGACGACCTGTGCTTTTTTGCGACTGCAACCCTTTCAACCAGGGCTGCATGTTCTGGAACTTCCAGGTCTAAAAGGGAAAGGGAAAGATCCAAATCACCCTTGCTGTAGGATCTTTCCGCATAGGAAAACAAGGCCCTATCAAGCATTTCAGCGGATTTCCTGTTCCCGGGCCACAGCTTCAAGGACTCCCTGAAACCGAAAATAGACTGGGAAAACCCCTCGTATGAATTTGAATCCAAGGCCCTTTTGTAATCGTTTAACGCTATTTCATAAAGTGAAATACTCTCCGAATGGGTCCTATGCTCCCGTATGGCGTCCTGAAATTCCTTGACGGAACCGAAACGGTTGCAAGGTTCCGTCTCCAGAGCCTTGAGGGCAATGTCCAGGAGCTCCCCTTTCTTCTCAGTAGGACGTAGGATATTTGCCGATACGGCCGCGACTGTTTGAAGCATATTCGCGTATGTAGGATGCGGAGAAAGCCCCGTGACGATATAGTAGAGAATTCCGCCCAGGAGATAGATATCGCTTTTCGGCCCTATTTTCTCTGGGTCTCCATCAACCATTTCAGGAGGCATATACTCCAGTGTCCCAGACAAGTCGGATCCGGCGGTAAGCCGTTCCGCCCAGAACGCTTCTTCCGGTTTTGAATGTTCGGGCATCTTGGTGCTTGCTGCAATCCCCCAGTCCATTACAACTACCTCGCCATACTCCCCGAGCATCACATTGTCCGGCTTCAAATCCCTGTGTATCACATGCTTGCTGTGTGCATATGCTATGGCGTCGCAAACATCCAGGAGTATTTCAATATTTTCATCGAGGTTCTTCTCCTTCAGGACTTTTCCCCATGAATCACCTTTTATCTCCTTCATCAGGTAATAGAGCTGTCCGTCTCGCGTTTCCGCCACATCATATATCGGAACGATGTTCGGATGTTCGAGATTTCCGGTCACTATCGCCTCCCTCAAAAAGGAGACTCTGGCATCATCCTGGCCGCGCATATCCTGTTTTATGATTTTAACAGCTATACTCCGGTGCAATGAAAGCTGCTCAGCCTTGTACACATCTCCCATCCCCCCGCCCCCAATCATTGCTCCGACTAAAATATCCTTGTCCCCGAGAATTTCCCCGCTCAGGGACGGCAACGTTTTCTTTGAGTGTTGTTTCACCATTTAGGCAATCCTCATTCCGTTTTTCTCGGCTTATTTATTGAAATCCGCCAGATCCGCATGTTCCGTCTGTGCACAAGCTATTTGATGGAAGAATAAATGCCTGGCCTTTTTTTCTTCGAGAATCAGCCCCACCTTGTCAAAATCAAGAGGGCCAATATCCAGCTTTTCGATCAACACACATAAATCAATCCATTTCTGATGGTCCCAGGTGCCATTGTTTTCCTGGACAAACTTATCTAAGACTCCCAGTTGCTCCAATTTCTGCAAGTTGCCATCGTTGTTGCGCCTGATTAAAGACCTTAGGGTTCCCGAATTCGTGACAACCAATTTAGTTGTCACTGCGGCTTTAGTGTTTCTTTTCATTGCCATCTCCTTTTTTAATTCTTCTGTTCCATGAAATCGATCTCATCAAACAGATATAATAGCAAGGGTGGCAATGCAAGAAATTCCGGTTTGCGTTCGGCTAGATTATTGTTAGTTTTGCTTTAGGAATGTTTTTTCATTTAAATAAATTCCTTTTGAATTTATTTAAATGAAAATTTATATCAGTCTCCAAAAACGGTCCCAACATGCCTGGCGCTTTCCAGCCAGGGGTGACCGCTAGAGACAAGCTTTTTCTCGCCCGATATTTCTTCGAGGGGAACAGGCACAATCTTGTTGTTATGAACTGCAAGCATGGCTCCGTATTCCTCTTTTTCAATAAGCTCCACGCAGGCTGTCCCGAGATGGGTTGCAAGAATCCTGTCTGCGGCGGACGGGGTTCCTCCCCGTTGGAGATGCCCAAGGATTGTCAGACGCGATTCAAGACCTGTCAACGCCTCAAGCTGCTGGGTTAAAAGCAGGGTATGGTTGACGTGGGACTGATGAAATTCGTCCAGCTTCTTCGAAATCCTGTTTTTTTCAGACTTCTTGCCCATCTTGTCTTTTTCCTTCAGAAGAGCGCCGATCCTTTTGGAGTCGTCTTTTGACATAGCTCCTTCAGCCACGGTTACGATGCTGAATCTTTTTCCCGCATGGGTCCTGTCCCTTATGGCTTTAGCCACTTTCTCTATGTTGTATGGTATTTCAGGTATGAGAATGACATCTGCGCCACCCGCAAGCCCTGCCCCGAGAGCGAGCCAGCCGGCACGGTGCCCCATGACTTCCACGACAATGATCCTGTGGTGACTTGTTGCAGTTGAATGGAGTCTGTCTATTGCTTCGGTGGCAATGCCCAGCGCCGTGTCAAAACCGATTGTAATGTCAGTCTTTGCGATATCATTGTCAATAGTCTTCGGCAACGTTACTATATTCATGCCGGATTTCTTGAGCCGTAGCGCATTTTTCTGTGTACCACCTCCGCCAATGCATACCAGGCAATCCAAGTTATGCCGCTTGTATGTCTCCAAGATGGCGGGCGTCATGTCCATTTCCTTGCTGCCAATCGGCATACGGTGCGGCTTGTCCCTGCTTGTCCCGAGAATCGTGCCTCCGAGCGTCAGTATCCCGGAAAGCAATCCGGAATCAAGGGTGAGCGTGCGATCCTGGACAAGTCCGCGGAAACCGTCACGGAATCCGATCACATCCATTTTAAAGTAATCCTGTGCCGCCCGGCCTATACCCCTGATTGCAGCATTCAACCCGGGACAATCTCCGCCACTTGTCAAAATGCCTATGTTCTTAGCCATATTTACGCTTCCTCCCTTTAATAAATTCATTATTGACAACTCAAAACTCCTCAAACAGTTTCAAAACTAAAAAAATATATCTACTGTGATTTGATATTACAAAGCTGATAAGAATGATCCTGTTCTTTTCCCAGCCAAGGAGCACAAATAGACGCCTGAAGCGGCAACAAAAAGCATATTGTTGTATTTTGAATTATCAGGCTACCGCCGGGACTCTTATGGCTTAACCTTCCCCTGCCAGTTTACCTGGCAGGAAAGGGAGATTGGGAGGCTAAATGAATGTCCCCTAGTCTCCCAATCTTTGCTTCCTGCGGGGCAAGCCCGCAGGGGGGCCAATAAATACAATTTCCTATACAATTTAATGTCAACTATGAATATCCAACAGCCAACACGGAATATCCAATGTCCAAGTTAATTCAATTCCAATGGAAGTTGGAAATTAAGTGTTGGATATTGGGTGTTCATGCCGGCAAGGATGCCAGCGTTCCAACTTTGAAATTCCTTAACGTTTGAATTACGTCCACGGACCGAGGCGCCAGTCATGCCATCGCGCAGAGGGCTAGTCCGGAATAAAAACACAAGTACGCATTACACGAGGCGTTAGATTCCAGTTAGTAATAGGTTAGCCCTATTGCCGATGCCGCAGCCCTGCCATATAATGGAGCAAGATTCAGAAAATTATTTAAACGAAAAAAGGAGAAAGAAGAATGAAAACGATGGTTCGCGAATCACAGAACGGAAAAAACAGAAAAGATGAAGGAGAAAGGAAAATGATGAAACGGGGATCGGTATTCACACTAATTGAATTGCTTGTAGTTATTGCTATCATAGCGATTCTTGCCGGCATGCTTCTGCCGGCTCTCAGCAAAGCGCGTGAAAAAGGGAAAGCCATTGCGTGCCTGAGCAACCAGAAGCAGGTTGGCCTTGGAATCATGCTGTACAAGGAGGACTATGCCGGATATTTCCCGACCGGGTACTATTACCTGAATAATAGTGCAAAGCCGTATATGCATTGGAGCGGATTGATACGCGACTACGTAAAAGGCAACAATGCGTATGTCTGCCCGTCAATGCAAAATGGAGGCTGGGCTCCTACATGCTATACAGGCAACGTGAATGGCTTCGGTGAAGAAGTCTCCTCACCTGAAGGCCAGGTAACTGACACGGGCATCGACTTCCAGGTTCCGCGGATCAGCTACACATGCAACGAACTCATCATGCCTCGGAAGAAAATGAGTACACTAACTCATCTGACCCAAGTAAAGGACATGCTGCTTAAAGCTCCGTCGGACGAGATCCTGATGGCGGAATACACTGATGTCAAAGCCAGACTCATGGGCACTTCCGGTGGCGGCGGTACTGCAATCAAGTCCCATCGCCCGACCTCGGGCGTAGGAGACGGCGACGGCGCAACAGTTTACAATTCTGAAACGGCTGGCGCCGTGGGCCGCAGCCTTTTTGCGGTTACTGTTGAAGCAGCCAAAGCTTTGGCCGGAAACGATACTACGCAGCTCCACCTGAACTATGTGGCGTGGGACAGGCACAGCAGACGAGGCAACTACCTGTTCTCCGATGGGCACTCCGGAGTACATTCGTTGGAAGAAACCCTCGACCCCAGTAAATTCCTCTGGGGAAAAAGGGCGTATTCGGATACAACCGTGCTGAACATCAAGGATGCAAGCGGCAATATCATACAGTAATCGAATCGCATTAACAGCCAAAAGGCCGCATCGGATTTCCGATGCGGCCTTTTTATTTCCGCAGCATTGTAAAGTGATTAGGTTTAATGAAACGCACAGACAAAATTCTCTGTAAATTGGGTCTGCGGTCACTTCATGGCTGGAAAATTATTTGTACATAAGGCAACGGAAGCACTTTGCCTATTATCGTATTTTGGTGGACAGGCCCGAAGTCCCTGCTGTCAGATGAAAACATCCCCGCGTCGCCAAACAGGAATACGAAATCGGCTCCAACGTCAACCTTCTTAATAGTCGAGCCTGGAAAAAAACGCAAGGTCTTTTCCACCATGCCGGGGCTGATTATCATATCATTTGACTTGTCCTTCTCGTTATGCAACTGAATTACCTGCTCGCCCGGCATGGCATATATCCTTTTAATGATCTTCTTCCCATTGACAACGCAGGAAACAATATCACCTTTTTGAACGGGATTGTGCCTGTAGTAGTGGCAGTCAAGCAGAATCAATTCTCCGTCCTGCAGGGCCGGCGTCATCGACTTTCCGGATATTATTTCCAACCGATAAGGTTGAAGATAGACAATAAATGTAAACAGGGCCAATGCTATTATTGCCAAACGGCTTTTTGTCAATTTCATTTTTTGCATCGTTACCTACTGAAAGACTGCAGATTTTTGGTAGCCGTTAAGCTTATATTTTCTGTAATATTTGAGCTTGCTTTGGGTAGGCCAGCGCTCGATGAGCGCGGCTTCCAGAGGCACTCTCATCGAGAGTTGCCCTACTCTTGAACTCGAACTCAGCTTAACGGTTACGATTTCTGGTGTTCATGAAGAAGGTTCCTTGCCTGTTATTTAGTCTTGCCGAGTATCAAATCAAAAAAGTCAATGACGCTATGGCTATATTTCAGAAAGTCCTCAATCTGAAAAATGAATGGGGAAAGCAGCCAAATTGTTTTTGATAAAACAAATCAGGCGTTAAAACGGGCTTATGCTGAACGAGGAGACTCTATACTGGCCTTCATCCTCAATCAAGAAAAGACGGATCATTGCATCCTCGTCGGTCTTTGTAAATTTCGCCTTCCATAAAAATATGTCTACAAGTTTCTTATTGAGCATGCCAATGAATTTCCTGGATTTATATTCCCCAACCTGCTTCTTGAGATCATCGTTCAAAGCCTTGAAGTCCTTTTCCTTGACTTGCTCCTTGAGTCCCTTGAAGAAGCTGCCGCTGTAGAGGGCATAGTCGTCTTTGTTTACGCCTTTGAGCATCCCATCGACTATGGATTCGGCAAGAGCGAGTTTTTCTGACTCGCTCAATGTCGGCCTGAGTGTTTCCACAATCTGTTTTTCTTCCTGCTTCCCGGCCTCTTCCTTTTCTGCGTCCACGGATGATGGCTTTGTGGTTTCGCAGCCGGAAAGAACGGCAAACACAAGAAGGACGACAATAATCCCTTTAACTATTTTTCTCATCTTGCTTCCCCAACATTTGTTTTTTTAATTAGGCGGCCAGAGGCCGCAACTTTTAGTTATCAGTTATCAGTGTTCAGTTATCAGTTAAGAGACTTTACTGATTACCGGTAACTGGTTACTGATCACTTTGAAATTCCTATACGTTGAATTTTTATAATTTTCCGTTTCCGGAAATTTATTTGCTGTGGCGGACAATCTTGCCGTCTATCATGTAGATCACGTCTTCGGAAATATTTACGGCATAGTCGCCAATGCGTTCGAGCTGGCGCGAAACCCCCAATACATGAAGGAGGTAGCCGGTCCTCTTCGGTTCCTTCATAATCAGTTTTTTCACTTCCGAGTACATGCTGCGGTTAAGTTCGTCAAGAATATCATCCATCGCGGAAACCTCCCGGGCAATTTTCGTGTCCATTTCAATGAACGCATCCAAACTCTTCTTGAGCATTGAAATACAGACATCAATCATCTTCGGAATGGATTCCGGCATGAATTCATCCTCATCCCTGGAAATAGCCTTCGCCCTGTCGGCGATATTGACCGCGAGATCGCCGATGCGCTCAAGATCATTATTTATTTTCATGCATACCACTACATAACGCAAATCGATTGCAACCGGCTGGTGCAGGGCGAGGATTTTCAAGCACTCCTCTTCAAGCTCGTTCTCAACAAGGTCGATATGGTCATCGTTTTGAATGACGTCTTCGGCGAGCGCCTCATTCTTGTGCCTTACCGCGCTGATAGACTTCCTCACGCTCTCTTCAACAAGCGCAGTCATCTGCAGTATTTTTTTCTTGAGACTGGTTATTTCCCTGCTTAATAGAACTGACATACCGTCCTCCTTTTATTTCATAGTCCCACTTTTATTATTTTTTTCAACGCACCCGTTGTAGAAAATCATCCGAACCTACCGGTTATATAATCCTCGGTCTGTTTATTTTTCGGTTTCGTGAAAATCGCTTCGGTCTCACCGTATTCAACAATATATCCCTCAAAGAAAAATGCGGTGAAATCCGAAATTCTGGCGGCCTGCTGCATATTATGGGTGACTATTACAATCGTGAATTTTTTCTCAAGTTCCTGGATCAGGTCTTCAATTTTGGAAGTGCCTATCGGATCTATCGCGGAAGTGGGTTCGTCCATAAGGATGATTTCAGGCTCCACCGCTATCGCCCTTGCAATACAAAGGCGCTGCTGCTGCCCTCCGGAAAGGGCCATGCCGGGTCTGTTCAGTTTGTCTTTCACCTCTTCCCAGAGAGCGGCTCCCCGGAGCGCCTGTTCAACCTTGTCCATCATATCACTCTTACCGAGGCTGTAGTGGAGCTTCAAACCGTATGTTATGTTTTCCATGACCGACATCGGGAAAGGTGTCGGTTTCTGAAAAATCATTCCGACTTTCCTGCGCAGCTCAAGAATGTCGACTCCGCTGGAAAGTATGTTTTCACCGTCAAGGATGACTTCCCCTTCTGCGTGCTGCTCACGGTAAAGCTCGAATATCCTGTTGTAAACCCTCAGATGAGTCGACTTACCGCATCCCGAAGGGCCTATGACGGCAGTCACCTTGTTTTTAATTATGTCAATGTTGTTATTGAAGAGCGCCTGATGCTTGCCGTAATGGAAATTCAAATTCCTGACGGAAACCTTGACTTCATTTTTTATTTCAACTGATCTGCTCACTTTTTAATCTCCCTGAATAATATTCTGGCAATAACGTTTAAGGCGAGAACGCCTACGGTTATAAGCAATGAGGCACCCCAAGCTATTCCATTCAATCCTTTGTATGGAGACATCGCGTAGTCGTTTATGGTGACCGTCAGATTGGCTGTCGGACTGGTAAAGAAATTCCAGACATGCCACCATGGCTCAATTGGCCAGTAGTAGCTGTTAAGCGATGTGAATAAGAGTGGAGCAGTCTCGCCGCTTACCCTTGCGGTCGCCAGAAGCACACCAGTGATCAGCCCCGTCTTTGCCGCCCTGAATACAATTTGTAGCGTAACCTTCCACCTCGGAGTTCCGAGGGCCATGGCAGCCTCACGCAATGCGTTCGGCACAAGCGACAGCATATCTTCCGTAGTCCTTAAAACCACAGGCAGCATTATTATAGCGAGGGAAACCGCTCCTGCAAAACCCGAGAAGGTTCCGGTCAATGACACTACTATTGAATATACAAACAGTCCGATTATTATTGAAGGCATCCCCATCATGACATTGGCGCAAAACCTTATCAGATTGCCGATACGGCTGCTCCTGCCATATTCAGCGAGGAATACTCCTCCCAGCAGGCCAGCAGGCACTCCCAGCACCACCGCAAAAAATGTTATCAGAAGCGTTCCGACCAACGCATTTGCAATCCCGCCTTTTTCACCGTCAAGGGAAATCTGAGTGAAGAATCTCAAGTCCATGGCGGATATTCCCCTCAGACAGACTTCAAGCAGTATCCAGGCAAGGAAAAATATGCCAAGGAATGCCGCGAATACTGAAAAAATCTTGACAGCCCTGTCCAGCGACTTCCTGAATAATATCGGTCTTTTTTTCATCACAAGCCTCCTCCTGAACTCAGCCTGACCCTGTTCAACCACATCTGGGCAGCCACCTGGATCAGAAACGTCACGATGAAGAGTACGAGGCCCAATTCCATCAGCGTGCTTCTGAAAACCGGTTGGGAAACGGCCTCGGAAAACTGGCTTGCAAGTGTTGACGCTATTGTGTTGGCGGGGTCGAAAAGCGAAGCCGACACCGTATATCCATTTCCTATTACGAATGTCACCGCCATCGTCTCTCCAATCGCCCTGCCGAGCCCTAGGAAAACCGCGCCGAGCACGCCCTGCATGCCGTAACGCATAGTCACATTGACAGTGACCTCTGTTGTTGTAGAGCCTATCCCGTAGGCGGATTCTTTCACCACCGGAGGCACCATTGAAAACACATCACGCATGACTGCACTTATGAAAGGAAGTATCATGAGCGCAAGTATGAGCCCAGCTGTAAGCATTCCTATCCCCATCGGCGGTCCTTTGAAGAAAGGAAGGAAAGCAAGGTGTTTTCCAAGAAAAGGCTGCATATAGTCCTGCATGAAAGGGGCGAATACAAAAAGCCCCCACATCCCGAAAATTATACTCGGTATGGCGGCCAGCAAATCAAGGGCCTGGCTCACAATCCTTCGTAAAACCGGATGGGCTATCTCAACCAAGAACAAGGCAATCACAAAACTGAGCGGCACCGCTATGACAACGGCAATGAGGGTCGTGATCAGTGTCCCGTATATGCTGGTCAGCGCACCAAACTGTTCTGTGACGGGATTCCATTCCTTCGAATAAAAGAATCCGAAACCGAATTTCTTTATTGTCGGAATGGAATGGATGGCAAGCTGAAGAAAAAGGCCTGCCATGATAACAATGATTATCAAGGCGCTTAGAAACGTCAAGACCTTAAAAACCCTGTCCGGAACGGACTGGTTGTTCTTGGATTGTTTTTTTAATTCAGCCATTTTTGTAGAATCAGAAACTCTCCAAGGCCTTCTTAACCTTGTCTTCTCTTTCCTTGAAATACTTCGACTGGTTTTTCAGCACAAGTTCCATATACTCGGCACCAGCTATGAGAAGAGTTCCCTCAATCCTGGATTTGACAGCAATTAGTCCTCCTTTTTTTTCAGGACCACCGTCACAGACCCATCTGTCCTTTGCAAAACCTGGTTCAATCCTGTTGCTAGCGATAACGCCTTCACTGTCGACATCTTCAAGCAACCAGTCCCTGTCAATAGTGGTCTTGTCGGGAGTCCAGCCCTTCCCGTTTGACTCCATAAGTTTCTTGATGATATTTGCAGACGATTCACCGGTCTCCAATTTCAATGTGCTATAATTATATTCGACATATACAGACGTATCACCATTGAAGATTATCTTTACCAGCACGCCTTCTTTTTTGAATTGTTTGATCTCCAGGCCAGTCCGATAATCCAACAGCTTCAAGTTGGTCGTAACTGGAGCCCCGTATCTTTTAACGCACTGCTCAAAACTCTCCCCAATCCTGGCGTGAACAGCAGTAGCGGTGAAAAACGCCATCATCAAGACCGCGATCATGATTCTCATAGCAATATCTCCTTTTTATGTTTGTATGACTATTTTGCAATTACATTGTTTTTCCAGGATTCCTTCACCATGTCTGCAACATTTTTCGGCATCGGCACATAATTAAGCTTTCCTGCTATATCGGCACCGCTGTCAAAAGTCCATGCGAAAAACTTAAGCATTATGTCGGCCTTTTGCGCAGACGCTTTCTGATCCTTGTAAATCAGGATGTAGCTGGAAGCCATCATTGGCCAGCTGTTGTCTCCGGGCTGATCTGTAAGAACCATGAAAAAACCGGGGGCATTTTGCCAGTCGGCGTTTGCGGCTGCAGCCTGGAAGGCTTCCATAGTCGGCTGAACAAATTTCCCGGACTTGTTAAGCATCTGCGTATAGGTCATATTGCTTTCAAACGCATATGCTGATTCAACATATCCAATTGCTCCCTTGATTCTTTTAACCATGGCGGCAACCCCGGCGTTCTTCTGCCCTCCTACACTTCCCTCGAGCCAGGATATTTCCTTGTTGCAGCCATAACTCTTAGTCCATTCCTGGGAAACTTTTGAAAGGTAGTTTGTGAAGTTCCATGTTGTCCCTGAGCCATCGGCCCTGTGCACCACGGTTATCTTAATATCGGGAAGCTTCAACCCTTCGTTAATCTTAGTTATCTCAGGGTCATTCCATGTCGATATCTTGCCCATGAATATCTTTGCAAGCACATCGCCCGAAAGCTTGAGTTCGCCCGGCTTGATATTATTGAGATTGACTACTGGAAGTATCGCCCCCATTATAACAGGGAACTGCATCATCCCGTCCTTGTCCAACTCCTCTTTCTTCAGTGGTTCGTCAGATGCACCGAAATCAACTGTCTTCGCCCTGATTTGTGCGAGGCCTGCGCTTGAACCAAGGGCTTGGTAATTTATCTTCACGCCACCGCTGACCTTTGAATATTCTGCAATCCACTGCTGGTAGAGTGGAGCCGGGAAAGTCGCCCCTGCGCCATTTATAGTTTGTGCGTCACATATGCCCGAAGCCAAAATCGCCACTGCTCCGGCCAATCCCGCAAATACTTTATTTAATTTCATTTTCTCTCCTTAGATTTCTCATTTAAGTTTAATATCTATCCTACTCTTGCAATGTTAGAATCGTGTTAGGGTAATATTAATTGTCCGCTAAACATAGCTGTTTCGGCAGTTACCAATACAGCTTTCTGTTTCAAACATTACGGAAGCGGATCAACTCCCTTCTTCTCGTTGTCAATTATATATTGGTCGAACCCGACCTCATTGGCCTTGAATTTCTCACCTGCGGAAACGATCTTCTCAGTCATTTCATCAATCTCTTTCCTAACCGTTTCCATGACTTTGGTTTCAGGCATCACAGGCGTGCACTCGATCACGGCGACAAGCTGCGATTTCTTCGTGGTAGGCGACTCACTCCCAAGGAGCCAGCCGAGTCCGGGAATATCTCCCAGCCATGGAAGCTTGTCAACACTTGTGACAATGGATTTCTTGTCTATGCCGCCAATAACAAACTGGCTCCCGTTGTTGTTGACCATCACCTTCGTGCTCATTTCGCTCTTTGACGTCCTGGGCGCTCCATTGCTCTGGAATCCGATAAGGCTCGTATTCGCCAAGCTAATATCAAGCGTGCTTGATCTTTCGCATGTAACAGGCCTAATGTTCATTACGAATCCATATCCGTCTATTGCGGTGTCACGGCTAACATCCTTCTGGATCTGGAAATTTTCCGATGAATCCCAGGTCGCGTAGTTCAACCATGCATAATTGAAGACTTCCTGCGATGCAACTACCGCTGAAGCGCCACCAACTCCTGCGGGGGTAGCCGTCAGCCTTTCAAGCTTGAGATTATAGCATTTGGTCTTGTAGCCTAGATTATAATCCTTATTGACCAACGCGGCAGGGGCACCGGCCGGAGGTCCTATCAGATTTCCATTTGACTGCCGCTGATATTCCAGAAGGACAAACTGGGCGCCCTGGTTTATAGCTTCAAACTCGTTGAGTTCAACGTAGTATGAATATCTCAAGCCGTCATACATCCTTGTGATCTGCATGTCCCCGCGGTATGGAACCGTAGCGGAAGGTTGAGCACCATTCGAGAAAAGACCGTTCATAGCACTGATTGTAATCGGGACCCCCTGTTCATTGGTGGCGAAAAAACGGTACCTGCCGTCAAGCGCTCCAGAGTTATCTGGAGTCACCGTGCTTGACACTGCGGCATCATATATGCGTGCGTCCTGGAGCCGGATATAGCTTATCACGTCTATGTTCGCATATTTGAACCCGTTCCGGAAGTCAGCCATCCTGGTGGTGGCCTCCACCCTCGCATCCTGGTTGTTCATTATACTCATATTACCGGACGTGACAATGCTGGCCTTGCTTTTGGACATAAGGAAATCAAGATATTTGGAGTTCCATTTAGGGCTGAAATTTATGAACTGCGTGTGAGACTTGCCATTCATAGGATAAGCAACAATATTGTTCGCGAAATCCCACTGCTGCCCGAAACGGCTCGAAATATTCAGGAATTCAGCGCCGGGTCCATTCTTCCAGGCCTGAAAATCAACACCTATGCTTCCGTCGAGCTCGGAATCGAGCTCGTATATCGTGTATTTTACATTCACTTCGGAGATAGGTGTGTCGTACTGCTTAATCATCTCATTTATATTCTTGACCTGGTACGCCGGGACATAGATGAACAGAGCATTAAGCCCCTTGTCAACGACGATCTTGTCTTTTCCACCCTGCAACTCCTTGCTTCCGCTCTGGTTCATGCCAACATTGTACAAGGCATTGTACAGCCATTCAGCGCTGACATACTTCGGAAAATACGCATATCCGATGGTACCTGACGAACATGTCACCCCGGGTCTGTCAAGAGCCGTGAGAATTTCATCGAACCCCATCCCATGCGCCTGCTTGCCGAACCTGTACTCTTCAGCCGAAACAATCAGGATCCCTGTCCCGTCATTGAACTTCATGCATTCAACCTTGGAAGTGTTGTTAGCAGTCCTCTGCGCCTTCACCGCCGTCTGGAAGTATGGCAGCAATTCATAGGGATCCGCATTTTTAAGCACATACGTCTTAGTAATCACGTTGGGGTTTGTGGTGGTGGATATCAGCTTCACATTTTTAGTCTCGTCCTTCACCTGGATCCAGAGCTGCGTCTGGATCTGGCTTCCACTGGGAGCCGCCCTCGGCGTTGCGACTCCGGTGACGTCCTCCTGCGCACTAAGGGCCAACTGCAGCGACACCAATGCGCTTAAAAATAAAATTCTCGTAAGTCTATTTTTCATTTCTTATTATCCTCTATTTGCTTTTATCTTCATTTTTCTTGGCTGCAAGCATTTCCCCGATGGTAACGGCCTTCCCCGCCCACTCCGACAAGTTTTCAGTAGGGGTGATCGGTTTCACCGAAACCGTCACAAAAACTTTAGAAATGGATTTGGAGTGCTCAACCGCGCCAAAAATATATTTCAGCACCGGGATGTCTCCCAGGAACGGCATGCCGTTGTACTGGCTCACATCCTGTGTCCTGTCATAAGTCCCAAGCATCTTTTCAGTCCCGGCCGCAACTGTCAGCCAGGATTTGAAGTTGTTCACGTTCTGAATGGGCTGCCCCTTGCTTGTCTGTTCAACCGTGTCCAGAATGTTCATTTCATACCCGAACTCGACCATCGCGGCCTTATCCCCAGTCTCACCGTTGAAGTTGATTGTCGGACGCCTCAGATAGAAATAAAAGTCGGACTGGGCCTCTTTTACGCTCACGCTCTGCTTGTCATCCTTCATGATGTCCTGATAGTTCGGAGTGAACTTGATCTTGTATTTTGCGTGCGAGAAATTGTTCGGGCCGGGATCGTTCGAATAGTCGTTTACCAGCGTCAACGCCCCTGATGTTGCGATCTTCGCTTTTCCTTTCTGGGCAAGCAACCTTATGAAAGTCATGTCAATATTGGGGGCAACCATGAACCCGCCCCATCCATGCGAGGCGTACCCTGCAATATCGGTAGAATTGACAAAATTAGATACTTTAGAGAAGCTCTGCAGATTCAGGAAATTCCAGCCTGTACTGAAGATATTTGCACCGGGGCCGTTCTTCCAGGCGATGTAGTCTATCCCTAGCTCCTTGACATCGTTCTCGTTGATCTCGTAAACATTCAATGTCAGCTCCACCTGAGGTACCGGACGGTCGAACGCCTGGTAGAATTTGAGGGCGCCTTCACCTTTCGACCTGGCATCCTTCCAATAGAACATATTGTTCACAGGGTCAAAGAAATATGACCCGTCTGAACTTCCCACCGTAGGGCCGATCGGGAAGAAATCCACCGAAGCCCTGTGTTCAGGATAGTATACGAATTTCTGGATTCCAGTACTCTGTATTACGGAACTCCGACCGTCGATTGTACCGGGGCGGTCGATCTTCGCTATCATGTCATCAATATGGGCAACCATCGCCACTGGCATGTTAACCGTAAGGATTTGTTTTTTATTAGCCACGTCGTTCATTCTCTCAACGCTTGATGTCATGTCATACCTTTGGATTGCGCCAAGGACGAACGGAGCTAAGTCTGCACCCTGTGTGTTCTTCAGATCATAGACCTTCGACGTGAAGTACGCCTGGTCCCTGTCCTCCGTCACCCGGATCTCCCGGGTCTCTTGGGCAAATGCGGAACTAGCGCAGATAACCACTGCGGTTCCGATCGCTAGGACTTTTTTTTCCAACTTCATTTTTCTAATCCTTTTTTGTTTTAATAATCGAATAATTCTTTTATTATATTTTTATTTTACTGCAGCGATGTTAAAACATTGTTAGGGGCAAAATAATGTTACGTTAAAAACAACACTGACTTCATTATTCTTTAACCATGATTAATTCGAGTCTTCCGTCCTCGTGTTCGACTACCGCGGAGCAGAACTCAGTCCAGCATCCGCAGTTCAAATACCGTATCCCTGAAATCTCCTTGTCGGCCGCCATGTGGATGTGTCCGACAATTACCGTATCAAAGCTCTTGTCCTTTTTAACTTCATGGACAACAAGCTGCTCATAACTATTCATGAACTTTATTACGTTCTTCACTTTGGTCTTCAGATAAAGGGACAATGACCAGTAGTCTTTGCCGAGAAGCGTCCTTGCCCTGTTGAACCACGTGTTGATGAAAAGCGCGAAATCGTACATTGTGTCCCCGAGCCAGTAAAGCCAGGGTAGTTCTTTAATTACACCGTCGAACTGATGCCCGTGCATCACCATGCATTTCCTGCCGTCGGCCGTAACATGGACATCCCGTTCCTTGAGATGGATGCTCCCGAAATGCTCGTTTACGAAAAATTCCAAAAAGAGATCATGGTTGCCCACTATATATTCCACATGAACTCCTTTCCTAGACATGCGCAGGATTTTCTGAAGAAGCGTATTGTGGGTTTCGTCCCAGTAGAAATAACGACGCCTGATGGCAGTCATGTCAACAATGTCTCCCACAAGGTAAAGTTTCTCGAATTCGTTTTCCTTAAAGAATTTCAAGAGCTTAACAGTCTGCGAGACATTTGTCCCGAGATGTACGTCACTTATAAACAGAGTCTTGTATTTCATATGTTATTATTCTATCAGGCTGCGATTAGATGTTCGTCAAGCAATTGTTAGTTTTCTATTAAAGTCAGGCGTGAGGCTGAGCACATCAGAATCTACAACCACTTTTCAATTTTACTCTAGACCGTTCGCGTAGTACATTAAATATATCATAAGAACCCACAAAAACGATTATCTACCGGATGAAAACATGAAAAGTGAAAGAACCATTCTGCTTCTGAGCGTTTCCGCCGGTGCGGGACATGTCCGTGCCGCGGAAGCCCTGAGAAAAACAACTGACGAAAATTTTCCCGCATTTAAAGCGATTCACCTTGATGTCATGGATTTCGTTCCGCAACTGTTCAGGGCGGTCTATGCAGATTCATATATAAAGCTGGTTGAACGGAGCCCCGCGCTTTGGGGTTTCCTTTACACGCAGACCGATAAGGAGGAAAAAGAGGATTCCCTCATGAGGAAAATCAGATATGCAGTCCAGAAACTCAACACTAGAAAACTTTTCGACAAAATAAGGGAATTAAAGCCGGACACAATAATTTGCACCCACTTCCTCCCAGCCGAACTCCTTTCAAAAATGATTGCGCAGAAGAAATTCCATGCACCAGTCTGGGTTGCTGTGACTGACTTCGACATACACAGCCTCTGGATCCAGCCGCACATGTCGGGATATTTCGCCGCAAGCCCAGAGGTCGCCTGGAGAATGAAAGACAAGGGGATAAATCCAGACAAGATACATATCACAGGAATTCCGATAATGCCAGTGTTCGGACAGAAACATTCACGTTCCGAATGCGCAAAAAAACTTGGCATCCTTCCGGACAAGCCGACAATACTTCTGATGTCCGGCGGACTTGGCGTCGGAGGAACCCACCTGATTGCAGAACGGCTTTTGAATATCAGCTCCGACTTCCAGATCTTGGCGCTCGCAGGAAAAAACAAGGGACTCCTCGAAGAATTGAAAAAACTTGAAAGAGCGTTTCCCGGTAAATTAAAACCGACAGGATTCACAACAACAATTGAAATAAATATGGCTGCAAGCGATCTTGCAATCAGCAAACCAGGCGGACTGACAACATCGGAATGTCTCGCTATGGGGCTTCCAATGATTGTGATCTCCCCTATTCCGGGACAGGAGGAACGCAACGCCGACCATCTCCTTGAAAACGGAGCTGCGCTTAAAGCGCACAATGCCGCAGTTCTTGAGTTCAAGCTCATCGAACTTCTGAAAAATCCCGCAAAACTCTGTGAAATGCGCAAAGCCGCAACCTGCATCGGAAGACCGGACGCCGCAATGGATATTCTTAAAATTGCATTGAATTAGGCGGACACTGGCCGCAACTCTTTTGGAAAAGTTACAGAGGGGCAAAGGCACAGAGGCACATAGTTTTAAAGAATGTCAAAGCAAACAAAAGAACAGCCCTTGCGGGCTTAACTATCAACAAAAACGAATCTTAATTTGTTCGTAGTCAATCCCCGCAAGGCATGTTCTTATATTGTTTTTTTATTAGTTTAGAATTTTTCTTCATTTGAAATCTGGAGCTTGTTTGTGCTTTGGTCCGCTGCGGCGGATGAAAATTGGAATTTGATGCTGGTATTCATAAACTTTGAAATTCCTATACGATAAAATTAGGCGCAACCGATAACCGATAACCGATAACCGATAACCGATAACCGATAACCGATAACCG
>CAZION010000140.1:0-18129 GCA_964540865.1 uncultured Victivallis sp.
ATCAAGAAAAGTTGCGGCCTCTGGCCGCCTAATTAAACGTTAAGGAATTTCAAAGTGTCAGGTTATGATTTAAGTTTGTCGTTTTCGGATCTTCACATGCATTCATCATGTGTTCGATCGTAGTAGCTCGGGTCTATCTTTGACCCGAGTGTCGTGGCCTGAAAGATCGCGGGTCAATAGACACCGCGCTACTTCGAAGTTGCAAGTTCGATGTTCACATTATTTAAAGTTGCGGCCCCTGGCCGCCTAATTAAGCGTTAAGGAATTTCAAAGTGACCGAGTGGCCAAGTTTTAAAGAAAAAGACACAACTGAAGTTGTGAACTCCAACATGTTTGATATTTGGCATTTTTCAAAAACTTTGTGCCTCTGTGCCTTTGGATCTCTGTAACTATTTTAAAAAGTTGCGGCCCTTGGCCGCCTAATTAATTTCTTGTATTCATGAAGAGGTTTTTAATCCGAGCCCTGGAAAATTCTTATGGGCTCCAGGTGAATCCGAGATTGAAATGGAAACGGAGCTCGCTTTTTTCACCGGGCTGATTATTTAGGATTGGATAAGCGAGATCAAGTTTGATAGGTGCGTTGAAATACGGCAGTTTTATCCTGAGTCCGTAACCGACACCGATATTGAAGTCATTCATGCTGAAGTTCCATGCATTTTCCTTAACCTGACCTATGTCAGTAAAAAGAGCGCCACGTATAAAATCGTAGATAGGATGCGTCACTTCGGCGTTGCCAAGGAGCATTGAATCGCCGCCATAACCCTTGTCGTCATAGTCAACAGGAGATATTTTACGGTATGAGAAACCTCTGACCGAGTCTCCGCCACCGAGGAAATAACGTTCATAAATGGGGGCTAGATTGCCTCCAGGTCCACTTGAGCCTCCCCCGATTGGGGAAACCTGCCCGAGTTTTACTCCCGTGTGCAATACGAACCAATCGTTAATAAACGGGTAATAATTACTGGCTACTGCTTCAAATTTATAATAATTTTCACTTCCACCCATGGCTTTTGCATTTAGTTCTCCCAAAGCGCTCAACAGATATCCGGAAGACGGATCCATAAGATTATTCCTGGTGTCGCGGGCAAGGGTAAGGGACCATTTGCTGACGACACTGGTTCCTGTTGAATCCTGGAAAATCGGCGACATGTCTTTATCCATATTGTGAACATAAACCTGTTCAATGGTATATCCCAGTTTTGCGTAAGTGAAATCATCATACAGTCCTATCCATGGAACTGAGAAGTTTTTGGTGAGGCTGAACTGACCGCCAAGATATCTTTCATCCCAGTATTCATAATTTCTTGTATTGTAGAACGCCTTCATGTCGAGTGCGAGCGGAATATCAAAAAGCCATGGTTCGGTGAAAGAAACATAGAAGTTGCTTAGGTCAACTCCGTATTCAGCGTGAAGCTTTACCCTCTGTCCGCCGCCCACGAAGTAATTACCTGGGTTGAAAAGGTCGAAATTGCTTTGGGAAAGCTCAACAATACCCGAGACACTGTCAGAATCTGAATATCCTGCCCCGACAGAAAACTTTCCGGTATCTTTTTCCTCAACAGCGATGTCAATGTCTTTCATACCTTTATCTTCGGTGTTTGCGGATACAATATTTACTTTTTCAAAGTAGTCCATCCCTATAAGGCGTGATTTACTGGCTTCAATCCTATTGTTGTCCACCGGGTCGCCTGGTTGGAGGGCAAGTTCCCTGCGGATAACCTTGTCTTTTGTGTTGTGATTGCCGGATATATATACGTTACGGACAGTATAGGGATCTCCTTCAACTATTCTGTATTCGATATTTACTGTATGAGTATTGAAGTCCGGAATTCTCACGGCTTTACATTGGAAATCAGCATATCCGAGAGGGAAATATTTGTTGCCAATAGCCTCAATATCCTTCTTTTCCACGCGATTGTCATATATGTCGTCAGTTTTCAGTGTTAAGGCCGGTAAAACTTCGTCATTTGTAAAAAGCTTGTTTCCTGAAACTGAAACTTCTGAAACCTTGTATGGTTCCCCTTCTTCAATATTAAATGTGATGTTTACATACTCCGGATCTGTATCTTCCTTCACGTCGATGCTTGTCACTTTGAAATCTAAATATCCAAGATTCCAATATAATTCTCTGAGCCGTTCCTTGTCTATTGCCATTTCATTCTTTTCATAAAGGCCCATGTTCAGAAGCCAGCTCAGATAGGAATGCTGGGTTGCGATATTGTTTTTGAGCTTCCATGAGGAATAGACAGTGTTTCCCGTGAAATCTACTGTATTCACCTTCAATCTCAGGTTTTCCGTGATATTTATTATAAGATTTACATAACCATCATCGGAATTCTCGGTAGAATGTGAAATCAATACGGAATTATATCCTTTGTCTATATAGTATTTTCTAAGATTTGAAAGTGTCTTCTGGAGTTGTTGGTCGTTTAGGGCTTCATTTCTCTTAACCGTTATGCTGTCTTTGAACTCGTCTTCGGTGAACTTTTTATTCCCTTTAAATATTATATTCTTAACTTTGGGTTTTGAGATAGTTTTAAGTGTGACGTTTACTTTTCCATCTGCGCCCTCTGCGGCTTCAAACTGAACATCCAGAAAATTTCCCGTGGAATAAAGGCGTTTAATGTCGTCGTCCAGAACCTTCTGTTCGAAAACCTCGCCTTTTCGGGTTTGCATGTTGTATTTAAGCATTTCCTCAGGGAATACATACCCCTTCTGCTCAAACTTCACGTCGTTGATTTCAGCGGAAATCATATTGAGCGTAAAAATAAATAAAGCAGATATTAAGATTGCTAATCTGGCGAAAATGGACATTGTGAACTCAAACCCCTCGAATAAAATGAAAAGCAATAAGATATTATATATCTATCTAATTGCAAAAAAGTTATGATAAAAACTAAGGGAACCTTTAAAAATCTACATTTGGCGCATTGCAGAATATATTTGTCAGTTCAGATGCGTGGACTATTTATGAGGAACGTCCTCTTCCCCATATCTGGATCGTGACCCGAAGGAAGCAAGAAGGGGGAAGAAGGAAAGTGGAATCCTGCCGGGTTCGCCGTTTCTATTTTTTTCAATTATAAATTCAGCTTCAAGGCCTTTGAGTTTTTCTTCTTCAGTTGCATCCTTCTGTTTCTCGGTGTTCCTGTGGATGAAACCGACTATGTCGGCATCCTGTTCAATCGATCCTGATTCACGCAGATTACTGAGCTTGGGTATCCCGTCTTTCTGGTTTTCGGTGGCACGGTTGAGCTGGGCTAGGACAAGAATGGGAACTGCAAGTTCTTTCGCAAGGGATTTTATTCCTGCGGAAATCATCGAAACCTCCTGTTGGCGGTTGTCGTTCTTCTTGTCCATGTCAGCCCTCATGAGCTGAAGGTAGTCAATTACTATAAGGTCAATCTTCTTCTGTGATTTGAACCTCCTGGCTCTGGCCCTCATTTCCATGACTTTCATCGCGGGGGTGGGGTCTATCAGTATTTTTGCATTGCTGAGAAGGCTGGCCGCTCCTGTTATCCTGTTCCATTCCCCCTTGCTTTGCGTTTTGTCCCGGAAATTCCTTTCCGACACTCCAGCTTCAGCGCAGAGTATTCTTCTGGCAATCTGGTCGGCTGTCATTTCCATTGTAAAAAACAGGATGGATCTTGGAGTCTGCGCACGAAGGGCTACGTTTCTGATGATACTCAGAGCAAGTGAAGTTTTTCCGACGGACGGCCTCGCTGCTATGACGAACATTTCACCGGCCTTCATTCCGGTTATTTTATCATCAATATCGGGAAAACCGGTTGGGATACCAATAACGCTTTCATCCCTTTTCGATAGATTTTCAAGATATGGGATGGCCGAGTCGAAGATGAGTTCTTTTATTCCAAATACATTTTGTTTTTCACCGAGGGTTCTTGCTTCAAGGACGGATCTTTCAACTTCATCTAGAATCTCCTCGACTTTTTTCTCTGAGTCGAAACATTTTTCAGAAGCTGTTGAACAGGCGTCTATTATTCTACGGAGAACGGCGCTGTCATGGACTATTTTGCACCAGCTTTCCAGATTTGCAGTGGTGGGAATCATATTCTGCATTTCAGCAAGATAGGAATCCCCACCGATCTGCTCGAGAATTCCCTTGTCGGAAAGAGACTTGGTGATCGAAATATAGTCTATGCCTGTCTTCTCCTTGTGGAGTTCGATGGCGATGTCGTATATTTTCTGATGGGCGTCTGAATAGAAAACCTTGCCGGTGCCAAGCTTTTCTATAGCTGTGTCTATTGCGTAAGGGGAGTCAATCAGAATGGCGCCAATGACCGCTTTTTCAGCGTTCAGGTCATTTGGTTTTGGCTTGTCTTCGCGTGATACGACAACCTTTTTTCTTTCAAATGCCTTCTGATCTCTGCCATTTACTGCCATTTTATTTAGGCTTTAACAACCCAGACCTTTAAAGAGGCCGTGATTTCGCTATGAAGTTTAATTTCAACGCTATAATTGCCGATTTCCTTGATAGGTTTTTCGAGCTTTATGCGTTTGGATTCAAATTCTACGCCATGTTTTGCAGCTTCTTCGGAAATAAGATGCGAGGTGACCGAACCGAATAGCTGATTGTCGTCACCAGCCTGCATAGGAATAGTAAGTTCGAGTTCTGCAATTTTCAAAGCAACAATTTTTGCCTTTTCGAGTTCTATCTTCCGATGTTCCTCGATTTTTCCTTTTCTGGATTCCACTTGGCGAAGCGCCGCCGGTGAAGTTTTCACAGCAAATCCCTTAGGAACCAAATAGTTCCTTGCGAAACCGGCCGCTACGGTTACCGTATCTCCGGCATTTCCAAGATCTTCAACATCTTCAAGAAGAATGAGTTTTACATTCATGGCATATATCTCCAAGATTAATTTATTTCACACATCCGCAGCGATTTCAAAGCGGATAAAATTTCCTACATCACAAGAGCAAGGGTTCTGGCTTTTTTAATAGCCACTGCGAAAAGTTTCTGGTGAACACCGCAGTTTCCAGTGATTCTTCTTGCAAGGATCTTACCTTTTTCAGTCTGGTACTTGCGAAGCAGTTCGGAGTCCTTGAAATCGACGAAGTTTATGTTGTTCTCACAGAGACGGCAGGTTTTCCTGATGTTGATTCTGGGTTTCCTTCTCATCTTGTTCGGACTTGCTGTTCTTCCTGGCATTTTATAAATCTCCCTGATTATTTTTTATGTTTATGTTAAATTTCAAAAAGGAATATCGTCATCCGGCTCTGAATCCACTTCAAAAATCTCCTCGGGCGGCAACGGTGGCGGTGGCGGCTGATTCTGGGGAACTTGAACCTGCTGCTGAACAGGAGGCCGCTGCGTCTGCTGCGGTCTTGAGTATTCCTGTTTCTGCTGCGGCTGAGTGGCCGGCTTCTGATATGGCTGCGGCTGCTCATCCTGCCCGTCATCCTGGTGTTTTCCGGCCCCTGTCCCGCTCAGAAACTGTATTCTTTCAGCTACAACGTTAAGCTTGCTTCTGTTCTTTCCGGTTTCCTTGTCCTGCCACGAATCCAGCTTCAACCTGCCCTCGACAAAGATCTGAGACCCTTTCTTCACGAAACGGTTGCAGGTCTCCGCCTGACGCCCCCACGCGGTTATATCAACAAAGCATACCTCTTCTTTTTTTACGCCATCATTGGTAGTATACTGCCTATTGATGGCAAGACCAAGATCACATATTGCCGAGCCCTGTGGGGTGTATCTCAGTTCAGGATCCCTGGTAAGATTTCCAATTAGAAAAACTTTGTTTAAATTTGCCATTTCCAGACCGAATTTTTTTTATTAGTATTTTTGTTCTTCGGCTTCGGCTGCAGCCAGTTTCTTGCTTACGGCCGCCGCTGTTTTAGCTCTCTCGTCATAAATGAAATTCTGCATTCTGAGCACTCTTGGGTCGAGGCGGTACTTATCCTTGACAGATCCTACCTTGTCCTCTTCAATTGAGAATACAAAATCATAGTATATTCCACTTTTCTTTTTGCCTATTTTCCTGGCAAACTGCCTTCTGCCCATGGAAATTGTTTCCTCAAGGATGCCGCCGAGGCTTTTAATAAGTTCAGCCATTTCCTCGGAAAATACCTTTCCCTGATCTTCCACCTGGCGTTCATCAAGGATAAAAATTGACTCGTACTTTTTCAAATTTATGAACCTCCGTTAAAATTTTTCTACACAATATTTATTTTATTATTATCAGAGCCTTCACCAAGAAAGCGTCCGTTGTATTCATTCATAGCCTTTTGAAGGCCCCGGTAAAGCAACAATTTAACCGCTTCCGCCGCCATATCAATTACTTTTGAAAACAATTCCTTTTCACTTTCGGTGAACTCAGACAGTACATAGTTCGCCTTGTTTGGACTTTTATCTATTCTTCCTATGCCTATCCTGAGCCGTGCGAAATCCGCAGTTCCAACCTCTTTTATCACCGAATCCACTCCCTTGTGGCCGGCACTGCCTCCGCCCACGCAGAACCTCATTCTGCCAAGAGGAATGTCCATATCGTCATATATAAGGAGAAGACCGGTTGCCTCAATCCCCTTTTTCCTCATGAATGACGACACGGTCGTTCCACTCAGATTCATATAAGTGACAGGTTTTACAAGGCTGACAATTCCTCCCCTGCATCTGACCTGCCTCAAAAGTCCACCGTGGATTTCCTTCTCCTCGGATTTTCCGGACATGACGCCTGCAAGCGCATCTATGGCCATAAACCCCGCATTATGACGGGTATTGCAATATTCCCTGCCTGGGTTTCCAAGCCCTGCAACAATATGAAACCTCTGTTCTTCTCCGGAAACCATATAATCTTATTATTGAAAAAGGACTATTTCTTCTTCTCTTTTGTCTCTTTTCCCTTATCCTTTGAGTCTTTACCCTTGGCGGCGGCACCTTCAGCCTCTTCGCCTTCTTCAATCTTCTTGCCTTTTGTTCCGACAAGTTCAGGTTCAGCAGCACCTTCGGCACCTGCGGCGACAGCACCTTCAGCGGCAGTTGCGGTGGCTTCCTCTTCTATGCGCAGTTTGATGACATGGAATACTACGCTGTCAAGATTACTTGCCGCTGTCACGCCTTCAGGCAGCTTTATATCTTTTACGCAAATAGCCTTTTCAAGCTCTATGCCGGTAATTTCAATATCGATAATTTCAGGAATGTCCTTAGGAAGACATCTGACATCAATCTTATGGAGGATCTGTTCAAGCACACCTCCCTGGATGATTCCAACAGGTGTTCCGTGCCCGATAACATCTACTGATGTGGTGATGAGCTGATCCATTTTGACTTCAAGGAAGTCTATGTGTATTGTCTTATTGCTCAAATAATCGAAGTGGACTTCCTTTACAATTGCATTCAGGATGTCCCCGTTTTCAGACTTGAGTTCAACAAGGTGGATATTTCCATGCTTTACAAGTTTCAGCCATTCTCCCTCTGGAACAAGAAAAGATTTGGACTTAGTCCCACGCCCGTAGATTACTCCGGGAATTCTCCCCTCGCGACGCGCTTTCCTTGATGCACCGGAACCAAGATTAGTTCTTTCCACAACGCTTAAAACACTCTTCTTTTTGCTCATTTTAGGTAAATCCCCTTTTTATTTATCGTGTATTCTGAAAAGAGAAGATACGGAGGTACCTTCATGTATTCGCGTAATTCCTTCAGACAGGAGTTTTGCAATGCTCAAAACTTTTATTTTTCCATGGCAATTATCCATTACTGGAATGCTGTTTGTAACCACAAGCTCGTCAATACAGCTGTTCATAAGCCTGTTTCTTCCGACATCTCCAATAAGGCAGTGTGTTACAGCGGCATAAACTTTTTTAGCGCCTTCTTTTTTGAGGAGGTTGGCTGCGGCCGTGAGAGTTCCGGCGGTTGTAGTAAGATCATCGGTAAGCAGGCATATTCTTCCTTCTACATCTCCTACCAGATGCGATGATTCAACCGAAAGGGCGTTAATGCGTCTTTTGGCCACAACGGCTAGGCCGGCGTTCAGCATGTCGCAGTACGACTGGGCAAGTTTAACACTGCCTGAATCAGGAGCAACAACAACTCCTTCCTTGCCAAGTTTTTCCCTGAGATATGGAACCATGACCGGTGCTGCGTTGAGATGGTCAACCGGAATGTCGAAAAATCCTTGAATCTGCTGGGAGTGGAGATCCACTGCAAGAATCCTTGTAGCTCCTGCAACAGTGATTAGGTTCGCAACAAGTTTGGCGGTGATCGGTACTCTCGGCTGGTCTTTCCTGTCCTGTCTTGCATATCCATAGTATGGAATCACGGCTGTAATCCTTGTGGCGGATGCGCGTTTTGCAGCATCAATAAGTATAAGGAGTTCCATCAGGGTTTCATTTGGTGAAAAACATGTGGGCTGGATTATGAAGACATCCGCGCCACGGATGTTTTCCTTATATTTAACAAATATTTCGCCATCTGGAAAACGAGTCACCTCAAGATCACCGAGAGGCTTTCCCATTTCTTTAGCTATTTCAGCTGCAAGTGCGGGATTCGCAGTTCCAGAAAAAACACAAGTATTCTTACCCCAGGCCAGCATTTCTGCACATTCCCCTGTCATTATTAATTAAAAATAAATGGATGTAAATTTAGTCAAAAAGGGGGTTACTATACAATCATTATCTTTTTATTCAACAACAATAATGACGTTTTTTATTATTCGCATTGCTGCAATGATGTCAATTCATTCATAAGCTTGAGTGCGGCTGGATGCGAAGGATTTATTTTAATGGCTGATTCCAGCTCTTTCATCGCTTCGTCCCTTTTGCCCGAACCGATCAGCGACAACGCGAAACTAAATCTAGCATCTGCATTATCAGGCTGGGTTCGCACCGCCCTTGCAAAAAGACCGGCAGCTTCTTCGGGACGACCAAGAAACAGCAGTGATTTTCCCATATTATTCAAAACCATCGTGTTATCCGGTTCTAAGAGAAGTATTTGGGAATATTCCTGTACAGCTACAGAGTGTTTGTTGTCGGATGCAAACATTGCAGCGAGATTGAGTATTGCCTCTATATAATCAGGTTTGGAATTGATTGTATCTCTATATCGGTTTTCTGCGTCCTTATGTCTTCCACAGTCGCGGAGCATATTGGCATAATTGAATAATGCATCAGAGAAAGCAGAATCCAATGAGAGAGCCTTCAGATATGCTGCTTCCGCCTCAGTTATTCGTCCAAGTTTGACCAATGCATTCGCCGCACAGTAATATCCCATCGGCAATTTGGGGTCTGCCTTAATGGCACGGATATGCCATTCCAAACTTAATTCCGTCTCACCACGCAATCCGTGGATTTTTCCCAAATTATTGCACGAACTTCCATATTTTGGCCCCAGAGTGTATGCTGCGCGGTAATGTTCAAGAGCTTCGTCTAAACGGTTTTCCCGTACAAGAGACGTAGCCAGAAAACCGTGAGCCAGCCAATTATCGGGTACAACTTTCTGCGTGTGATTGAACAATAATTTAGTATTCCTCCAATATGTGGTCTGTCTCCAAGCGGTAAATCCGAGCGCTGACATTGCCACAAGTAATAACACAATTGCCATGACGCGGATTCCGGGAGGATTTAGCTTTTTCCAAAGGGATGCGCATTCCCAGACCAAAATAATGAATATTCCTGTCAATGGCCAGTATGTATAGCGATCAGCCCACGATTGTGAACCAACCTGAACAAGCCCCAGAACCGGCACAAGTGTCCCTAAATACCAGAACCAGCCGGTGAACCACCAGGGACGACGGCGTATTAATGCAAGAGCCAGAACACTCATTGACATAATAACTATTGTAGATAGAATCACTCGCATCCCAGTATGACCAAAAGGAGGCAATGGATAGAAAACCCCAAGTCTTGTCGGCCATAACATCTTGCTTAAGTATTCAAATAGAGCGGTCATAGCGTTTAATGCCCTAATCTTCAAAGGCCACTGATCAATTGTCGAAACTGCACCGCCTGAGCACTGTGCTGCCATGGTAATTATACATGATCCAGCGCTTAGAAGGAAGAGCGGCCATTTTTCAAAAGCCAAACGCGAGAATATGTAAAATACGGTTTTCCATCTTTTACGGGTATCTCCATTAGGAATTAGTGTATTTACATGTGATTTGAATCTGCATAGTGGCCACCAGTCCAGAAGAAGAAGAAGGAAAGGAAGGGTGACCAGCATGGGCTTTGACATCAGGCTAAATGAGAAAAACACTGTCACCATTGCCATACGGACCAGACTTGGCCCCGCGGTGTATCTTCGATATGCCAGCAACGCCAGAAGTCCGAACAATGTGCTTAGCACGTCCTTGCGTTCTGAGACCCATGCCACCGACTCAACGTGCAATGGGTGGATTGCAAATAGAAGGGCCACAAAAAATGATCTCCAAATTGTGCCAGTAAACGCTCTGATGACCATGAAAAGCAGAACCGTGTTGATGGTATGCAATAGTACGTTTGTCAGATGATGCCATCCAGCCTTCAATCCAAACACGGTTACGTCAAGTTGGTGTGAAAATATTGTCAGTGGGTGCCAGTTGCCCACGGTGAAATTAGTCCATATCCCGCAAAAACCACCCCACGACAAGCCCTTGTTGACCAGAGGATTATTCAAGACGTAGCCAGGATCATCTAAAAGTATAAAATCAAACCAGTATGTCTGCCAGTATATTGCAAGTACGGCAAGGATAAGAATTGTAATGGGCATAATCGATTTTTTCATTACGGATGTCATAATCGAATTATAAAACTTACAAAACTCACCTTTGAAAGCTGGAATATTTGACTTCATATTTCCGCTATTAATTTTTCCCTTGAGCTGAAATTAATTCCTGCATTTTTATCCAGGCGCGTCCGTCAGCCACGGATTGTCGTGATTTTTCTGTTCCTTCTTTGAACGACGATGCCATGCCGCTAATAAATAGCGCAGCGCCGGAGTTCATGCAGAACAGGTCGGATAGTGGTTCTTCAACACGTTTTTCACGGAGGATTCGTGCAATTATGGAGGCGTTCTCGCTTGCGGTGCTGCAACTTTTTATGCTTTCGAAATCAGATGTTTTAACTCCTAAATCATCCGGCCGTACATTATAAGACGATATTGAACCATTTCGAAGTTCTACCACCTGTGTCGTCCCGCAGGGTGAAAATTCATCCATTCCCATGGTGTCTGAAATTCCATCGGCTGTTCCGTATGGAGAAATGGATGCAGGCATCTTAAGTTCGTAAAGAATTTCAATCAGCTGACGGCAGACCGCCGGTGAATATGCCCCTATCACTATGGAATTGGTCTGTGGGCACGGCATTGTGAGCGGGCCAATTATGTTGAAGGCGGAAGTAAACCTCATTGACTGAATCAGGCGCGCCCATCCGGATTTAAGGAAAGCCTCTCCGGGAAGGTAGCAGATACCATGGAGGTCAAGAGATTTCTGAGCCATGGAAAGGGGCGCATCAAGATCCAGTCCAAGTTCTTCAAGAATGTCGGATGCTCCAGATACCCCGGTGACGAGTCTTGCACCTTTTTTAGCCATTGTAAGGCCGCAGGCGGCGGCAATTACAGCTGCAGGGGTTGAGCAATTGACGGTTTTTAATGAGTCCGAACCCGTCCCGACAATATCGCATATTGCACCGGTGCGGACTGTTCTGATCTTTGCAGTGTCATAACGGTCAAGGGCATCCCATACACCGGCAAGTTCCTCGGTTGTGGGCCCCCTCATGATGTGGGCGAGCAGAAATGCCCCCTGCTGCAGTTCAGGCTGTTCATTAAGTATGATCTGACGATATGCATCGCATGCCTCGTCCCTTGTAAGAATGCGGCCTTTGGATATTTCTCCTATCAGATGTCCCATCAGACGCAGTTCGCTCTCTGTATACATATTTAATCCTTTCTGAAGTATTCCATAATTGAATCAGAAGACACGCTAAAGCTGTGAACTCCAACTTAATTCATTAACTGATAACTGATTACCAATCTCTCCTTTGAAACTCAATCATGTGCTTTTTAACGGAGCGCGGGTTTTCTAACCCGCATTTTCTTCTCTTGGCGGGTAAGAAAACCCGCCCTCCGTTTCTTATTGATAAAACTGCGTCCTCCGCAGTCAGGCGCTGGTCACTGTCTTCCCCGTTCCATTCATGGAGACAACCCATTTCATCCCTTTTCTTTCCAGAATATTGCGAAGTCCGCAAACAGTTTTTTCCAATGGCAGAACACCAGATACAAGCTGATCCGCAAGGTCAACATGATTTGAAAGCAGCATAAGAGCCTGTCGCATCTGCCGGCGAGTGCATCCGTAAGATCCGAATAAACTGAGTTCGCGGTAGTGAATCTCGTTCATTAAATCTGAATTTACTGATTCAGTGTCTTTTAGTAATCCGCTGAAAAGGCAAAATGCTCCGCCGGCCTTTATTTTGCGAAGTCCGCAAATTAGCGAGTCAGGAGATGAAGTGGCGTTGACAGCCGCATCAAACATTATGTTTTTCGGAGTTGCGGGGAAAATTTCGGATCCGAAAGACTGAAGGAAGCTTTTTGCCAGCTTTCTTCTTGGCAATGAAGGTTCCACCACTGATGTGGATGCACCGGAAATTTTAGTTGCTGCAAAAGCCAGCATCAGACCCAACGGTCCGCCGCCGAGAACAAGAAGTTTCTGATTTTTGCGCAGATGAAGTTTTTCAATCGCATTGACTGCAGATCCCAGGGGTTCAGCCAGAGTTGCGGTTACAGATGGAAGAGTGTCCGGAATTGGTATTAAGCTTGATGAATGAGCCACAACGTATTCAGCCAGCCCTCCATCGCGGTTGAATCCAAGTATTTGTATTGAGGGACATAGGTTTTCATGACGGGTTCGGCATGCATCACAGTCCCCACAGGCGGCTCCGGGCCAGATAACGACACGGTGACCGCTTCTGGTCTCCACGCCGCAAATTTCATGTCCTAGAATCCTGGGTAAAACCATGTCGCGCTGGCCGTTGGTCCACATCTTTGCATCGGTGCGGCAGAGGCCGCAGGCGGAAACACGAACCAGTTTCTCATTTAATCCAGGGTTTGGGACTGGAATTTCAGACTGGGAAGCATCTCCAATTTTGCGAAGTATGAAGGCCTTCATTTACGCCCATTTTGGCTTTCTTTTGGGTTTTGGAACAGTGGCGGCAATATCATATATGTGTTCACCATTTATGATTTTAATAATCAAAATTGCTGTCGCCTCGCCGATGCCGCTGATTTCAAGAAGTTCTTTTCGAGAAGCCGAGCATAATGGCTTTTCATTTTCAATCAAGGGGATGGTAGCTCTTTCCAGAGCGCTTGCGACGGGTCCGTTCTTACCCTTCAACAAAAGCTGAAGCTTGTAGATCTTTTCAATTATTTCCTGGTTTGTCATGACATGAAGATATTATCTGCGGCGTCTTTTTGCGCCCCATGAGCCGCTCATTGGAATGGAGGAGCTGCGTGGAGAGCTATGCCTTGATCCACCTCTTCCGCCACCACCGCCGCCGGCGGATTTACGTCCGGACGGAATATCGAATTTACTGTATTCGAACCCCTCCAGTTTTCGTTTTTCCACTGTGGTGCCAAGACGGCGTTCGATATCACGCACTTCAGATGCGTCTTCAGCAGATATCAATGTAATTGCATCTCCCGTCCTCTCGGCACGGCCGGTACGGCCGATCCGGTGAATGTAATTGATTGCAGTGTCCGGAATGTCATAATTTATCACATGCGAGATGCTTTCAATGTCTAGACCGCGTGCCGCGATGTCGGTGGCCACCATTATTTTAAGCCTCTTTGAACGGAAGCCGTCAAGAGCCTCCTTCCGCTGATTCTGAGATTTGTTTGCATGCAGCAGTCCTGTGGCGAATCCGGCCCTTGAGAGACTGTCCATTACGCGGTCGGCTCTGCGTTTGGTACGGGTGAATACCAGGATTGATTCATGTTTCATTGACTTTAAAATTTCCAGCAGGAGAGCTGTTTTCTGGCTTTCAGGAACCGGATAGAAACAATGGTCTATTGTTTCTGCAGGCGCTTCAGTGTTAACGCTTATCCGTTTAGGATTCTTCAAGCTGTGCTGAATGAGTTCCATAAGGGCAGGCTCAAATGTCGCGGAAAACAGGAGTGTCTGGCGTTCTTTGGGTAGTGCTGACAGTATTTTCTTTATGTCTGGAAGGAAACCCATGTCAAGCATCCGGTCTGCCTCGTCAAGAACCACGGCCTCAACATGTTTAAGATTAACATTTCCCTGCCTCATGTGATCCAGCATGCGCCCGGGGCAGCAGACAATTATCTCGGTTCCATCAGTCAAAGCGCGGAGCTGTGGTTTGAAACTTACTCCTCCGTAAACAACGGCCGAACGGATATGTGTGTTATGGGCGAGAACCTTGATGACTTCCCTGTTCTGCTCGGCAAGTTCGCGTGTCGGCGCAACAATAAGAACTCTTGGGGAAGTTAAACGGGCAGGCTTTTTAAGTAAATGTTGCAGCAGGGGAAGCACAAATGCCGCGGTTTTTCCAGTGCCTGTAGCCGCTGTTCCGATAAGGTCGGACCCTTCCATGCATATAGGAATTGCCTTTTCCTGAATGTCTGTCGGGGTTGTGTAACCGGCATCCACCACGGCGCGCATGAGACGTGGATCCAGATTGAAATCATTGAAATTCATAATACCTCTTTTTTTGATGCGGAGTACCATCGGCGGGAGAGAATTGCCTGTCTCGCGTAATTGGCCAGCGTATACTATATTGTTTGTAAAATTTGCAGTCCGAAGAATTTGAGAGAATGATAAAACTCCTTCTTGGCTTTTGTAAATATATACCTTTAATCGGTTTATGCAAGAAGCAATGCAATAAAACAAAATTTCCTCACAGGGCAAGCAACCTTGCCCTGTGAGAAAATTTATTATGAATACGATTTTGGAACAGAAAAAAATCAGCAATCGCAGTCCGGAGGCACAAGCTGGACAGAGATGCCGCCGTCGACCACCAGACCCGCCCCGTTGATCCTAGCCGCGTTTTCCGAAGCCATGAAAAGAACCGCTTCGGCGATATCGTTGCCGTCGGCCTCCTTTCCAACCGGAATATTGGCCCGACGCCGGACAGCTTCGGTGTGAAATTAGGGGTCAAACTTTAGCTTTTTTGTTTTTGCGTAATAACTCATCAATTTCCTGTAACTGCTTGTGAAAGGATTTATTAAAAGTTCTTCTTGCATTCCAGCCAACCCCTTTCCTCAAGACAATAGCACTAGGATTTTTCAGGTGAAGTATTCACAGACGAAGCGAACAATATCATTCATTGAAAAACTGGGGCATTCGGATCACCACAGATGAAGCTGGAAATTTTACGGTCAGGGTTAGGATTTGGAAAACAGGGTGGACTATTACTGATCCTTTACTGCAATGTAATGCTGATCCAATGACTGTCTCAGATATGTTTTTATCACGGCCTGGCGGCTGATGTTCATTTCACAAGCGATGTCATCAAGTTCAAGTAGCATATCCACGGTGAAATCCACGTTGACTCTTTGTACCGGATGTTTTACATTTCCCTTATTGGTAAAAAAGCGGGAAATATTTTTACCCCTGTCCGCCATATCTGCAATCTCGTCAGCGGAGGGTTTATTAAGTGTTTTTTTCATAGAGCACCTTCTCCTCTTTTGTTGATTTCCATAAAGTTACGAGATGATAATATTCGTTTTCACTGTCTTCTCTTACCTCAAAGATTACAGAATAGAGTTTTCCTCTAACCCATCCGATTGCCCTGAATTGTTCCGGCACATCAGATCTGCGGTCTTCGTAATATGGGTGAGCCCATATCTCCTGAACCTCTTCAAACCCTATTTTCCGTTTCGGGTTGATTCTCGGTTGTTCACTTTTATTCTTGTCAAATTTAAACCGCATAATAGAGTATAACCGTTATACTGTTTAATGTCAATGCGAGGCTGGAAGAAACAGTTATAAAGAACGGTTACTGTGCTCTGCGTAATATTTGCTCTCAAATCAAAAATTATATTTGTAAAATAATAAGGGGAGAATTGGCATTATGGCGACTAAAAAAGAGAAAAGCCCGGAACGCACAACTAAAAAAGAAATGCTTGACACCTATACGGAGACCAAGGCTAAAATAGACGAAAAGGCCAAGTCCGAACTCAAGCCCGAAAAGGTGAAGGAAGAGAAAAAGGACAAGGAAATAGTGTTGGAAGCAGACACCATTGCTTCATCCGATCTCGACATGAAAATTGACATCTTAAAAAGTGATATCACAAAATCATTGACAGACGTTTCCGAAAAAGTCAGAAATGAGGCGGAAAAATATAAGAAGCTTCAGGCGGCCGTTGAAGTCAGGGAAAAGGAACTGAGCGAGATATATGAGGTGGAAAAGGCCGCCTCATCACTTGCCGCACTCATTGAATCACAGATAAGAATCCGCGAGGAATTCGATAAGGAAATGGAAACCTCCAGGATTGAATGGGAGAAGGAAAAGGAAATCAGGGAATATACCTTAAAGGAAGAGAAGGCTGAAGAGGAAAAGACGAGAAAACGTCAGAAGGACGAATTCGACTACAATTTTAAACGCGAATGTGAATTTCGCAAAAATAAATTCAACGACGAGATGGTGAAGATTGAAAAGGAATTTCAGATAAAGAAGGAAGATTTTGATCGGAACATTATGGAAAGGGAAAAGTCTCTTGCGGCAAGGGAGTCTGCAATGGATGAGAAAGAAAAGATACTGAAAGATCTTCAGGAAAGAGTTAATGGAATCGAAAACGAAATAACGAATGCGGTGGAGAAAACTGTAAAAGAATCAACTGAAAAATTGAAACTGGAGTTTTCATCCAAGGAAGCGCTCATCGTTAAGGGTTTCGAGGGAGAAAGAAACGTGTTACTGACCAAGATAGAATCGCGCGACAGTGTTGTTGTATCCCAAAAACAACAGGTCGAAATTCTCCAGAAAAAGATAGAGGATGCGTACGCCAAAGTCCAGGATATTGCAGTAAAAGCAGTTGATGGGGCCGCCAGGCAGACAAAGTCAATAACTGTCCAGTCATCACCACAGGAGAAGTAATGCCGCAACACTCTGTCCCAAGGATGATTGGATGATAATTTCCGTTTCGGAAATTATATCACCTTGATATCATCGTCTTTTTTAGAGATGGATTTCACAATGTTTTTCAGGTTTTCGGTCAAATCCATCGGGAACATCACAACCGTATTTGCAGGACCGGCGCCGAGGCCGTCAATAGTCTGGAGAGTCCTTAGTTTCATTGCTCCCGGGGTCTGTTCCATGATTGCTGCCGCTGCCGCCAGATTGGTGGCGGCGATCCTGTCGCCTTCGGCCTTCGTGATTGTCGCCCGTTTTTCACGTTCCGCGGAGGCCTGTCTCGACATGATACGTTTCAGATCTTCCGGCATTTCAATGTCCTGAAGCCGGATTGAATCAAGATGAAGTCCCCAGTCCTTTACCCGTTCCTCCACTATTTCACAGATTTTCTTCTGAATATGCTCGCGTTCGGACAGGAGTTCATCAAGTGAAAGACCGCCGACCACATCGCGCAGTGTCGCCTGTGCATACTGCGCTATCGCAAATCTGAAATCCTGAATTTCAAGTACTGCTTTTTCAACATCAAAAACATTGAAGAAAAGAACTCCGTCAATTTTTGCAGGCACATTGTCCTTTGTGATCACCTGCTGGCTCGGGATATTGAGCGTAAGTATGCGCAGATCCACGAAACGGACATTGTCTATATATGGGACAATGTACATGATGCCTGGGCCTCTTACTGTTTTGAACTTGCCAAGCCTCAGGACAATGCCCCTCTCCCACTGTGCGGCGACACGGATTCCGGAAATCAGGATTCCCCAGATTATTGCAAACACTATCACGCTTGCAATTCCGGCGAATATTTGCATATCGCCTCCGCCCCTGCACTGCTGGAAACGAATGATTCCCATGGCAATCACTGGAATAAAGAATAGAATAACCCTCAGAGATCCTCCGAGTGAAACATGTCCGCGCTGCGGTTCCGCATAAACTTTTTCCTCATTCATATCCACTTCTCCCTTTTTTTAACCACGAAACACACGAAAAAAATACTCTAACCACTAATCTGCACTAGTTGGACACAATTTACTATTTTTTAAAGATACTGCGTACTCGATAGTT
>CAZION010000141.1:0-18088 GCA_964540865.1 uncultured Victivallis sp.
CACCGATTGCCGAGTTGGCGAACCAGTCGGCGTCATCCAATCGGAGCGCAGGTGCAGGCGCGTGGAGAATCCCCAGCCGTCTCAGGCGGACCGGTGCGGTGGCGTCATTCGCGAAAACCGTGCGCAGTGTGAACCCGGGCCAGCGCATGAGCCGTGTGACCCGCCATTCCAGCCGGAAGCCGTCCATAAACGACCATTTCGAGAGATATTCTGTGCCTGCTCCGAGCGGTGTCTGGCGAACGCCGATTGTGGGGGCTGCGGTCGTAGCCGCAGTCCATGTCGCCTCGCGCTCCTCCGTCCCAAGAAGCAGGACTGCTCCCGGAACTCCTCCTGCGGAGGAAAGGCCGTCATGCGAGAATGCGGCGGTGGGTGCTTGCATGTTTAATGTCATGGGTGTCTCAAATTCCGCTTGTTATGGATTCCGTTGATGCTGAGTTGCCGATCAGTCAAATTACTTTCGCTCTATGAGCAGCATCCGGTAGTTGTGTCGTCCGACCGGGGCGGTGATTGTCGTACCCTGGAGTTGGACAGGTGCGCCGTCATCGCCGTTCCAGGACACAAAGCTTTCCCTGCGCGTGAGTTGTTCCTTGAATGGTCTGGGGGTGAGGTCGGGTTTGGCCGGAAGCGGTTTGCCGGCCTTCTCGGCCGCCGCCGCCTGATCCGAGTGGGCTTTCTCAGCCTTCGCGACGCGGTCTGCCTCATTGGTCTCCCATTTTGCGCGCTCAGCCTTCAGTTCCTCGGCAGTTTTCGGAATTTCCCGCCAGTCCTGCCTTTTGCAGCCGCGCTCGGTGTCACTTACCGCGAGCGTGGCTCCGTTCCAGCCGAGTTTTGCCGGATCCAAGGTGACCGCCGCGGTCTGCTGTTCGCCGAAGTTGGCAATCAGGAGAAGCATCTTGTCGGGTTTGAGCCAGCCCGCCAGCTTGATGTCTTTTCTGTCGCACGCGATCCCGGTATTTTCCCAGTACGGCAGGAACCTGACATTGTCATCTCCGATGCCGAACTTCTTGCGGATGTCGAGAAGATAGATGTCGTGCTGATTGGCGTTGCCGGTTGGCAGGGCGTCGTGGAGCATGACCTCGGCGAAGTAGGCGCGCATGGCAAGGTGGTAGTCCACAGGGTTCCATCCGCCCTGGTATTCTTGCATGAAGTTGATTGCCACGCCCCACTGCGCTGGATAGTCCACCCGCATCCGCTCCAGGGTCCAGAAATCCATGAAGTCTTTTTTCATCTCCGGGAAAATGACATGGTGCTCGCCGTCGTAGGCGACATCCGCTGCGCCGACCCAAGGAATGATCATGTTGTTGGTCATGTGTAGGACAATGCGGCTTGCAGGGCGATGCTCAAGGAAGGCGGCCCGCAGGCGCAGGAAATAGCGGCGGGTGTCGAACATCTGAAAAGTGGGCTGCACCCGTCCGTCCGGCAGCAGGTAGCCGCAGCCGTGCTCGATGTTGTCGCAGACGACCGGACGCATGTTGTCCAAGTAGAAGCCGTCAATGCCGAAATCCCTGGCCCATCCGCCGTACTGGTGGACCATGTAGTCTATCAGCGAACCGCGGTAGCAGAGGCAGTCATCCACCGTGGCCTTCCACTGCTCGCCGAAGTAGGTCATCTCCGGCACCAGGTTGGTCGGCAGCCTTTCATGTATGAAATATGGTACCGCAGGCCTGCCGCCCTTGTGCTGGGATTCCACCAGCTTTTTGCATTCGGCCTCGGTGCCCGGTTTCACAAACGGGATGGCCGTCCAAATTATCGAACCGCTGCCGCCGTAGTCCTTGAAAGTGTCGCCGCACCACCAGTTGTCCTCGCGCCAGCCCTTATGCATCGCCTTGACCGGGGAGGCCTGCAGCCCGAAGGTGATTGTGCGCGGCTTATCCAATGTGGTCTCGGCACTGATCAGGTTGAAGACCATATTGACTTGGCCTGCCTGGTCACGGCGCAATTCGATGGCCGGGGTCTGGTCGTTCGGAATCCAACCCTGGTCGCTGTCGGCGAACCAGCAAAGTCCACCCTTGGTCGAACCGAGCCAGATGTAAGGGATGAAAGAGCCGGTCTTCATGCTTTTATCTCCGAGCAGGGTGCAGTCCCAGACACGGCCTTTCCCGGCTGGCGTAAAACCATAATAGAAGCCGCTGCGGATCTCTGCGGTTGCTGCGTGGATGTATTCAGCCATGGCCTCGGTGTACGGCAGCACAATCTGCAGGCTCTTCAAAGCTGTCTCCTTCCTTGGAGTGAGGGTCATTGCCACCTGGTAGAGGCCGTCGAACTCGACCGTCACATCGCTGCGCACGTCAATGTCGCCAAGCGTGCTGTCCATTTGGAATGTCTTGCGGAAGTCCTGGTCGAAGATGAGCTTGCCTCCAGTGCCGGTTGCCGTAAGATCCTTTCCGTCGGAGCTTCGTGCGACCAGCCGTCCCGGCGCCGCAAGTATCTCCTGCTTCTGCGTGCTGACCCGCGCCGGCAGACCGGCCGGCCCCAGCGCCATCTCACGCCCCCAGACGCCGAACACACCTTCGCGAAACATCACTGGAGTCCATGGTGAAACTACTTTTTCGATGTTGCCGCGGGAAGTTTTCCACCATTCGAACGCCTTGGCGGGATCTTTTTTCTCAAATATGCTGTCCTTGCTGACGACCGCCTTGCCATCGGCATCATTGCAATCCAGACGCACCTTGTACTCGCCGGCGGGAAGGGTGTCGAATTTGATGAGGGCGCGGGCGAAGGCGAATTTGTCAATAGCCGTGTTTGTCCGCTTAAGCTCCCTGCCCTGCGCGTCGCTGATGGCAACGATGATGTCTTTGATGGCATCTCGGTTGTCATAGTTGATGAAATCGCCGAAGACGCGGACGTAGTCCTTTTCCGGGTTGAGCGTGGTCCGCAGGACAAGTTGATCCCCCGTGTCCTTGATCTCATCCTTCGGTGCGGAGCCGAACGCGCGCAAGGCCGACCAGTCGAGAAGTGTCGTACCATCTGCGGCTGTCACGGTGATGCGCGTCTTGCCGGAACCGGGCACGTCGAGTTCAGGAAGATTGACCACATCCTTGAACACTCCCTTCTTGATCTCTGCGGTTCCTTCCTTATTTACGGTGTCCGACTTGTAGTGCCAGCGTATTGCGGCATCAGCCTGTCCCTGGGCCGCCAGGCGTAAACCCAGTTTGCCGGTGGCGCTGTCGCCGACACTCAGCAGGTGCAGCGCGGGGCAGCTTTTCGACATGACAAACTCGGAATGGGTGTCTATGACGGAAAACGACGAGGTTCCCTCGAATGAGTTCTGTTCCCAGGGCCGCTTGTAATTGCGTGCGATGAGGCAGCGGATGTGCTGGCCTTCATGGAACGCCGATGCCGTTGCGCCGAGACTGGCGCGGGGGATAACAACCTCCATCTCCCATTCGTTGCGTTCATTCACGCGGTTCTTCGGCGCCCAACCGGTGCTGTAGCTGCTGCGGCGCGAATTGCCGACCGCAGGCTGATGAAGAATATCGTCATGAGTCCCGGCGAAATTCCCAAGGAACTGGGTGGAGCAGTTCGGTTGTCCTGTAAGCGGATCGGTAGCATCCGCCGAAATCCAGATTTCATAACAGTCGTCCATGATAACATCCATGTCCCTGTCCTGTCCGCGCTGGTTCTGGACTACGCGTTCACCCTCGCGAAGGGGGCAGCGCATGGCCACGTAAATGTTTTCCTCGTCCCACATCATCCAGAAGCGTGCCTGGCGCGCACTGATCTTTTTCCCGGTGGTCTGCAGCGCCTGATGACTCATCGCACCCCGCCACTCGGCATCGTTAACCATGCCGTCAATGACCGGCTTATTCACGGCGTAGGGAATGGCGACGACCGGACGCCTGTAATCGTCCTGGGCGCTGACGCCGATGTTGAAAAGTGCGAGCGACATTGCTACTATGACTGCAAACTTCCTCATCGTTGACTTCTCCTTATAAGTTTTAGTTATCACATGTAAATTGCCGTAGTTTTCAGTTCTTTTCCGCCATACCCCAGAAAATGCTGGGGGTGAGTCCATACGGGTAATCATATGTGTAATAGAAATGCATGTAGCCAGCCGGCTTCGACAGCCAGCGCACGGCCCCATCCTTGTAAAGGACATTAGATCCCTTGCGGTTGTGGCAGTAGTTGTCTTTATAGGATGCGTCCGTCGCCGTATACAACTGCTGCGCGCAGCCCATGATGGCCTTCGGCATTTCCTCCAATCCCACCTTCTGTCCGGGCAAGTAGCCGCTGACATATGGAGAGGTGTCATACCCGCGTTCTGCCTTGTTCCAGCGCCGATAGAAATAGCTGCTGACGCAGTTTAAATCCTTTTGTGTGCACTGCGCCTCGGTTTTGTTGTATATCCACAGGCGTTTGCCTTCGATCGGGAAGTATTTCGGATGACGGAACTGCTCCCAGCTCACAGGCGTATCCGCGTCGTAGCCTTTCACATAGTTCGCCGCCGGGCAGGCCAGAATATCCGCCACCGTGCAGTAGCCGTTGTGGGTCAGTATCCCGAAGCCGGTGGTGGTGCTGCCCTGGCCAAACGCCTGCTTTGACGCAGTCCGTCCACCCGGCAGCGCATCATTAAAATCAGTATAGTACATCATCAGAATTTGGCCGATCTGCCTCTGGTTGCCCGTACAAAGGCTTGTCTTCGCCACTTCCTTGGCGTTCTTGAGCGCCGGCAGGAGCATTGAGGCAAGAATCGCGATGATCGCGATGACCACCAGAAGCTCAATTAGGGTGAAATATTCTTTTGTTGATAATATTTTGCTTGCCGGGATTTTTGTTTTTTCTCTTTTCATACAAACCTCGCTGTTTAAAGTTATTTTATTGATTCCAAGTGGCCCAGTTCAAATAAAAAAATCCAATAAAGAAGAAGAATAAAAAACGCAAGCTAAAGTTTGAACTCCAACTTGTCACCGTTTACTGCTTCAACTATCTGATGGGCTACCGTTTCTGATATTCCCGCGTTTTTTCCCCCACTGATAATTTTTTCAACAAGTGAAACCGCCTTTGTCACGAGATCGTCAAAAGGTGTTATTATGAGATCGCAACCGCTGAATACGGGGAGAATCTGGCTCTTGTGCGAAGTCACCAAAAGCCGTATATCCTCTGGAATCCGCAGTCCTTTTTCCTTGAGTGCGACAAGAGCCCCGAGCCCGGCGATGTCATCGGCCACTATCAGCGCATCAGTTTTTTTCCCGGATGAGCTCAGGCATTCCAGGGCGAAATTGCGCCCTTCGCAGATGGGGGAATTGTGATCAGAACTTGATGCAGCCCCGCCCCACTCCAGTCCGGGGAATTCCCTGAATAGTCCTGAAAGTTCAGCAGGCGGGCGGGCCCAGTGCCATGGACAGACCTTGATATTGCGGCAGCCTTTACTGGCGAGGAGCCTGACAGCATCTTCATAGATTTTCAATTCATCGAACCAGACATGCCGTACGTTATTGATGGGATTGAGGGCTACAAGGGGAACATTTTTCTCCTGAAGCAACTTTATTACTCCGGGTATATGGTATGCGTGATGAATTAAAGCCCCTCTGACTTGGCCTTGGTTTATGGCAGCGTTAAGGGAGTCGGGAATTGCGGCTTTCGCTTCCGCCAGCGTTCTGATGTCATCCCCGTGACCTAGATAGAATGCTTCAGGCCTCCTGTCATTGTAGAAGGCTAATTGCTGGCATTTTGCGAAAAGGGCGTCTTCAAATGCCATAGGAACTTTGCTGTAAAGGGAAATTATGACATATCTCTGATTCTCAAAGCTTTTTGCCACCCTTGTCCGCTTCGCCCTCTGAAGTGTGACATATCCTTCGTCCGCAAGCTTTTGGTAAGCGTTAAGAACAGTTACATGGCTTATACCTTCAAATTGCTTGGCTGGAGGAAGTTCATCTCCGAAACGCAACCTGCCGTCAAGAATCATTGAGCGATAATAATCAACCACCTGTTCTGCAAGAGGAAGAGAAGGATTAAATACAAGCCCTGGAACAGAATATCCATCTTTGCCCAAACGTCCTTTTGCTGTTTGAAATTCCATATTTAACCCATCGCCCCTTTGTTTACTTTACTTTATTTTATCTTATATTTTTGAATTGTCAAGATCAATCATGACAAACTTGTTGTTTTTTTAAGTGTTATCCTGAATATATGTATTGGATACAGGAAAGGCGGAGACAAAAAGGATATCAGTTCTTTTGATACTTTGGAACTTTGCTAGTCTGTCACTTTGACACTCTGACACTTTGACACTATTCTATCCTAAGTTTTATTTATGTTAAGGAATTTAAAAGCGACCAGTAATCAGTCACCAGTGATCAGTCAATGGATTTTCTTACTGATAACTGAACACTGATGACTAATGTTGCGGCCCTGGCCGCCAAATTTAATCCGGAGGTTTCATATGTGCGGAATAGTGGCTTACACTGGCAACAGGAATATAATAGATACTCTCATTAACGGCCTTAAGCGCCTTGAATACAGAGGTTATGATTCAGCCGGAATCGCCGTGCTCGACAACAATATGATCACCACGGTGAAGTCTGTCGGAAAAGTCCAGAACCTCGTTGATAAAATAACGCCGGAGATGAAAAAAGAACTTTCAAAAGGAAAGATCGGAATCGCACATACTCGCTGGGCGACCCATGGCGCCCCGTCGGAAAAGAATGCACATCCGCATCTTGATGAAAAAAGCCGTTTCGCCGTGGTCCACAATGGAATAATTGAAAACTACGCTTCAATAAAAGAACATCTTATCAATAAAGGGCATAAATTCCTCTCCGAAACCGATACTGAAGTGCTACCTCACCTGATAGACGACTGTTACGAAGGTGACCTACTCCAGGCTGTCGCCGCAGCCATAAAAAAAATAGATGGGACATTCGGAATCGCCGTCATCTCCTCGGAACATCCTGCCCAGATCGTCACCGCTAGAAAAGGAAGCCCCATTGTAATAGGGATAGGAGAGAAAGAGACAATCATCGCAAGCGACATATCCGCTATAATCTCATATACCGACAAAGTCATTTTCCTGAACGACAACGATATAGCGCTTATTGAAAAGGATAAGATCGATCTGAGGAATATTGACAATGTCCCGGTATCCAGGGAAATAGCGCACATAGACTGGGATCCAGGTTCGGCTGAAAAAGGCGGTTTTGAACATTTCATGCTGAAAGAGATATTCGAGCAGCCTGACGCCCTCGCCGATTGCATCAGGGGAAGGCTTGATGAATCACTGGGGACTGGAACCCTCAGCGGGCTCAATCTCTCAGCCCAAGATCTTGTTTCAATAAACCGCATAATAATTGCGGCATGCGGGACAAGCCTTCACGCCGGAATGGTTGGAGAATATTTCTTTGAGGATCTGGCCGATATCCCTACCGAAGTCGAACAGGCCGCCGAATTCCGCTACAGGAACCCTATAATCAACCCCGGGACTTTCATTCTTGCGATAAGCCAGTCCGGAGAAACAGCAGACACTCTTGCCGCAGTGCGCGAGGCAAAACAGAAAGGCGCTACTGTCGCAGGCATCTGCAACGTAGTAGGCTCCACAATTCCAAGGGAAACCGGACGGGGTGTCTACCTGCACGCAGGTCCGGAAATAGGTGTGGCATCCACTAAGGCTTTCACGTGCCAAGTCGCAATCCTTCTCATGATGGCCCTCAAATTCGGACGCTCACGGAGGCTTTCAAGGCAGACCGGAATTGAGCTTGTCGCAGACATAAAACGTATCCCGGAACTTGTGAAGAAAGTTTTAGACACTGCGAAAAATATTGAAAAGATCGCAAAAAAGTATGCCCAGGCAAAGGACTTTTTCTTCATAGGAAGAGGCTACCTCTATCCCGTGGCAATAGAAGGCGCCTTGAAACTCAAGGAGATAAGCTATATCCATGCCGAAGGCTACCATGCCGCTGAGCTCAAACACGGCCCGATAGCCCTCCTGGATGAAAATGTGCCGGTGCTCGCTATGGCCAACAATATTCCCGGAAAGGACAAGATTATAGGCAACATGCAGGAATGCAGAGCCAGGAAATCCCCAGTAATAGCTGTTGCGACGGAGGGCGACGAAGAAATCCGAAAACATGCAGACGACATAATATGGGTGCCGGAATGCTCCCAGTACACCGTCCCGATCCCGTCAGTTGTCGCACTCCAGCTTCTTTCATATTATATTGCGAAAGAACGCGGATGCGCAATTGACCAGCCAAGAAATCTGGCGAAAAGCGTTACTGTAGAATGACAATATGACTGATTCTTTTTTAAAAAATAAAAACTTCGCCTTTGTACTGGCATGCTTCACGCTTGCGGCTGTCGCATTAAACATTGTCATAGGCATTTTTTTCAGGCCCCTTTGGTTTGACGAGGCTATGACAGTCATGGAGTTCGTCATGCTTCCAGACGTCGCAGATATTTACTGGCGCTACAGCATCCCGAACAACCACATTGTATATAATATTTTCCTGCGATTCTGGATTGACCTATGCGGCCCGATCTCATATGTGATATCTCTCCGACTGTTTTCCGTACTAACCGCTTTCGCGTCGATCGTTTTAATCATGCGACTTTGGAGCAGACGGTTCTCCAGGGAAACGGCAGTCATCGCCTGCTTCTGCTTCGTAGTTTCACTGCCATTTGCGATTTACGCAACCGCCATCCGCGGATACATGCTGAGCTTCCTGTTAATCATAATCGCCCTTGAAATCGCATTATGCTACCGGGATGCCGGAAAACCGGTTCATCTCATGTCCTTTTTCCTTCTCTCCTTTATTGCCGCAGGTATAACGCCCACTAATCTCATCGCTTTTGCGGCGATTTATCTCCTCGTTTTACCATCACTGAAACCCAAAGAGGCCATTACAGACAAAACACTTTATCTTGGAATAATACCCGTTGCGGCATTCTTCATATTCTATATTCCCATATTCGGGAAGCTGATGCGTGCTCTTTCCCTTTCGGAGGGTTGGTCCAGCGGAATATCAGCTTCAACTCATCTATACGGTGCGTTCCTGATTTCCTTCCTGCCATTGATCATCCTTGCAATCGTCGGAACATTTCTCTCAAAAGAAAAACCGGGGGCCTCGTTGAAAATTCAAGTATCTCTGATTTTCCTGATGCCTCTTGTTGTTTTCCTGCTCAAATCCCCTTCACCTTTTCCCAGGGCATTCTTCTGCCTCTGGCCGGTATGGATTTTCATTCTCTGCTCCCTGGCGGATCCTTCCATTAAATATTTCAACCTGAAGTTCCCTGGACGTGCGCTCATTTTCATTATCGGCATCTGCTGCGCATGGGTGCTATTGCCTTACACCTTTTCAGTTCAACTTTCAGACAGGCTGTCAAAAGGCGGGCAGGATGACTTTTTCAAACCTTATTTCATGAGGGCGGAATTCAATCCAATCGGAACCGTGAGGAAATCCATAGAGCTTGCAGGAACAAAAACAAACGGCTTCGCATTCCTTGATTTCTCAGCTGACTACCCCTCGATCATATTCTACAGCAGGCTCCTGAAAGTCGATGACAGCTTCTGGCTCTTCGACAAGCCTAATAGGAAAATCGATTCCCTGGGAAAGAGAGAGAGCATTTATGTCATTGCCCGAAGCCAGGGCGAAATGGAAGCAATAGCAAAGCGCTTTCACATGAAATCATATGAGCGCATCGCCAGTTTCGGCTACCAGGAAATCTATCTGGCCAAATTTGACTGAGGGATATCAACCGAAAGTTGAACCGTTGCAACCCCAGTTGGACGCTGACACCTCCGTGAAATTGATATATACTTCAGAAGGCCTGATTTTGAGTTTATCCTCTAGCACCCTGCTTATCGCTGCGCTCAGCTCCTTATTGACCGCAGGCGTCAAGCCACCAATTCCTTTAACCTCTATAAACGCCGAATCCGCAATCTTGCCTGCAAAAGCGATAACTGCATCGTCTTCAACTATTGACTGCACATAGTTTTCAGGTTTTTTCGTGCAAATGGAACATACTTTTGAAAGTTCAAGGGCAAGAGACCTTTTCTGTTCGTCTGAACATTTCACCGAAGTCTGCATTTTAATGAGCGGCATGGGATCCTCCTATTGTTAAATTGTGCAGCCAAAAGCCGCAACTTTAATAATCTGAACATCGAACACTGAACATCAAACTTCCAACTTCGAATGAATTCGGTTTTTGATTCGATGTTTCCGCCGTGGCGGATTCAAAGTTGAATGTTGGATGTTCGTTTTTGAAATTCCTATTGTTAGATTTGGCGGATATCTTGTTTTAAACTTCAATTCACAGGCGCTTCAACTCTTCCTGGAACTTCTCAAATGTTTTCGCAAGGAGATATGGATTTCTATTTTTCTCCTCTCCAAGAGTTGCATGCGGACAACGTCCATAATCATGCCCGGAATATACCTCGTTAGAATCAGCCAGGGGAAAAATCACCTGTCTCATCGTCTTGAACATGGTTAAAGGTTCACAGTAGCCGCAACAGTCGATGAAAAGGGTATCCCCGGTAAATATCGCCGAATCGTCAGAGAGGTGATAGACGATGCTATCTTTTGTGTGTCCAGGCGAATAAAGGCATTCTATGAAAACATCCCCGAAATCAAGTTTCTGTCCATCCGAAACATCAATGTCATGCTTGAAAGAACAGTAAGGATGGGCGACTACTGGAGCTTTAAAAAATGATTTAACTGAATCCACTCCTGAAACATGATCTCCGTGCCCGTGGGTCAAAAGAATATATTTGGGAAACAGTTTTTTCACGGAAATCATCTTCTCTTTTATGAGGTCGGTGTCTCCGCAGGGATCAAGAATGGCCGAGTCCCCTGATTTTTCATCGTATAGCAGATATGAAAAATTAGTGTCAAAGCCACCGGTCGAAATTTGTTCGATTTTTACCATGACAAAGGTTCCCTCAGAAAAAAACGTAATACAGTCCCGTGAATACAATCGCGACAGCTATCAGGGCAAGGACAAACCTCCTCCTGTCTGTATAATTTCCGCGTATCCTCGAACCACCGATTTTCTTGAACCCGCCTGCTTTAAGGTAATGGGCGAGTTTTTTGCGTTTGTTGTCATATTTCAGATAGTTTACGCCACCAGAGTAAACATTTCTTTTCATGCTCATGTCCTCAGCGCAAGAAATATGGAGATCGCGAGGATCACGGCCGAAATAAGCATCCCAATAATCAGTGGTGTCAAGAAAACAATGCCGATTCTGAATCCCTGAGCCCATGAGACGGAATGTATTTCAGGTATGAACGCCCTTCCTGAAACGTTTCCTTCAGCAGCATTGCCCTCACGCTGAAGAGCCTGCAGTTTTGCAGTTATCCTAAGGTATTCAAGTCGTACATTTTCGGCTTTCCTGATGGCAAAACCCAGTTCCGAGGAAAAGTTGTCCCTGTTCCATTTTGTGTCGTCAATATTTTCTATCTCGTCAAGAAGGGAAGCGAAGTTCTCGAGGGCTTTTTGAAATTCAGCTGTCTTCTCCTTTGCGATTCTTATCTCCTCAGGGAGGGAGGCAAGACTTTCCGTAATTCTTCCTGTGAAGTCCCTTTTTATTACACGGAATTCATCCCATCTTCTTTCCAGGGCCTTTTTCCATTCCCTGTCCCGGGATGTATCTGGCGGGGCGGGTGAATGAATCTCGGTTTTTTCCGTCGTGGAATCTGACTTCTCAGGATGTTTCGCCCCAGAATCTTTCGACTCCAAAAGGCGGTTTCTAATCTTTATGAGCTCCAAACCTACGAATCCGTTCTTTTGCATTTCACTACTCGCTATATTATGTAAGATGACTAAAAATCGTATCGTGCAATACAATAACAGAAAACGACGTTTATGACAAGGATTTTTAAAATTTAAAGCTAATAGAGCGCAATGATTTGATTTTACCTGAAAGAACAATATATTAGCCGTTCGCAAAAATCTTTAAGATCGTAATCATGTAAAATCCCGGCTGAGCCGGTATCGGGTTGTTGTAAACTAGAAATACTATAAAAATCTTATTGCAGACCTGATAAAACTAAGGAAGGAATTTCGGAAATGAAAAGGACTTTTCAGCCGTCAAACAGAGTACGGAAAAGAAGAATAGGGTTCATGGCTAGAATGGCAACAAGCGGCGGACGTCAGGTGCTCAAAAGAAGACGCCGGAAGGGACGCAAAACGCTTTCAGCCTGAACAAGTCTGCCGCCTGACACTGCGGCACACGAACTTCCCGGGCTTAAAACGCCCGATACAGCGGTTCATTAAAATGATCCGTGAAGGCGCTTAAATGGGTAATATCCCCCTTCAATTTGGCAAAGCTACACTGAAAAAAGAAGAAAGACTTTCTTTTCGTTCAGAGTTCGACTATGTCCATAATTCAGGAAAAGACTTCCCGGGAAGGCTGATGGTGTTGCTTTCAGCACCATGCCCTGAAAATTCCAGGATATTGCGTTTTGGAATAATCTGCAGCAAAAAAATCAGCAAGAGCTCTGTTGATAGGAACAGATGCAGACGTCTGCTAAGGGAGTCGATCCGTCTCCTGAAAGCCAGAGTCAAGCCGTGTCATGTCCTGTTGATCGCCAGAAGGGGTTTGCTTACTAGCTCCCTTCAGGAAACGCAGAAAGAGATGATGTATTTTTTCAATAAGGCGGGAATGTGGGTAGAATAGCGATGAAATATATTAATCCCGTGAATCTGCTTCTTGGATTCATATGGATATACAGGAAAGCCATATCTCCTTGGATTTTTCCGTGCTGCCGGTTCACCCCCACATGCTCCGAATACGCACAAGACGCACTGAAAAAACATGGGTTGATAAAAGGAACAGTACTCTCAGCATGGAGACTTGCAAGATGCAATCCGCTCTGCGAAGGCGGATACGACCCTGCCCCAGATAAATTCTCCCTCTTCCTCAGGCAGGACAAATGCAGCTGTTTGGAAAATGATTTAGAAAAGGTGGTTCAGTGAAACTCGACAAAGAAACAATCATAGCGTTGGCCGTCTGCATGGTGCTCCTTATAATATGGCCTTTCCTGTTTCCTTCAGATATCAAGAAGCCGCAGCAGATGCCGGCATCTGAGCAGAAGCAGGAAGTGAAAACTTCGCCCGGAGAATCCTCCCTTTCAGCAGCTCCCACTGAAAATGCACTTAAAAAAGCGGATGAAGCCATCCCATCCGAAAAGAAAGCGGAAACAAAAACCTCGCAGAAGACAGTTGAAAAATCAGTCGAAATCGATACCGCAACCATACCAATGCTTCCGGAGCAGACAATATCCAATAACTTCATCGCCCTGAAAATAAATCCCTCAAACGGCGCTGTATCTTCCATTGAATTTAAAAAATATCTTTCCCCTGACAAAAAACACCCTGTCCTCATCAATGAGGATTTTGCGCCAGGCGCGCTTTCTTTCATAATAAGTGAGAAACTAAAAGCCGTAAACGTTGAATTTTCGAAGGAAAACGAGAATACGTTAAAAGTCACAAGGACTTTCAATAATGATGTTGGACAGGCTTTCACCGTCACACAAATATGGAAAATCTCCGACAGCTACACCACTGACTATAAGGTGGAAGTTAAAAATCTATCCAAAGAAAAGCTGATTTTAAATGGAATTCATATCAGCTCTGGCAGCATTCCTCCGGTATTCGAACTTTCCGGTGACACTTTCTTTATGGACACACACAGCATAAGCTCATGCCTTGAGGGAACAGTAAAGCGTACGGACTCGACCGCCAAACAATTTAATGAGCTTCAGGACAACACCGCAAAATGGATTGGCGTATCAAACAAATATTTCGCATGCATACTGAAGCCTAGCACCCCCTTCAAAAAGGGGGAAGGCAATATGATGCGCCAGATCATCAAGACTTCAAAGGATGAAAAAACCGGGGCTGAGACAAGCTATGCCGTTCTTGAAACGTACGGCATAATTGAGAAAACAGAAATCGACGCTAATGGAAACACCGACTTTAATTTCACATATTTCTCTGGTCCCAAGGAAATTTCACTGCTGAAAAATTTTGATCTGCAAGCTCCGGATTTAATGTACCTTTGTGTAAATTACATGAAATGGTTTGAGCCCATTTCACAGGGATTGCTCATGGCACTGATATGGTTGAAGAAGTTCTGCGGCAGCTACGGACTCAGCATCATCGTTCTAACATTAATCGTCAAAATGCTTTTCTGGCCCGTAACCGAAAGGGCGAATGCTTCCATGAGAAAGATGCAGAAAATTCAGCCGCTTGTCCAGGAGATAAGGACGAAGCATAAGGACGAACCTCAGAAAATGAATACAAAAATCATGCAGCTCTATAAGGAGCACAAGGTGAATCCGATGGGCGGATGCCTCCCCATCCTCCTTCAGATACCTGTATTCACGGCTCTTTATTTTGCTCTCAACGGAGCAATCGAACTCAGGCAGTCGTCCTTCCTATGGGCGGTCGACCTTTCAAGACCTGACACAATTGCGGTAATACCAGGAATTGAACTGGGAATAAACCCGCTTGTCCTGCTGATGACAATCACCATGGTCATCCAACAATACCTGACCCCGTCTGCGGCAGACCCAGTACAGCAAAAAATGATGATGATTTTGCCCCTTGTAATGTTAGTAATGCTGTATTCCCTTCCTTCCGGTCTGACACTTTATTGGACGGTCAGTCAGATTATCAGCATTGTCCAACTTCTCGCAAATAAGAGAATAGATAAAAATGAATCGCTTGAAAAAAAACCGGCTTGACCGTTATCTTATAAATCAAGAATAAGGAGACATGAAAATGGCTGAAAATGTAACACCGATGCCTATCGAAGAAAAAATGAAGAAAGCAGCGACAACTCTTGCAACAATGCTGGACTACCTCGGGCTCGAAGCAAATGTCAAAGCCGAGGACAGAAATGGCCGCATTGCGCTAATTGCCGTAAGCGAAGACGCAGGCAGGATTATCGGACGCAAAGGGCAGACCCTCGACCACCTCCAGCTTCTCGTAAACAGGATGGTGCAGCGAAACGATACGGAGAGCCCCAGAATAACTATCGATGTTGACGGTTATTCCAAGAAACCACGCGAAATGCGCGGCAGAGGCGGCGATGAACGTGGCGCCAGGAACGATGACCGTGCCAGGGGTGGGGAAGACCGTGGCAGAAGCAACGACCGCGACGAGAGGGACGAACGCAGAGGCGATGAACCAGGCGGAAGAGACGACCGTGGTGCAAGGGGCGGAGACCGTGGAGACCGTGGAGACCGCAGAGGTGGCAGAGGCCGGGATGGCGGAGAACGTGACAGCGGTAGGAGATTCAGCGAAGAAAGTCCTTCAGAACCATCCGATGAAGAACATGAAGCACGCATACGCCAGCAGGCCATAGATGCATCTAAAGAAGTGAAACGCTGGGGCGAACCTGTTACTCTGCCCCCGATGAATTCACACGACAGGCGTCTCGTACACATAACACTTAAAGAAGATACTGAGATAAAAACTGAAAGCTTTGAATCCGATGAATCAAGCAATCACAAAAGCGTCATTGTATCTCTGAATAAAAAAGATTCCTGATATTCAGGTTTGACAATACAGAAGTCAAAAACCTAAGACTTGATTTTATCATATTGTGATTGCAGTTTTTATTTATGCAGTTATTTTGACTTCCTGATATATTTTTATTTTTCGGGGCGTGGCTCAGTCTGGTTAGAGCGTCCCGAGCACGCCGCCAAGGCGGGTCTCGGGAAGGTCGGAGCCTTGCACCTCCTGATTTTAGTTTTATGTTCTTTCATATTTTTTCTTTGTTTTCGGGGTGTGGCTCAGTCTGGTTAGAGCGCTTGGTTCGGGACCAAGAGGTCGGAGGTTCGAATCCTCTCGCCCCGACCATCTTTTTGAGGCTAAAAACCAATTTTGGCGATACTTGGCAAAACCTGTTTAATGTTGAATTAACGTTTTAAAGTTAAACATAAGTTAAACATTTTTTTAACACAAGTTAAGTATTTTTCCTTCCTTTGCTTTCCAACATTTTCAAGATTCCCCGACAATTTCACGGAATAGCGGTTTTCTCGGCTTTCCCTGACATAGGCAGGCATTAGGTGAATCTGTCCGGCAATGTTCAATAGAAGTGTTCAATAGGCGGTTATGGGGTAGCGTTTCGCTCCCCCATCTATCGTATACGAAGGGCCCCGAAGAAATTTACTTCTGATGAATCTTGAGGGGATGGGCTTTCCTGCGTTCCCTTATCTCTGTTCCCGCTTTGACCACTGCCGCCCTTAGCTTTTGAATATATGCTTCGGAGCCTTGCCTCGCCGGATGGGCCGTAGAGGATTGCGTTTGCTTCGGATTCTGTAAGGTATTCTGGTTCACGGCCTGTGATCTCCCTGAATTATTGAAGTCGGACAATGAAATCGGGATAACTGAGGCTATAACCAAGTCACGCCCTCACCCTGCTACTTCATTGCCCGGCAACATTTTATTACAATATCGCTGAAAGTCAAGTCCAGCAACTTATCCGGCTTCCCTTGCAATCCTTCAGGAAAGGGCTATATCTTTCCCGAAATAAGACAGCCAGGGGAAACACCATGAGACGAAAAAGGAAAGCGCAGATTGCGGGGAATGTCGCCGCCTTCATCCGTCCGGACGTGCTCCGGGTTGTCTATCCCGTGAAACTGGAAAGAATAATCATTCCCAGGGTTAAGAGCATCCGCCTACCATTTCCGCTGTATCCGACAATTCAGGAGTAGGGTTAAATAAAAAAGCCGTCTTGGCCTAGTTCTAGAGGGCTGCAATTGCCCAAAGAGAGTACCAATCCGGCTGAAAAGCCCTTCTTGGTCTCGTTCTAGAGGGCTCCAATTGCCCAAAGAGAGTAACAAGAAAGGATAAAAAAGCCACCATGTTCGGAAAGAGGACTGGTGTTTCCGAAACCTCCGAGAAGGCCGGTGAAACTCTTTCACCGCAAGCAACTCCTGATATTATTGTATCACAATCCATTAGAAAGTCAATAAAAAAACCCGGGGTGTCAGGCCAGGTCGGTGTTGCTGCCTGAAATTATACGGCTTTATTAGGCTATCATCATTCTATAACATAGAAAATCTCGAATGAGATCGCGGCTTTGGACAGTGCGGCCATTCCAGAAGTAAGGAATATCCAACTTTTGGCAACTAGAGAATAAGTCGTTGTATCCATGCCAGACAGAGCAATTTCACAGGCATTTGCTCCGGGCGCGACTGCGGTCAGATAACGGACATTATTGAAAACGTCCCCACATTTGAGCGTCATCGCCGGGTTCTGGCCTTTCTTAATGTAAAGCTTGGAACTCGGAAGGATTCTTGCGCCCTTCGGGAGTTTCACCAGGTTGATGACAGTTTCTGGGGCTTCCGTGCCGGGCGTTACTTTTCCAACAGCGCAACGAATACGGCAATTAATATCTTTCCTTTTCATATTATGCCGCCTTTCCGTTCACTTTTGTCACTGTTTTCTTCTTTGCTTCCATCAGCTCCAGCCGCCTATTCGCATAATAACCTGCGTATGAACGGCTGTGTAATATCTGGCGGCAATATTCGGCAAAGGCTGGATACATGATTGCATCCATATTGGGAAAGCTTGAAGGATTGTCTTTGTTCTCTTTCAGCTTCTGTAGGCAAAAGGTTTTCAGGTTCATCAGGAACTCCGTTGAAAGCTCCTCAAGCCCATACTGCAGCTCAATCGCGATTCTGTTAGCCCAACTTCCGCACCCTAAAAAAAGGCATGTTGACTATCAAGGACTTAAGTGCCACGGTGGCACAACGTCCCTTTCACATCTTTTTAAAAATCGCGGTATGTGTCGGCAATTTCGTCAAATCAATTCCCATTATTTCGTAAATTGCCCGTTGCTGTTCATCCGGTTTTCCCGGCTTGCGGAGGTGACGCACTTTTCCGTCTGAAGTCGGAATAATCATCGTTGCATAACAATGAGTGGAGAGCAGTCGTCTCATCGCCTTCCACGAGAGCTTATAGCCTGCGGTCTGGAGCGAATATTCAACCCAGCGCAGCAGATGGTAAGCCAAGATGGTTAGCCAGACATGTCCATCACAGCGATCCTCGGTGTAATGGAAAAAAGGGCGCAGACCGAGGTCGCTTTTGAGCAGTCTGAATGCGCTTTCGACTTTAGTCAGGGTAATGTAAATGTGCCAGA
>CAZION010000142.1:0-18050 GCA_964540865.1 uncultured Victivallis sp.
AAACTAATCGCGGCGCCAAAACCCCTGATTTCATTGTTACAGGAAAAGACAGGAGGATTGTAATTGAAATCGGCGGAAAGAACAAAGGGCATGGACAATTCAAGAATTTCTCTTGCGATCAAAGGATGATTCTTGTGCATTCAGATTCGTTCTCAGGCATAAGAAAGCCACTGTTCCTCATCGGATATGTTTAAGGGCAAACTCCCAGCAGCCTGTCGGACTTAGTTTTCTATGCTTGTAGTAGCTCGTGTTCGAGCGTTCTTTATGAAACCTGAAACCCGGGAATAACGCGCAAACATGCGCTACTACAAGCAGAGTTAGATCCCCAACTGCCGAAATTCCCCCAGTTTTCCGTTTCTACATCGGATCGCCGGCAACCTGCCGGCACGCTTCCTCTTGCTCCAGTGCCATAGTGCCACCAAATTGGTGGCATCCCGTGATTCTCCGATCACCGACCACGTCTCTTTGCCCTTACCTCTCTGCGCATGCCCTCTTCAAAACTTCCGAACTCTAGAACTCCGTGCATTTAAACTATGCTGATGTAAATTTCAAAAGAACCATAGCCAGGAGCTTTTTTGAAATATGGAACAAACCCAAAGACTTGAATTTAAAAGAACTGTTTTCCTAATGAATTGGAATTCAATCGCATATGCTCCCTGCTTCCCGGATACGTTGAAATAATGAGGAAAGTCTATTCTCTAGTCAACCCCTGATTACATTGAGACAGGTGCGTTATCAAAACAGGGAAAATATCCATGCAATCCAGGAAATTATTACGACTAGCTTCCTGTCACCTAACCCTCGACGACTGGCGACTAGCGACCGACGACTACCCTCTTATGGAGGCGCTTCTGCCGTGGGCGTCGAGCCCTTCTATTTCTGCGAACTTCGCAATGTGTGGAAGCTCATTCAGGAAAGATTTCTTATCATATTTAAGGATGCTGGTGCGCCGGAAGAACTGTTCCACGGTAAGTCCGCTGAAATATTTTGCTGTTCCTGCAGTGGGAAGGACATGGCTGGGGCCTGCGACAAAATCACCGACGGGTTCCGGTGTCCATTGTCCGATGAAAATAGCGCCTGCAGCATTTACCTTTGATGCGATCCTTTCAGCATTAGAACACATTATCTCAAGATGTTCTGGAGCGTATCGGTTTGCGATTCCCGCAGAGTCGGCGATGTTTTTGACTAGGATGAAGAACACGCCGCTTGCCAGGACTTTCGCGACCGGTGCTGAACGCTTGAGGAGTTTCGACTGTTCAGCAAGCTGTTTTTTCACTTCTTCAATAAGCTGGGCGGAGTCTGTAACGAGAACTGCCTGTTCGAGGCCGCTACCGTGTTCCGCCTGGGAAAGCATATCGGCGGCGATGAAATCCGGACGGCATGTCTTGTCGGCTATCACCATTATCTCTGACGGTCCGGCGACCATGTCGATCGCAACATCGCCGTAGACTATTTTCTTTGCGGTCGTGACATAAGCATTGCCGGGGCCGACTATTTTGTCGACTTTCCGGATGGTCTTTGTCCCATAGGCGAGGGCGGCGATTGCGTATACTCCGCCGAGGCGGTAGATCTCTGTGGCTCCGGATTTTGAAAGTGCATAGAGCAGGGCGGGGTGGACTTCGCCGTCCTTGTTTGGTGGAGTGACTGCAACTATTTCCTTGACTCCTGCGCATTTCGCAATTGCGACAGTGTGGACGGATGTTGAAATGAGAGGCGCGGTTCCTCCGGGAATATATGCGCCGATTCGGTTCAGCGGAGAAAACTTTTCACCCAGCACGACCCCGTGGCGCGGAGAGAATTTCCAGTCTTTTGGGATGCGTTGCCTGGAGAATGCCGTGACATTCCTGATAGCAGTGTCGATTGCCTTTTTCGTGGCGGAAGAAACGTCCTTGCACGAGTTGCGAATTTCGCAATCTGACACCAGGAAGCGGTTTGGTTTGAGATCTGCCGAGTCGAATTTCAGGAGATATTTTGAGACGGCCTTGTCGCCGTTGAGACGCACGTCTTCGACAATCTCCCTTACAGGGCCTTCAATGCCTTTCGGACAGACCTGTCTGGTGAAAAGCGTTTCTAATTCTTTCTGGAAAGCATTGCTCTTATAGCTTATTGTTTTCATTGAATTTTACCTGTATTGTTTTGTATAAGTTAGTTGCTGTATCAGTTAATATAGGGATTTTTAATTCTTACCCCTCTTATGATTTGGCCGTTATTCATATCCTCCGTTAGGACGACATCGCACTTGGAGCTCTCTGCGGCAACAATAACTAAGGCATCCCAAAACGAAATCCTGTTGAGTATATGGCAGTCCACCGCATTTTCAATAAGTTCCGGAGAAACCATCACGGTTTCAAAATTCTGGAATGAATGGACAAGGCTTTTAGCGGTAAGTGGCTCAACCCCCATCTTTTTTGTCGAAACAATAAAGAATTCCTGGAGGATTTGTGTAGATATGACCCCGCAATTTTCTTTCGTGCACTTCCTTAGATATTCCCTGCTTATCGCTTTTTTGCGGGGATTTGATGAATCAAGGCTGTATACCAGGATATTTGTATCTAAAAACATCTTAGACATCGTAAATGTCCTCTCTTTTCCACTTTTTCCCCTTGAGACTTGCCTTTGTCTTGTCCATGGTCATGAAGACCTCGTCAAGCCATTGGCTGGTCTTAGGGCTGAATGTTTTCACAAGGGTGTTTCTTAAAAGCCTGTTCAGTGAAATATTATGCTTCCTGGAATATTCTCTCCCCTCTTTCAGAAGTTTTTCATCAAGCGATATTGTCAGATTTTTCATATGTCCACCTCCATTAAATTATACGTGCACACAGTGCCTGTGTCAAATATGGAAGTGCATTTATGGCGAAGAATGGTTTTGCGAAATATCCAATAGGAAGAAGGTACAGGCTGGAAAGCCTGTGTTGCTCACACCCATCATAAAACCATCCAGCCATAAATGTCATAAAAATAAACGCAAGTTACAATAATGTAATAAAAATGCTCTTGAATTACTTTATGGTGTTTTTGATATTGTAATTATAAGTGCTTGTGATTCAATCAGTAGGCGTGAGAATTGTATTCTTGGCATGAGCTTTGCTAAAGGATGATCAAATTTTAATACTCGTGGCGTTAGCTGCGATAAATGAAAGGAAGGGATTATGAGTAAGAGGAGTTTGATTTACGGAATGCTTCCGGTTGCAGCTCTCGGTATCGGCCTTGCCGGTACTGCGGTTGCAGAGGAAGCGGCCGTGCCCGTTATTGCGGCGGCTGTCGCTGCCGCACCGCCTGCGATCAACAGCGGGGACACTGCGTGGATCCTTGCAAGCGCAGCGCTGGTAATGCTGATGACACCCGGTCTTGCATTCTTCTATGGCGGTCTTGTCAGGAGGAAGAATGTACTTTCCGTGCTGATGCAATGCATGACCATACTATGTCTTGTGACAGTGCAGTGGGTTGTCCTAGGGTACACGCTTTCTTTCGGTCCCGATGTCAAGGGAATCATTGGAGACCTTTCCTGGCTCGGCCTGAAGGATGTCGGCCTTACCCCGCATGCGGTATATGCTTCGACGGCGCCGCACCAGGCATTCATGATTTTCCAGGCCATGTTCGCGGTTATCACGCCAGCCCTTATCATTGGCGCGTTTGCCGAGAGGATTAAATTTGTCCCGTTCTGCATATTCACGCTCCTATGGACGACAATCGTTTATGATCCGGTTTGTCACTGGGTCTGGGCCGACAAGGGGATACTTGGAACTTTCGGAGGGATGGGAGCACTTGACTTCGCCGGAGGGACAGTCGTTCATATAAACGCGGGAATGGCGGCACTGGCAGCGGCCCTTTTCCTGGGTAAGAGGATCGGGTATCCGAATAAAATGTCTCCTCCCCACAACCTGCCTTTTGCGGTTCTGGGCGCCGGACTTCTCTGGTTCGGATGGTTCGGATTCAATGCGGGCAGCGCACTTGCCGCCAACGGCCTTGCAGCGAGCGCATTTGTGGTGACTCATATCGCGACAGCGGCGGCCGGGCTCACTTGGGCAATCATGGATCTTGTCTTCAACAAGCGCTCAACCGTCCTCGGTGTGATTACCGGTGCGGTTGCAGGACTTGTCGCAATCACTCCGGCCTCCGGATTTGTAACGCCCATGGGAGCCATCATCATCGGACTTGGCGCCGGAGCAATATGCTATATGTCGGTAAGTTTTTTCAAGGCGAAATTCGGTTACGATGATTCCCTTGACGCCTTCGGGGTGCACGGGGTTGGTGGAATATGGGGTGCGATTGCAACGGGTCTCCTGGCAACAAAGGCGGTGAATTCCGGTGGAGCCGACGGTCTTTTCTATGGGAATCCCGGGCAGCTCGTCATACAGCTCAAGGCGGTTGCTATAACAATGGTCTATTCTTTCATAGTCAGCTATATTCTGTTCTGGGTTGTCGACAAGCTGTTCGGACTCAGGGTAGGGGAGCATGAGGAAAGAGTCGGACTTGATCTTGCTGAACATCGTGAAGCGGCTTACACAACATTGGAATAGGAGGTTATTTATGAAATATATCATAGCAGTCATACAACCGGATAGAATGGACGACGTACTTCAGAACCTTGAGGAGAAAGAAATCCACCTGGTGACCGTGACATCAGTCATGGGGAGGGGGCGCCAGAAAGGTGTGGCGACAGTTTACAGGAGCCACAAGGAGGCGGGAAGCCTTCTGAAGAAGATCAAGCTTGAGATAGCGGTGAATGACGATTTCGTTAAGCCGGCGATTGATGCGATAGTCGCAGGCGGACGGACCGGCGAAGTCGGAGATGGTAAAATATTCGTGCTTGATCTGGAGGAATGTCTGAGGATCAGGACAGGCGAGACCGGCGGTGTCGCCATAGGATAAGCATAAGAAATAAGATTATAAAGAAAGAGGCGGCTGGACACCGTCTCTTTTTTTTATTTTCATTGAATGGTGCATTGAAAGAAATATAATAGACAATAGATTACACGGTCAACTGCAAGAGCCGCATTTGCGTTTTGCGGGAATTCAGAATTAAATGCTAACTCACACCACTGTAGATTTGAACCAAGGAACAATGATGGAAGCCAAGGACCAGAAGGATTACAGCATGTTGGCTGTAAATGTTGGATTGTTCTCCAATATTTTCCTGGCCGTGCTCAAGACTGTCATAGGAGTTGTCGGACACAGTCCTGCGCTTTTGGCGGACGGCATTAACTCGACATCGGATGTCGCTTATTATATAGTTGTACGCATTTTCATGGTGAAAGCTCACAAGCCTGCGGATGATGAACATCCTTACGGGCACCGGCAATTGGAAAGTATTGCAGCGTTGGCGGTGGGCGCATTCGTTGTGACAACCGCAATTGCAATATTCTGGGATGCGGTCAACAAGGTTTATGATCTCTGGACGGCAAAAGCAGATTTTGGCGGTGCCTCGCTGGCGGCTCTCGGTGTCGGACTCCTCACCGTGGGAATGAAGATTGCATTAACCGCCATGACTCAGAAGATTGGCAAGAAGACGAATAATTCTGCAATAATCGCGCTGGCGTGCGACCATCGCAATGATATTTATGCGGCGTCGGCTGCAAGTGTCGGTATTTTTCTGGGCAGGATGGGGTACACCTGGGTGGATCCGCTTGCCGGCGCCTTGGTTGCGCTGGTAATTCTTCGCACCGGAATTGAGATTTTACGCAAGTCGTCAGACGACCTGATGGATACTGTCCCCGGAAAGATGCTGAATCATGAGGTTACCGATGCTTTGTCAAGTATCCCGGGAGTGAAAGAGGTGGAAGAAATACTTGCCCATCGTTTCGGGGAGTATCTGGTCATCAATGTGACTATTGGTATTGACGGTTCGCTGACAGTGACCGAAGGCGATCGCATTGCCAGCGATGTGGAGCATGAGCTTCATCGAAGGATAAGCTTGCTGAAGCGGGTGCATGTTCATTATCATCCTGTTGGCAACCCCTTGAAGGTGACATATGGAATGCAAAGGTAGCTTGTTCTATCCTTGTCCGTTGGGCGAATTGAAGGCGTTGGTTTTTCAAGTCACTCATATCACTATGGATTTATTGTGATTTTAGCCGGGCGTGATTTCAACGGCAGAGATTCGATGTAAAGTTCCGCGTAGAGGATGAAAGTCTGCGGTTTGTCAATTTCCTTCTTGATCACATCCTTCTTGAAATCAATGGTCTTCTCAACAATAGTTGAATTGTCGTGGGCAAGTTCTAGGGTCATCCTCCTGACAGGTTTTTTTAAGACAGGTGCAATGCATGTCCATTTGTCCTGTTCCGGCGTTGGCATTCCCTCCTCCCATGGCGCCACAAAAATCTTAAGATTATAGTCGTCGATCATCTTCCATTCATATACAATGAGTTTCTTGTCTGAAAGGTTGGTGAGTCTGAAAATCAATAAGGCCGGTTCGTTGATGTTGAAAGTCCTTACCGGGGAGACACAGTCGAATTCGAGGTTGTAATTCTTTATCTTTGGGAAGTGTTCAACGTCCTTGACCACCCCCATTTTGACATTGTCTCCGGATTTGCATGAGGGAAAAAGGAGAGCCGAGGTCAAAAGCAGTGCCGTCATCATTGACAGTCTTAATGTTTTCATATTGTCTTTCATGTTATTGATTCATATTTTAACCACAGAGACGCAAAGTCACAGGGGTTTATACATAATAGCGTTGAAGTTACGTTATTCATTTTTCATTATTGAAATAACTTTGTGTCTCTGCGCCTCTGTGGTTACTCTTTTGGGTTGCAGACAAAGCCGTCTTACTCCTTGAAATCGGAAATGATTTTGCCGCAGTTCTCTACTCCTGAACGCATCAGTGCTTCTCCGACAAGAACCGCGTTGAATCCTAGATGGAAAAGATGTCTTGTGTCTTTTGCGCATTTAATCCCACTTTCTGAAACTGCGGTAATATGTGGCGGGATCATGGGGATGAGTCTTTCTGAGATTTGGATGCTGACTTGGAAGTTCCTGAGATTCCGGTTGTTCACACCTATTATTTCCGCTCCAGCCTGTACTGAATTCGACAATTCCTCTTCGCAGTGGACTTCGACCAGCGGTTCCATCCCTAGGCTTCGTCCCAGGGCGATGAAATCCTGCATCTGGGAGTCGGACAGTATTCCGGCAATGAGCAGAAAGGAGTCCGCGCCATATGCCCTGGCCTCGAATATCTGAGATGAGTCGATTATGAAATCCTTGCGGAGAATCGGGATGTCCTTGAGGGTTTTCCTTACGAGGGGGATTATGCCGATGTCTCCGTTGAAGTATGTTCTGTCGGTGAGGATGCTTACTGCGTTGGCTCCGCCTTTGCGGTATGCCGATGCGATTTTCAGAGGATTGAAGTTTTCCGATATTATCCCGACGGACGGCGACGCTTTTTTTATTTCCGCTATTACCGACAGGTTTTCTCCGGAAACGGCGTCTTTGAAGGCAAGCGCGGCGGGTATTTCATTTATCCTTTCGCGGAAGAGATGTATGTCCTTGTGAGAGGAGACAACTTCATTTTTCTTTGTCTCAACTATTTTCCGCAGGATGTCTGGTATTTTTGATGGCATTGTCAGGTAATCTATCTGTTGGTCATCTTATCGCGGAAGACATAGAAAATAATGAAGATAATCCCGCCGACTTTGATTGGGATGCAGTACGGATTGTTGTATATTTCCAGGACTGTTATCTCCTTATCCCATATTTCGGTTATTTCAGTTCCGAGGAACCTTACTAAGCCAACCGCAACATAGAGCAAAGCGAGATAGGCTATGCATATGAATATGGTGAATAGCAATTTTGAAAAATTGCCTGTAAGTGAAGCCTGCACATTCTGTGCCGGCGCGCGGGTATAAGTTGCACCCAGTCTGCGACGTTTAAACATTTTATGAATTTATCTCCATTTTTTTCCGAACTAAAAAAACAATGAATATGGAAAGTTTCAATCTTCAAAGTATAGTTGTACTCCATAAAAAATCCAGTGATTCGACCATAAAAATATTGAAACCCAAAGTCCGGAAGTGATATAATGCCCAAAAGAAAAGACATAAAGAAAATTATGCTGATAGGTTCAGGCCCGATTGTCATCGGACAGGCCTGTGAATTCGATTACTCTGGAACGCAGGCCTGCAAGGCTCTCAGGGAAGAGGGATACAAGGTTGTCCTTGTGAACAGCAATCCTGCGACAATAATGACGGATCCGGAGTTTGCCGATTGCACATACATCGAACCCCTTACAAGGGATTTCCTCCAGGAAATAATAAGGAGGGAAAGGCCTGACGCCCTTCTTCCAACTATGGGGGGGCAGACTGCTCTCAATCTGGCTATGGAGCTTTCTGAGGCGGGAATTCTCAAGAGATATAATGTGGAGATGATTGGTGCGAACGCCGAGGCAATCCGCAAGGCCGAGGACAGGTCGCTGTTCAAGAAGGCAATGGCGGAGATAGGCCTAGATATACCGAAAAGTTATTCAGCCCATAATATGGCCGAAGCGGTAAGGGATTTTGAGGCTATCGGTAAATTCCCGGTAATTATCAGGCCTGGCTTTACGCTTGGCGGAACCGGTGGAGGAATAGCATACGGCTGGGACGAATTCAATACAATCGTAGAACGTGGTCTTGCCGCCAGCCCAACAAGCGAAGTGCTAATAGAAGAATCCCTCCTCGGCTGGAAGGAATTTGAACTTGAAGTGATGCGCGATAAAAAAGACAATGCAGTAATTGTCTGCTCCATAGAAAACATCGATCCTATGGGGGTCCATACCGGCGACAGCATAACCGTTGCCCCTGCGCAGACACTTACCGACAGGGAATATCAGATCATGCGCGACGCAAGTCTTGCTGTAATGCGGGCGATCGGTGTCGAGACCGGTGGTTCAAATGTTCAGTGGGCGGTCGATCCCAAAACCGGACGCATGGTCATCATTGAAATGAATCCTCGGGTTTCCCGTTCAAGCGCCCTCGCATCAAAGGCCACCGGTTTCCCGATTGCGAAAATCGCAGCGAAACTAGCAGTAGGCTACACCTTGGATGAAATAAAGAATGACATAACATTGAAGACACCGGCCTGTTTCGAGCCTGCAATCGACTATGTTGTGACAAAGATACCGCGGTTCGCCTTTGAGAAATTCCCGACCGCCGACAGCACCCTGACAACCCAGATGAAGTCGGTTGGTGAAACTATGAGTATCGGAAAGACCTTCAAGCAGTCCCTTCAGAAAGCCTACCGTTCGCTGGAGATCGGAAGGGGGGGATACGGCGCAGGACCGAAGGATCTGAAACTGCACGGGGAGTCTGATGAAATTGTTCAAGCTCAACTAAAGAGGCCGAACGATTTACGTCTTTTCTATGTAAGAGAGGCTTTCAGGCGCGGATGGACCATTGAAAAGGTTAATGAAATTACTGGAATAGACCCATGGTTTTTAAGGCATATGCACGAATTGTCGATGTTCGAAGACGAGATCAGCGGTGCGGGCACTCTGGATAAACTGAGGAACGATCCCGTTTTTTTCAGGCAGATCAAGGAATACGGTTATTCCGACAAACAGATAGCCTATCTCCTTAAGTCAACCGAAGAGGCTGTGAGGAAGGCGAGAAAACAGATCAATCTTCTTCCGGTATACAGCCTTGTTGACACATGCGCCGCGGAGTTTGATGCGTTCACCCCATACTTCTACTCAACGTATGGCGATGTTGATGAAACCAGGAAAACCGACAAGAAGAAAATCATGATTCTTGGCGGAGGGCCCAACAGGATAGGGCAGGGCATCGAGTTTGACTACTGTTGCGTACATGCCTCATTTGCGCTAAGGAAGGCCGGGTTCGAGACTATTATGGTCAACAGCAATCCTGAAACCGTCAGTACAGATTATGATACGAGCGACAAACTTTATTTCGAGCCCCTGACCGTCGAGGATGTCCTTCATATTTATGAGAGGGAGAAGTGTGACGGCGTAATTGTGCAGTTCGGCGGACAGACACCTCTGAACATAGCCAAGGAACTCGAGAAGAACGGTGTTAAGATTATCGGAACCAGCCCTTCGAGCATTGAAGCTGCTGAAGACCGCGAGATCTTCCAGAAGCTTGTTAACAAGATAGGCATAAAACAGCCAGAGAACGGTATTGCTACAAATGCCGAACAAGCCGTGAAAATAGCCGAGAGGATCGGGTATCCAGTTCTTGTGCGCCCTTCATTCGTGCTCGGTGGCCGCGCAATGGTGATAGTCTATAATGAAAAATGGCTCCGCAAGTACATGGAGGAGGCTGTTGATATTTCAGGCGAGAAGCCGATTCTTATTGACAGATATCTTGAAAACGCCCAGGAGCTTGATGTCGACTGCATTTCCGACGGGGAGACATCCGTTATAGGCGCAATCATGGAACATATTGAACTCGCTGGAATTCATTCTGGAGACAGCGCATGTTCGATCCCCACTCTTACATTGGACAACAAGATTCTGGAGAAGATCCGTGAACATACATTTGCCCTAGCGAAGGAATTGAATGTTTGCGGACTCATGAATGTCCAGTATGCCGTTCAAAAAGGCGAAGTATACATACTTGAAGTTAATCCCCGTGCATCGAGGACTGTGCCGTTTGTAAGCAAGGCTATAGGCGCTCCTCTTGCTAAACTCGCAGCTCTTGTCATGGTGGGTAAAAAGCTAAAGGACCTTGGGTTCACTCGAGAGATAATTCCAAAACATGTTTCCGTAAAGGAGGCGGTATTCCCGTTCAAACGCTTCCCCGGAATCGATATTGTGCTTTCCCCTGAAATGAAGTCCACTGGCGAAGTGATGGGGCTTGACTACAGCGCGGGTATGGCCTACCTGAAATCCCAGATGGCCGCAGGCAACACCCTCCCCGTAAGCGGGAATGTCTTCCTGAGCATCAGGGATGAAGACAAGGAGGCTGCAGTTCCACTGGCGAGAGAGCTTGTCAGCTTGGGTTTCAAGATTTACGCCACAAGATCCACATCCACGAAACTTATGGATAACGGAATAAAATCTTTTGCCTTGTTCAAGGTTTCAGACGGACGGCCGAATGCGATTGACCTTATCCACAGCCATGAGCTGACTTGGATTATAAACACGCCTTCATCCGGGCCGGTTCCGAAGGTGGATGAAATACAGATGCGTGCCGAAGCGACAATACGTGGCATACCTATAATAACTACAATCAACGGAATGAATGCTGCTATCGAGGGTCTTAAGGCCCTCCGTGAAATGAAGACGATGGAGATCTGCAGCCTTCAGGAATATCACAGACATTCTGTGAAATTAAATGTATGAGGTAATTGCAAAACTCGAGTTTTGCAGGAATTCAGAAAATTTTTTAGTTCATAGTTGTCGGCTGATAGCTGTGAGCTAAGAACTATGAGCTATTATTCTGACTCCTGAATTCTGACTACTTTTGAAATTGCATCAACTGATAACTGATAACTGATAACTGATAACTGATAACTGATAACTGATAACTGATAGCGGGAAATGGCAGTAAAGAGCGTAAAGACAAATATCCTGAAGAAACCGGGCATGAGGATAGGCTTGGTTTTTTCTACGTTTATGATTATCGTCAGTGCGATAGTTTTTGCTTTCTGGCTCGCTTCGCGTTCACTTTTCCCTCAGAACGATCATTTCATTATACGACATATTGATGTGAGGAGCAGCGGCTGGTGGAACGGCAAGGGCCCGGAAGTCTCGAAAATACTTGAAATAAAGACTGGGGCGACAAATCTCTTTGGGGTCAACCTCCAGCAGATATGCGAAAAACTGAGATTGCAGCCGAGCATCGACAGGGTGACCGTCTCTCGGATTCTGCCAGATACCATCCAGATCAATATTGTTGAGCGCATCCCCAGGGCGTTCCTCTACAGTGCAAATTCACAATGGATTGTAGATTCGAGCGGTATTGTGATGGAGGCTAAATCATGTGTGAACCTTAGACGCAATCTTCCGGTCATCACAGGTTTCAAAGTTGATAATCCCCCTTTAACGCCTGGCCAGGACATGCCTCAGCTTAAACAGGCTCTTGACCTGATTATGACGGTTGTGAAGAAATATCCCGAAATCAAAGTCCTTAAAGTGAGCCTAAGCACGCCGCGGGAGATTCAGATGAGTTTCATTACCACAAGTGCGGACATCCCCCTATGCGCCATTTTGCCCAGATCTAAGATAGATGAGAAAATGGCCGTGCTCCGGGATACGCTCAGACAGAGGAAGGCAACTAACAATCCAGCCATTACAATAGACCTGCGTTTTGAAGGTCAGGTCATTCTAAAGCCCCCTGAGATAGAAGAATAATTGAACATCCAAGAGATCGGAATTATCAATCCATGCATTTGGAATTTCCGGTGAATTGTCTGGCGAGGGAATCAAGTAGTTTTACAATATCTGCGTCCGTCATCTGTCTCGGATTGCATTCCATGCTTCTGCTCCGGCAGTTTTTTATTATGAATGGGAAGTGTTCTGACTTCAACCCATAGCCTGAGAGGTCCGCTGGGATTTTAAGTTTTGAACAGAGATTCCTGATTCCAAGGATGAATTCGTCCGCATCTCGAAGCCCGCAGGTTCTTGCAAGTTCATCGTAATCGGCCCGGCATTCTGGGAGATTCCACTCCAGCACCGGTGAAAGCAGTATTGCGCATATCACTCCGTGGGGTATGCCGAGAAAGGCGCCTGCGGGATGGGCGAGGCCGTGCACTGCGCCGAGCCCGCTCTGTGAAAAAGCCATTGCCGACAACAAGCTCCCTTTCGCCATTTCCGTTCTTGCATCCATGTCATTTCCGTTTTCACAGGCTGCTGCGATATTGTGGAAGATTATTCCTGCGGCTTTGCATGCAAGTGCCTTTGTTGCGGAGTTCGCATCTGCGGAAGTGAAGGATTCAACCGCCTGGGTGAAAGCATCGAGGCCGCTTGCCGCAGTAAGTCCTGGCGAAGCCCCGAGGGTGAGAACCGGATCGACGATTGCAAGATCGGGAACCATGAAAGGGCTCCGGATTGATTTCTTTATTTTTGTTTCCGGATCGGTGAGGACTGAATTCACCGTTACTTCCGCGCCGGTTCCCGCTGTGGTCGGGATTGCCGCAAAGAAAAGACCTCTGTCCATTATCTTCCTAATGCCGTAGAAATAGTCACCGCATGTTCCTTCACGTGGAATCAGCATTGCCGCTGCTTTTGCTGCATCGATCACACTGCCGCCGCCGATTGCGACAACCGCAGTGACCTTTTTCTTTCTGCCAAGAACTGTCAGCTCGTCAACCGACGAAAGTGGAGGTTCAGACGGTATTCCGCAGAAATGGATAATCTCAAACGCTGAAAGAATCCTTTTGACATCTTCTATTTTTCCTGACTGTACGAGGCTTTTTCCTGTGACTAGGAGTATGCGTGATTTTTCGGGGAGATTGCCCGGCAGTTCCCTAAGTGAGCCCTCTCCGAAAATAATCTTCGGGGGATATGCCAGGGTGAAATTATTCTTCATGATATTTTTTTCTCCGAAAAAAATATGACAGGAGGATATTCAGAGGGGATTTTATTCTGAATACTTTCTTATGCCGTCTGTCATTTTTCCCCATTCGATGTTGGAAGTTCGATGTTGAATGTTGGAAGTTCAGTTTTTTCCCTTTCAGCCTCTAGTTCCTTCAATGCGGCTTCTGCGGCTGCGCTTTCAGCGGCCTTGCAGCTTGTGGCTGTTCCTGAGCCTGCTATCTTGTCATTGACTGTGACTGAAACGACAAAAGTTCTCTGATGGTCCGGTCCCGTCATCTCCTCGATTTTATAGATAGGTTTTGTGCCCCATTTCTTCTGGGTCAGTTCCTGGAGGAACCCCTTTGGATTTGCAGCCTGAAGCAGGGATTCCGGGGAAGGGTAGAGATCGTCTATAAGCGGAACGAGGAAGTTCTTCGCAGCCTCATGTCCTCCGTCGAGGTATATAGCTCCCGTCAATGCCTCAAATGTATCGCAGAGAGTTGAATTCCTCTCCTGCCCGTTGGCTTTGAATTCCCCCTTGCCAAGCCTGAGGAAGTTTCCCAGACTGATGTTCTTTGCGAAGTTCGCAAGAGTGCTCTGCTGGTTCAGTGAAGACCTCATCTTGGTCAAGAGCCCCTCGTCATGTGAAGGATATCTGCTGTAGAGATATTCGGTGATTATTAGCTGGATGACTGCGTCACCGAAAAATTCCAGGCGCTGGTTGTCGTAGTTTAATCCGTTTTCAACGGCATACGAACGGTGCGTGACGGCTTCTGTCAGAAACTGCAGGTTTCTGAATTCATAACCGATGTCTTCCAGTTTTGGCAGCGCTTTTTCCTGCATTAAACTATTTCCGGATTAGTCTGTGTTCACTCGCTCTGGCATAAATCTAAAATCTGGAGCTGTGGAGTTGAATCGCCGCGGAATTTATTCATCTGCGGTGAGGCTACTATATCCCACAAGGGATTCGGTGGCAAGGAATTCACTGTTCTGTTGAAAGCTATGAACGGTATTATGTTTTCCCTTTTGTCTTTAAGGTATCCACGGGAATGGTTCGCCGCCGCAGGCAGGATTTTAAACGCCTGCAGCCCGTTTATCCTGAAAAGCGGCTGAGAGTTGCAGTAGCCGAAGGGTTCTAATTTCTCAAGAAGGGAGAAGAAGTCTCCGTTTAACTCGCGCATTTCAACTTCACCGTCAATCGAAAGCTGTGGAACCGCATGCTTCCTGTTTGTGAGTTTCTGGATGGCGGCTTCAAATCTCACGTTGAATTCTTCAAGCCTGCCGGTCTTTATGCATAGTCCTGCTGCCATTGGATGTCCGCCGTATCTCTCAAGGAGGTCGGTGCATTCCAAGAGCACGTCAAGTATGTTTATATTGTCCACACTTCTTCCGGAACCGAGGGCGAGGTCTCCATTGATGCTGAAGACTATTGAAGGGCGATGGTGTTCCTTTGCAAGCCGCGATGCAACTATTCCAATTACTCCCTGATGCCAGCCTTCTCCTGCTACGATAATGGAGAAGTTGCCGGCAAGGTCCACCTTGTTTTTGATCTGGGCTGAGACCGCGGAAATTATTTCTTCTTCCTTTGTCTGCCTCTTGTGATTGAAACCCTCTAGCTGCTCGGCATATCTGTAGGCCTCGATAATATTTCCGGTACTGAGAAGATCGAATGCGACTTTCGCATTTCCAAGCCTGCCGGCTGCATTGAGCCGCGGCGCGAGACAGAACGTTATATCCGAGGCTTTTATTTCAGAGTTAATTCCAGCTATTTCACAGAGGGCGCGGATGCCGGGCCGGACCTGCCTGCTCAGGACTTTCAGCCCGTTGCGTACTAGAATCCTGTTTTCACCTGTCAGAGGGACGATGTCGGCGACTGTTCCGAGCGCCACAAGATCAAGTCCGTCCTTGAGGTCGAACTTGTCATTGAGGAAAAGGTTTTCCTTGCCGTATTTTATGAAGGCGTGACATAATTTGAATGAGATGCCCACTCCTGCCAGGATATGAAGGTCTGAGAGGGACGCGTGGATTTTCGGGTTTATTACACTGAAGGCTTTCGGGATGGCGGTTTTTGGTTCATGATGATCTGTGATAATGACATCGACACCCCTGGAATTGGCGGCATCAACAGTTTCATTGCTTGTAATACCGCAGTCGACTGTCACGATCAGCTTGTAGTTTGTTTCAGAAAGGGCTTTTGAGAGCGATTCTACGGTGAAGCCGTACCCATCGTCAAATCGGTCGGGGAGAAAACATGAAACGTCGGCGCCGTTTTCAGAAAGCACCCAGTGGAGGAGGGCCGCTGCAGTCACCCCGTCGGTGTCATAGTCGCCGTGAATCAGGATTTTCTCCTTTGACATTACGGCATCCCAAAGTCGTTTTGCGGATTCCACCATTCCGGGAATTCTATAGGGATCTCCAAGCCCCTGAAGCGGGGTCTGAAAGAACATTTCGGCGGAGCTGTGATTTATTCCCCTTGCTGCAAAGAAGAGAGCTAACGGCCTGGAACAACTCAGACTTGTCATCAGTTCTCGTATCTTATTTTCAGGAACATCAGCCAATTTCCATATGTATTTACCCATTACTCCATAGACCGTTATTTGTTTTTGATAAAATAGCCCCTGAACGAAAAATTAAAATCATGAAGAGCGACAAACATGAAAATGATTTTTGAGCGAATCGCTGCTTGCAAAAAAAAGGAATTGGAATAAGATAAGGGCTTGCCAGAAATGGACGGCTCGTTTGTTGGTTTGCCGGATCGATGGTTTTCTATAGCCAAACATCCCAATCATCCAGTCATCCAATTTTTTTAGCGTGCCGACATGGCGGAACTGGCAGACGCGCTACGTTCAGGGCGTAGTCCTCGCAAGGGGGTGTAGGTTCAAATCCTATTGTCGGCACCATCTTTTTTAGCCTCAAAAACACCTTCTTTTCTTAAAAAAGTCATTTACTGTCAAGAATGGGCATTTATGGCGCTTTTTCAATAAATAGTCAAACAATAGTATAGCAGTCCTTCTCCCTAGAATACTCTATTTCTCTTTTCTTGTGTCCGTGTTAGGATAAATTTTAATACTGTTAATTATGTAAATAGTGAAGATTGGAGTGATGAAACAACTTATGAGCAGCTATTAATCCCAAGTAGTTGTCCTTGTTTTAGTTTTCATGACCAAATGAAAAAAATGGAAAGGCTTTGGTAGACGCGGAAAAAGTAAACCGTGAATAATCATTATATTCCACAATATTATCTTAATGGATTTACCGTCCCCGACAGCGCAAAAATATATATTTATGACAAAAAAGACACAAGAATATTTGCTGCACCAATTAAAAGAATTGCCAATAGTTGCGACTTATATACACCTGAATTAGAAAATTACCTTAACAAAGATATTGAATTGCCGGCAAGAGAGGTAATTAAAAAAATTCTCAATAGTGAGATTTTAGCGCAAAGTGACAAGGATGATTTATCCAAATATATTGCGGTAATGTGGAAAAGGGTACCGAGGGGAAAGCAAAGGGTGGGAGAGAAGTTACCCGGTATTGCAGAAGATCTCCGAAAAAAATACCAGAGAGATCTTGAAGAACATGCAATAAGTAATCCTCATAAGATAGATTTTTGTCAAAGCAGAAAGGCCGAATTAGACGGAATCATTAATAAAATTTCCGAGAATCCACCCGTTGAAATTTGGCATCGCAATATTCGTGCGGACAGTATAACTCTTTTTGCAACTAGGGGGGGCGGCCTTAAAGAAGGCTATTATCCCGCAAAGGATAAATTCATCAGAGAAATGAATCGAAGAACGGCAAGCAATACAACACGTTATGCGTTTTTTTGTCAAGAAGAAAAGTGGATTTTGCCCTTTTTAAAAAAGAAAAATTGGCAACTCCATTACATTACATACCCGTTGCATTAAAAAGCCCCTTTTATATTATCGCCGGAGCGTGTTGCTGGTAGTATTGCCATACTTCATTTGACTAGCATTGTTTTCGGATTATACTTTTACGCAGATTAGGGGATTTTACATAAGGGGGGGATGAAAAGGATTATTGGTTTTGTCTTGAAGGTAGCTTCAGTTTTTTTATTCGTTAGAATTGGAGAACCTAGAGATGCATAAGCCTGTTTCCGGTAGTGATTGGCGTGTTCCTGAAATCGGGATAGAATTTGTGTGGATAAAGGCGTTGGACTGCTGGGTTGGAAAATACAAAGTGACTAACGGTGAATACACCAATGCCATCCTCCCCTGAGGACTTATCGTGACTGGTCCTACTGGTCCTGCGCTGAGCAACCTGGAAGCAGCGTATGGATTACTGAAGACCACTACGGATTCCGGCTAGTGTTGTCTCGCTGAGAGCCTCAAAATTGCCCTTTTTGATTTTTGTATTTGTTGTGGCGAAGTCCGTAACATCTTTTATTGACCGCGAAACGATCGAATTAGATATGCCGGACTTGGGCAGTATTGGAAGGATAACTGCGAATTCATCGGAAGGACCCCACTTCATCTTGCACCATGCTTTTAAGCCTGATGGTCACGGGGTCATGCCCCCTCAATTGATTCCGCTGAAAAAAGGCGATATTAGCCTCAAAACAGGTGGACGTTTTTTCTTG
>CAZION010000143.1:0-17967 GCA_964540865.1 uncultured Victivallis sp.
ACGGGTTTGTCCCTGAACTCAGTCTTCACTGTTCCGCCCATGGACTTTTCAATTTCATGGGGTCGGAACGACTGGACCTTTGCTTTTTGCTCGGCTGCTGAAATAAAAAGGCAAACGGAGATAAACGATAAAATGCAGATGGTTTTTTTCATAAGACGTACCAAGGCATGAATGCCTTTCCCTCTTAAAATAATGATAGAAATTTCGATTTCCAAACTTTCTAAAGATAGTCAGTCAGCAGAGAATAATCAAGATAAAATCACAGGAAAAACCGGCACTGCTCCTTATGACGGAGATAGTACGTTTCCAATTTATAAAATAGTAGCAGTATCCGAAAGTATGAATTCACCTCAAAATATCTAGAGTGTTCAGGACAAAATCACCTTCAATGTATCCTGCACAGTGGTGCCCGGTGTCAAAAAACTTTTCCCCGGTCTGTTCGTAGTTAAGTCTAATTCCATTCATGACCCTTGCAATTTCAGATGCCAGTTCGCGGTCGTTTGCAACTTGTGCAATCAACGCCATACGGCGCAGGAATCCGCCGCTGGTGCGATGGAATCCCTGATAATCTTCGTCTATGCTTTTAATGATTCGCCGGGCCATGCCGCAGGAGCTCTTAAGGAGTTCCGCATAGTTAGAACATGTTTCCGGGGTTGCCCTCAGGACAAATTCGGATATGCCGGCAAAAAGGTGTGAGCCGTTCCAAGCGGTCCCGACCAATGCATTTGTTCCCCAGTACGGGCCAACACCGAAACCGCTGCGCCAGTAGTAGTTTTCATCCAATGACCGGCTTACGTCAGATGCGATTTCCCAAGCTGCCTGGAAATAGTGGTCATCCCCGGTCAAATCATATAGAAGCAGAATTCCTTCGACAGGCTCGGTATCCCTTCCCATGTTGCGCCTGGGCTGGTTCTGACGGTTTACGGTAATCCACCGGTCGGCCACGGCCCGTGACATTTCCAGGTACCACGGATCACCGCTTTCAAGATAGTTATAAATCATGCCGGCGAAACGCAGGTAGATAAGTGAGAAAACCTTCCATTCCGAGTTGTCAGCATGATAATGGATGTTGAAGTAATAGTGATCCAGCGCCACATCCCCGATGAAACGCGCTGCATTCCATGCCAATTTATATAATTCCGGATCTCCGCACAGATATGCGCCCCGCCACAGGAAAGCCGCCTCGTTCCCATCCATCGAAAACTCGTAGCGCCCTTGCGGATGTTGATCCATATAGCGGTAGACTCCACCGCGGCAGATTCCATCCTTGGCGACATTGCGCAAGAAAACATCCCGGCACAGGTTTGACAGCTCGTGCGTGAAGGGGAATCGGTTGTGCCTTGTTGCAGGAGTCTGGATGCCAAACAGCGAGAAGGAGACATACGTCCCAGAATCAGCCATGTATCTGATCGGGCAAACAGACGCGCGCGGAGATACCTCCAGGTGAAATGAGCATCCCGCTCCGTTGACCAGGCCTTCCTCTGAATGGTCTACAAATTTTTCTTCGTACTCTTTGCCTCCGCCTCCGGCAAGGCCACCGCCGAGACCGGCTTGATTATGACCCAAAAATATTTTAGTTGTCGCCAACGGGGACCATCGCCAAGTTCCGGCGTTTCGAGTCACGCGTTCAGGGGTTGTTTCCGTATGGATTTCCGGTTCCTCCCCCGATATCAGGGTAATTTCAATAAACGGCAGGCCGAAACACATGTCTCCGGATCCATAACCCTGGATATTTGCGAAATGCGCATCAACTTCCATGCGCCCGTCGCATTCAAGACGGATAAATGCCCTCGCCGCAACAGTCCGTTCTCTGGCAAAATCGAGTTTATCGACATTCCTGGCTTCATCGACAGTCATTGGACGGTCTTCCAAACCGGCATAGATATGTCCCCCGAAAGTGAAGGAACTGAACATTTCACCGTGAGATGCCGGAATGATGGTGCACCATTGCTGATAGTTTTTTTCGCCAGAAGGCATTTCCATTCCCAGGCGCAAAGCATATTCATTTTTCCCCGTGCAAATCCGCAATGATTCCTCCCTGCGGACATAATGGTAGATTTTGTCGTCCCTCTTGTGGTATGTCTCCTGATCCGTTACAATACGTGCAATGTTTTCCGGTAATGATGCCGGTTTATTTCCAGTTTTGTTTGCGGGTATTAATTCAATATCAACATACCCGGGCATTTTTTTCGGGAATTCCGCCATGATCAGTGCGCGGCGTGGCGGCAGATTCCAGGTTTTTGCCGATTCTACTCCAGAAAATCCGGACGTTACCGACGGATTCGCCAATGCCCGAATCGGCCAGGCGCCGAGATTTGAAACCTGGAAGCGGGATGCTCCTGGAATTGTAATGTTGACAAATTCCGGAGGCAACGGCAAAGAAGTAATCAACTTGTTGCCGGCAACCGCACCGAGAGCCTTAATTCTCACATTCATGGACCATCTCCATTTATTTTACAAACCATGCAACGTTTAACGGTGGAATATCAGCTGTCAAAAGTCCTTTTTCATCCGAGATTTTTATTCCATTCCAGATATCTGCGATACCGGTGAACTGTTTTAAGGATGGGAATTCACTGACCGGCAAAGGGATTTTTCGATGGGATGTTGACCAGTTTATGACCGCCAACGCGGGTTTAACCCCTTCTCTGAACCATATTTCGGGATGACGTTTTTCCATGAGGTCAAGCGGCCTGGCCGCGTCCGGAGAGGAATTTTTAATTGTTGTTCTGATAATCTCAAATCCTTTTATATTCAATTTCCCCAGATGGTCTGCAAGAACAATATCTCCGCCGCTCATGCCAACAAGTGTCGCCCAAATAAGCGGATCCTTCTCGTCTTTCCATGGCTCGCCGGAGCGGGAACCTTTTTCTGGGTTCAAGTGCAAAGGGTTATGGTGGGTGTCATTTGCGGTCGCATCGCAGCGTGTGATGAGGAAATCAGGGTCGGATGTGCATAATCGATTGTTCATCCAGTATCTTGTTGCGAGAAAACGGGAATTAATCTGTGTTGTTGAGTTATATGTGCTGATATCACCGCCTATGCGGTTTGCATCAGCGATGCCTAGAGCGGCTTCCGGCGGGCAGCCGCAGGTCAGAAGATAAGAATCCTCGCCGATTGCGGCGCGAATGATTTTCAGTCCGAGGCGAAGTATTTCCATTTTTCCCAGGTTATTTTTGAAAAACCGCTTATTCTTTCCGAAAGTTATAAGATAATGCAGGAAATCCACCTTGAAATAGGAAAACCCAGCGCGTTTTAAACCAGTAAATATTTCAGTTAGGAATTTTTTCCCTTCTGGGTGGGTGGGATCCACAAATCTCAACGGGCCGAACGGCCATTCCTCAATTTGTGTTTTCTCGTCCTCACATGATGCACATATCTCCGGAGTCCGTAAGAGAGTCTTGGTAAAATAATGAACATTAAAAGGTGCAAGCCATATGCCTGGATTTAATCCGGAGTCTTTGATAATCCTGGACATCCCCTCCAGCCCGCTCGGGAAACGCCCGTTTGTGCGCCAGTCTCCGAAATCATTGAACCATCCGTCATCAATCACTAGAGTATTTAGCGCTATGCCCGTCTTCGCGGTGGATTTCTTTATCGCCCTTATGTTTTCCTTCAAGTCATCTTCTTCGAATATCCTGAAATAATAATCCCAGGAATTCCATCCGACCCCTCGTTCAGCGGTTATCCGGCATGGAACTGTTTTGGCGCAGAAATCGCCGAAAGCCTCAAGAAGCTCGTGTGGAGAGGCGCCTTCCCTAATCGACAGAGTGTCGGAAATGAACTTGTCACCTGCTGCGAGTTTCCGTTGGATCATGCATCCGCATTCAAAATACCCGTCCTTCACGCGGAGAAATGTCCTATGTTGGACAGGGGTTTTGAAACCAAAGAATATATATCGGTTATTTCCGGGGATTCCCAGAAGTGTCCACCATTCGCTGCTGGTCTCAACGGGTATGATATCGGGAGAATTTCCATTCAAGTCAAAGCGATTCAAACCACAGTTGTCATTATTGTTTGAGTTCGCCAGCATGGCGACTTCGCCCCGGCCTAAAAGCTCCTGTATTTCTGAAAACTTTTTCCGGTAAACTATTATTTCTGTCACATCGTTGTTTTTATTGTCCGCGCTCAGCTCTACCCTGATATTATCGCCAAAAGCTTCTGCACCTATGAACAGTTTTAGGGCCGCTCCCGGATTTTCGCAGGAAGACACAAAATTCCCCCTGCTTCTCAATCCTGCTTCAAAGCCTTTCATCACAGGGGACTTTATTTTGTTGCTGGTTTTCATGGATTTTTTATCGCACATGATTCCTTTCGACACTCATGAACCGTCGCTCCGTTACTCTGCACTTGCGTAATTCGGCACAATTATGATTGGCAACGAAGTCTTTGCCAGTTCTTTCCCGTTTTCAAGCAGACGTGATTCTATTGTGTAAAATCCGCTGCCGAAACCGGCCAGGGGCAAATGCAAATCCAAGGAATCCGCAGTCGAATCCAGAACTTCGCGATGTACTATTGATTTACCGGAACGCAGGATAAATTCCAGTTTTGTTCCTTTCCGGCTTCCTTGGTCAAGGGCTATGTCAAGAGCCATGTCTAAGGACTGGGCTGTCGTCGCCTTATCATGGAAGAAAATCTGTTTTTTTGCACTCATTTTTATTATTTCCGGCACCTTCACGGTCAATTGATAATTCAATTGAACGGCGCTTTTTGCGTCCGCTACAGTCATTTCCCAAAGGCTGTCACCGGTTTGCAAATCGTAATTTATCTCGGCCTGCCCGTCGGTAATCTGAGCCTTTGAATTGCGAAGGATTCCATCCTTGCCCTTGACTGCAATAGCGACGTTCCCGTCGCTGCCAAGTTTTGATAGAGTGCTTTTGTAAACCCCGCTTCGGCAGGAGGTCAACGGCCACTTTTGAATTGCACCGTTGCCGTCATGCCTCATGGAGAGGGCAAGGGGCAGGTATTTTTCCGGCTGGTCAAACATGCCAATTGACGGTACCGATACCGTTTCGCCGCGAGATCTATTGTTCCTTCCGGCCAGGAAAGACCACATATCGCCTTTAGGTTTCAACTGCGCCATCGGCAGAACAATTTCCGCCTCCCAGCGGTCTGCATGGATGCTGGTTTTCCCCTGCCATTCGCATTTCCATTTCAGATCCCTCTTGTGTTCCCCATAATTGACTGCGAAAATTGAACTCACCCGGCCGCCGATGCATTCCAGTTCGCCCCTGCTTCCGGATGCATTCATGCAGAATTGATAATAGGGCCCGCTTTCAGGATTACCGGGATTGAAGAAGAACTCGACGCTGTCGTCGCCGAAAACGGCATTTTCGTCTTTCCTGACCTCACTTTTCAGTTTACCCATATCACCGTAGCAGCGCCATCCGATATAAAGGTTATCTCTGTCCTGGCGCATGTATACTTCGGTTTTGTCGGTCGCGAGAATTTCCGGATTCAGATAGCTGCGGAATTCGCACAATTTTAAAGAACCATCCCAGAATTTGTCATCAAGCTTGCCGTCAAGTGAAAAATCATCTTGTTTAGCCGATCCCGGTACCAGTTGCACATTTGGGGCAGGTGCAAGATCTTTCTGCCGCTCTGATGTTTTTATTGACCATTCTATCTTGTCCGGCAAAGACGGAGATTTGCCGGAAGCCGATGTCTTTTGCATCTCCATGATGCTCCATGCGGCCAGATAACGCAGGTCATTCAGGAAAAAGTCATTATTCCGTTTCGGATCGAAAGAATCGTACCAGGGAATTGCATTGCGGATAAAATCGAGAGTGTATTGTCCGCATTCCGCCATCGCTGGATTCCGGAGCGCAGTTGCAGCGATTTCCTGCTCAAGGGTGTTTACATAGTTGAAGTCCCTTCTTCCCTCGCGAACGCCTTCCCAGGCAATCGAAGGGATTGGCTCCCCCCCCGCTTGGCGAGGCGGATAGACAAGGCAGTAATCCTTTACATCTCCGTCAAAATCGTCGTATGGGCTTCCACCCCAGCGCTGGTAAGTCCAGATCCAGGTTCCCTGCACACTCGATTTCCAATAATAATATCCGACATTATAACGATTTGTGGAGATATGGAAATTCTGCCCGGCATAAGTGCCGGCGGTTACATGGTAGACTTTTTTACCTAGATCCCTGAATTTCTTTACTGCCGCACGCTCATTTGCCTCTGAGCCAAACAGGTCTGCATAGAAACATGGGGCGTCCACCAATTCGGGAATCTTGAGCGCCAGTGGTATTGATAGATTGCAGAATGTTTTCATCCCTGCCGACTTCGAATACTTCAATTCATGGGTCTCCCGGTATTCCTTCTCCTTGCTAGCTCCGGCCTCATCGGTCCCGACAACGAAGGACTCCCTGAATCCAAGAGTAGATGCAGCCTTGTTTAAGGCCCCGATATACTGCCGGTAGTTCTTGATGAAATCTTCAGGCCAGACTTTGTCAGCATTGAATTCATTGTTCATCCTCCGCACCCAATAAGGATTAACCATGTAGTTAAACTCCTGATCATCGGCAGGAAACAGGCGGATTGCATCAAGGACAAATTCACCCGGCATTCCGGCCGCAAAGGAAAAATCAGCAACATACTGGCTTGTGTTTCCAACGGTTTTGAATCGGATTTCGACATGACCCGCCTGACCGTTTGTGTCTGGGATGTCCAGACCGACCGGTTCCTGTGTTTTTACGCGCCGAGTGTCGTTGAAACCCAAGCTTAATCTTGTTTTTCCTCCACCGGTCTTGTTATAGTCAACCTGTAAAACCATATCGCATCCGGCCGGGATTCCATAAAAGCCCGACATGTTCAACCGGCTGCTGCTGGATGCATCCGGATGATTCAAATGAAAATATTTGCGCCCCGCATCTTCACGCACCTCTGCGAATGCTTTTCCCTTGGCATCCAATCCCCACGCAGGCAGCTGCCACATTAAAAAAGGTGTTGCACTCAGCATCAATGTCCTGTCAATACCGTTTTTTATGGCATTGCGCAGATACTTCTCCATGCGATTTCCCCATTTGATTCCGGTAATTTCACCCTGGGGAGTTTCCACAAGCGCACCGGCGTACAGTGGAGGTATGCCTATCATCATCCCGGTGATACCGTGTCGGGCAAGATCCTGGATTTCCTTTTCCACGGCGAGATCATCCATTTGTTCCCATCGGTTGTCAAGGCAAAGCATCCAGTCGCGTTCCTCTTTTGGTGAAGCGAATTTTATAGGAAGAACCCGCAGGTTCATGGCAAGGTTTCCAGGCGTCCCTCCGTCCTTTGGTTTTATCTGCAGGCTTCCGCGGTAGAGCCCGGGTTTCTGGTCTGCCGGTACTTGAGCAAGAACATACAGCCCCTGTGTTTTCCCTGCCGTTAAATCAAAAGGGAAATTTCGTTCCAGCAACTCCCCGGTGAGGCGTGCATAATTGGGCCGGTCAGTTGTCGTACGATAGAGGCTGGTAACAGTTCGAAGATCAAAACAGTCCGACTTCAGAATATTTCCGGACGCATCCTTAAAGTCTGTGACACTGGCTGTGATGCCGCCAAGCGTGCGAAGTGCATGAACACCCACAAAGAACGGTTGTTCCTCGCCCGGAGCCGCAAAAGCGCTTATCTGCCTGATGACATCAGCATCGTCAGGGATTGTGTTTGCCAGGATTTCTCCGGAATCGGCCTTGGTGAAAAAGCAATATCCGGCCGCATCAGATGCAGCAGTTGTTTTTGTCAAATCACCTGGGGCTACAATATTCACTATTTTTCGTTCCTTCCCTCCGAGCGCAACTGTTGGCATCTCACCAGTTTTCAGGGAAGCTGTTTTCTTCCATTCGGCACGGATTTGCTCCTCTTCTGCCGGATCGGAAGCCGGAGTTATCTCCAGTGCAATCAGGTTCAGTCGGTGGTTCGGTTCAGTCCCGGCGGTGAAGAATCGAATGCGCATTTTTCCGTTATCAACGACTGCAGGCAGAAGTCGTTTTACCATTTTTCCCCATGCTCCAACCCCGGGAGGAGGTAAAACCGACTTTCCATTAATCTCCACACACTGAGCGGTCCGTCCTTCGGTGGGTACCGGACATCCAACTTGGACAGTGACATAATATGCACCGTTCGGAATCTCGGCGATCAGAGTCCCCTCGGTTCCGGGCTGTGACGCGCCAATGGCGCTCTCGGTCACGCTTCCGGATTTACTGTCACCATACCCATAACCCCAGACTTTTTCCCAGCCCAGTTTGTTTTTGCCGGGTTCATAAATCTGTTTCGCACCCAGCCTTTCCCATCCGGGTGCCGGAGGAACACCGTCAGGTCCGGCATCCAGACGTAAAGCATCTGTTCCGAAAACACTTATTGACAATCCTATTGACAGCAGAGACAGCCCTAATTTTATCATTTTTCGATTCTCCTTTGTATTCGATTGTATTTCAGGAACGCCGGCAACTTGACGGCATATTTTTTTACACTTTAATCTTTACTCCCAAGGAGTTCCCCGGCTGTTCATGGGATATTTGCCTCGTTCGACGTGCTGATCGAAAAACAAAATGTTCAACCCTTTGACGTGCCGATATCTTCCTCTGTTTGAAACGTCATAAGTGGCCCCCCAGGCAGGATAAATAGCCCCGGCTCCATCACATAGGCGGGCCCTGTTTTCCGGCTTCTTAATGGCGCTCATTTTTTCTCCGCTGGGGTATCCGCAAAATGAAAAACCCGTGTAAGTCACCTCATAAGGAGGTTCTTCCGCAGGACATCTGAACGCACTGACACTATCGTAACCAAGGAAAAGGGCGTTTTCCACACAGATTTTCGGGTTGAAAAAATAAGCAAGAGGGGCTGGCCACGGTCTTCCGCCTGAATGGTAGGTAGCGTCATCAAAATAATTCGGTGGCATCCAGTCTTTATTGTTTTCCGCATAATCCATGAAAGCCAGCCCCAGTTGTTTGAGGCTATTGATGCACACCGCCCCTTTCGCCATATCCTTGGCATTCTTGAGGGCCGGAAGAAGCATTGCCGCGAGGATTGCGATGATCGCAATTACAACCAGGAGTTCAATTAAAGTGAACCATCTATGATGCAATGTTTTGCGACTTCCCTGTCTTGCCGTATCTGCAAATTCGGGACTTGGATTCCATTTTTGTCTTTGTCCGCATGGATAGTTGTTCATTTTCTCAAATCCCTCCTTTTCCATTTCAGCTTTTGATTATAATTCCGATTGCTTGAAAAACTGTACCCAGTATTTTGGATCTTTTGCATATTGCTGGTTGGCGACAATCTGTGAAATGCAATTCCCCATAATCTCTTTTTCCCAGTCGGCGCCCGGCAGTTCCCATTTGGAATTTTTTGCAATAATTTCGTATTCATTACGGATGGGGCCGGTAATGTTTTGTATTCCTGGTTTGCCGTGAGGCTGGAATATGTTTCTGCGACAGCAATGGCCATTTAAAACGGCATTCGGCTCATGTCCCACATGCTGCCAGAGAAAATCCTCAAATTCGACCAGATACTGTCCGCACATTTCTATGGTTTCCGCGGACTGGTGCTGATTGATGCACCAGCCAACAGCATTCTTCAGAACCAAACGCTGCCCGTCGTCGGTATCCGGAAGGGGCAATACCATCAAGTCGGACCTGTTCTGATAATTGTTTAAGCGCCACATTCCTGAATCGGTGGTCATCGCATGGTCGTCACATACGAATTCTGCAGGGTCCCTGCGTTCTGAACCATGTGGCAATTCGATTAATTTCTCGTCAAATATCAAAGGGATTAACCACTTAATGACTTTTTCCATCTCTGGTGAAGTCCAGGAAATCTTGGTGCAGTCCGGCGCTTCCTGCATGTAAAAGAATGCCAATAACGCACTTAGATCCGACCAGTATGGGAGATACAGCGGGGCTGATTTTGAATACTGCCGCATTTCGCGCAATATTCCAATCCATTCACGGCGCGTGTAAAACATTGTTTTTTCCGGACAGCCAATGCTTGCCAGGGCGCTGCGTTTAACTGTGAGATGCAGATGGGAAAACGTGTAAGGTAAAAAATAATGTTTTCCATTCCTTGAACCAAGTTCGCGCAATTCAGGCAAAATCTGACTATGCATCGCCATTAAGCTCTCTGGTAACTGCGCAACAGAACCATAATCAATCAGGAAGTCCAGTTGTGTCGCCTGGAAGCGGCTAATTGACAAATTATTGTCAAAAAAACAATTCAACATATTCTGAACGCTTAAAGAACTGACTGGTTTCATATGAATACCGACATCAGGGTGACGGTTGCGAAATCCGGAATCAAACAGTTTGTTCAAAATCATTTGCTTGGCCTTACGGTCCGAGAATGAAGAATGATCCAGTATGTTTAGAGAAACTTTTTCCCTGTTGCCATGTTCAACGCGCGGCAAAGATAGTACCTGTGTTTTCGAGCCGCGGCGTGAACTGACCAGTTTTTCCTTGGCCAGCTGATTCAAAACAACGCTGATCGTATAAATGCTTGCATTGTATTTTTCGGATAATTCGCGGACAGTCGGTAGTATTGAGCCAACCGGGAATTTTCCGGTCCCTAGCTCAGCAAGCAATCGACATTTCACTTTTTCTTGAAGATTCATGGTTCTATGGATTTCCGAACATTTAATTGTGTGTAAAAAAGAATATAAATTTTAATTTGATAACTAACAATAACATAACAATAGTCTTTTATCTGTTCTTAATTATATAGGCAAATTACATAATGTCAATAGCTAATAAAAAGAAAATAAGAGAATAAATAACTGTTAGTAAACTGTTAGGTTAATTGATTTGATGTATAGGAATTTCAAAATTAGAACACCGGTGCCCTTTCTGGCATTTTTCTTTTCATCCTCATGCGAGGGGAGTATCATACCTGCAAGGGTGCAAAAAGCGCGGTTCCCGGCACTCGGACAGCTCTCTCTTGAAACTTGCCTTGAAGGTATGTTGGGCTTTAGCCCGACACTCTTCAGTTTTCAATTTGCAGAAGACCGGCACATTCTGCCGCTTTTGTAAAACATACATGTATTAATAAATTGTCTATTGACATTATCCTGAGTTTGTGATACAATACTTATGTAAAGAGAGATACTATGTCCTTTTATAGCAAGCAAAACATACATGGCTGAAAGCGGTGATATTTAAATAGGAAAGGATGGTTTCATGGAAATAAATTCAAACTTTTGTAGAATTCCTTTCAGAAAAATGTCTTTCACCCTCATTGAGCTCCTGGCTTGCCAAGGCGTAGCCCGGAGGGCGAAGCGCTCAATTAAATTCACTTTAATTGAGCTCCTGGTTGTAATTGCGATCATCGCAATCCTGGCGTCAATGCTTCTCCCTGCACTGGGTGCGGCAAAGGACAAGGCAAAGCTGGCGCTCTGCAAGAGCAACATGAAGCAGGTGTTTCTAACCGCTCTGGGATATTCAATGGATTTCAACGGATACGTTCCGGCTCCGGGAGGAAACGCCAGCAACGACAACGCCAGTCATCAAAGCGGAGTTGTTCAACTTCAGATATACAGCAAGGGGCTGGATGAAACAAATCTGCCTTGGAATTTCAAAGTCCAGTTTTTCACATGTCCTTCCGACACCATTTATGATCATCAGACAAAATACGAAGATGAAAGGGCTGTGACATATAAGTTCAGTGGATATGCCTTTACTAAAACAACTGATAATATATTAAGGGCGGCAAGACTTGAAGATATGCCTAAAAACGCCAAGGCTGGAAATCCCAAGACACCGGACAAGATAATCTTCATGAGTGAAGGTGACAAAGATGTGAACGGATACTTTTTCCCCGGTGGCACCCCGACCCTCAAAGAATGGGGGACTGAATTCTCAACGCACATCTGCGCTTTCCATAACAGCAAGAAGAATGTGAGCCTCCTTTTCTTTGACGGTCACACAGATGAAGCTAACCTGGTATTAAATTTCAATGCAGGTCTTGAAAGCGCAAAATGGGGATACTGGTGGTGATGCTCTACATAACGAACAAGTCAAATATTTTCATGCCCCTGGATCCCATAACAGTCAGATCGGACGTGGACGGGATCCTATCGGTTCGCGACGGTGCCGGCAGGGAATATTTCAGGGGAAAAATCAACGGTAAGAAATCGTTCAGGATTTCCGGTTCCGTCGGGGGGCACACCGTGTTCCTTCTCGACAAAGAGGAAAGGATCCTTTCTTCGGTGTCATTCAGGGTTGAATGCCAGACTTATATAAAGGACGACTCCGGCAAATATGCCAGACTGCTGGAAATGCTGAAATACACCATGACCTCATGGTCCGAAGGCTCGAACGTTATAAAGCTTGGGAACAAGTTTTATAAGTATTATGTCTGCTGGATCCGCGATCACGTCCACACACTCAAAGGCATGAAATACTTCGACAATGGCGACTTGAAGACGGGTATTGATCTTTATGCCGACTATCAGCGTAATGACGGAATGATTTGGGACAGGGTAGAGAAGTGCGGTTCCGATTGCACATGGCGCGACATGACATTCTCGTATGGTGATTTCATAATGACAGTCGATAAGGATTGGCGCTTCGAAAGGATCCCTGTCGAGAATGATGTCGAATATCTATTTGTCGAAGGTCTCTACTACACCTGGAAGGCGACAGGTGACGATGAGTGGATGAAAGGACTCTTGGCCAAGGCGGCCAAGGCACTCTCTTACAGCATGAAGGATCCGTACCGCTGGAGCAGGAAATATGGCCTCCTGAAGCGCGGTTATACTATCGACACCTGGGATTTCCTCTCAGAATACGACATTGTCAACAAGGGTGGAGGCATGTGCATCGACAAAAAGCTCACCCGTTTCGGCATAATGCACGGTGACAATACAGGATTCGCGATGAGTTGCTCGTATCTCGCTGAGATGCTCGAACGTTCAGGCAGGGGAAAAGAAGCGGAAAGATTCCTCAAGGTTGGGAAAGATATTAGAAAGCGTCTTAATAAAATTTCCTGGAACAAGAAATTTTTCACACACCATGTTCCGGAGGACAAATCCTTCAAGAGGGATTTCGGGACCGACGAATCAAAACAAGTATCGCTCTCAAATGCTTACGCCCTCAACCGGGGCATCGACTCGAAGCAGTGTTCAGGAATAATAAAGACCTACCAGGAGATAAGGGGGGATATGCCTGCAGGATCTCCCGGTGAATTCTACCAGATTTATCCGCCGTTTCAAAAGGGTTTCTCTGACCACAACGGCAAATGGGAATACATGAACGGCGGTGTAACTACGATAGTCGCCGGGGAGCTCGCACACGGCGCCTTTGAGAACGGATTCGAGAAATATGGTGCCGATATCCTTGACCGGATGGTCCGCTGGGGAGAAGGACACGAAGGATATTTTCCCTGCTGTCTGAGGGGGGACAAGGTTCCGGACAACGTTTCTGCGAAATTCGCAGAAATTGATCTCAGGAGGAGCGCCAATGCCGATTTCAGGGGCACAGATGAAAAAAATCCAAGTCCGGTGGGATGGCTAAATGAGGGAGAAAACGATCTTTCTGGAATGCCTGTAGGAAAAATGAAATTCCAAAATGTACCATTCGATGTTATCGATCCTTCTAAGAACGGGCGAAGGGCATGCATAGGGATTTCCACGAGAAAACTTTATTCCCGTGAAGTTTCGCTGGAGATCGGGAAAAAGGCTGAGTCGGTTTATTTTCTCCATGCTCTTGCCGGAGGGCATTCGCTTGCCGGATGGGCGACAATTGAATATTCAGACGGAGATAAATTCGTGCAATATATGGAAAACAGGAGTCAGATTGGTAGATGGTTCATGCCGCAGGATTCCGTATTTGCCGACGGCGAAAAAAAGTTCATCTCTCCGGATCTTCGCGTGGCATGGAGGGGTAAAAATGCGAAGTTCGACAATGTCGGAGTCTATCTATACGGGATGAATAATCCCCGTCCTGAAAAAGTGATTGAAAAGATCACCTTTACCGCTTCGGAAACCGGAAATGTCTGGCTTGTACTTGGCATGACTCTTTCTGACAGCCCGGTGGCTCTGCCGCGGACGGATGTTTCATTCGGGATTCCAGACAACTGGGGTGCCGGGGCTGTGGTCTATGCGCTTGTGGAAGGACTCGTCGGCATAAAGGACACCGGAGTTTCATTTGACAAGGTTAAAATTTCGCCTAGTTGGGTGGCCGCAGGGACGAAAAGTGCAGAAGTCTGTATCACTTATCCGGCGTCCGGTGGATATGCGGCATATGAATATTCCGCCGATAAAAATGGAATAACGATTCTGTCGGCATCATCAGCCCAGGAATCCGAATTCGAAATCCTGATTCCGGAAAACCGAATGCCCGGAAAACTCTTCATTGATTCAAGGAAAATAAAATATAAGATGAGAAAAACAGGTGAATCCGTTTATGCCTGTTTCTCCCTACAGGGCGTATCTGCAAAGAGCATAGGTCTTGAACTGATAAGGCAATTTCAAAAGTAGTCAGTCCGCCGCGGCGGACAGAAGTCAGGATTCAGAATAAAACCGAATTTGAGTTCAAATTAAATTCTGTCTCCTGAATTCCTAGTTTTGAAATTACCTCGAGTATCGCATCGCAATTCAAATATTTGCCTGGACTGGCACTTTCTTCCTCAGTTTCTTCCTAATATTAGACTTGACATTTTTTCTCAAACGGAATTTGACATAATCTTTTCATGAATTATTATAAATTGCGTTAAGGCATTATCGCAAAATAAGAAAAACCTTATATTGAAAAGCAAAATAAGACCATGAAACGCGAGCTGACAGGCGAATATGTGACTGTTTCTACTATTGGCGAAGTTGTCAAGGCGTTTGTGCCTAATGCATTGCCTCCAAATCCTCCTTTGAATGTTCGCCCTTCTTTACAGGATGCCATTGACCAGGCTCACATGGCTTTGGGGCGCTTGGATGGCATGGCATCAATCTTGCCGGATAAGTCTCTTTTCCTCTATATGTATATTCGAAAGGAAGCTGTTCTTTCATCTCAGATAGAGGGTACCCAATCTTCGCTTTCCGATCTTTTGCTTTTCGAGATGGATGGTGCTCCTGGTGTTCCCTTGGATGATGTTAAGGAAGTATCAAACTATGTTGCCGCAATGGAGTATGGCCTGAGGAGGTTGCAGGAGGGCTTTCCTCTCTGCAATCGGCTTATTTGCGAAATCCATGAGAAGTTATTGTCAAAAGGCCGCGGTGCAGATAAGCAACCAGGTGAATTCCGCACAAGTCAAAACTGGATCGGAGGTATGCGTCCTGGCAATGCACGCTTTGTTCCGCCTCCGCCGGAACGGCTGGGGGAATGCCTGGGTTTATTTGAAAAGTTCCTTAACGACGATCCGGAACGTACACCAACTCTAATCAAAGCAGCCCTTGCCCATGTGCAATTCGAGACAATTCATCCGTTCCTAGACGGAAACGGCCGTCTTGGACGCCTGCTCATCACGTTGATATTTTGTCATGAGAAGGTTCTAAATGAGCCACTGCTTTATTTAAGCCTCTATTTCAAGCAACACCGTCAAGTCTACTATGATCTCCTTCAACAGGTGCGCAAGGAAGGGGACTGGGAGGCTTGGATTGCTTTTTTCACTGAAGCCGTACGTGAGACAGCAAGACAAGGCGTATCCACCGCAAACCGGCTGACAGACATTGTTGAGGAAGACCGTGTCCGGACTCAAAGTTTGAAACGTCTGAGCGGTTCTGCCCTACGTGTGCTGAATGTTCTTGCCCGGACTCCGGTTGTAACCGTTGCTAAAATCAGCAGGGAGACCGGTATCGTTGAAAGCTCCGTATCAAAGGCTCTCAAAGCCATGATGCAACTGGGCTTGGTCAAAGAGCTGACCGGTGGGAAACGGAATCGACTTTTCTGTTATGACCGCTACATGAAAATCCTTTCGGAAGGCATGGAACCTCTGACGTGATTGTGAACATAATTGCTAGAATCCAAAAATGGAGAAACATTTTTGCCGATGGAATTTTGCTGTTATAAGTATGTCTGACCCAGTATTCCCAAAATAAGCAAATCTGTAAAAATTCGAGAATACATATTTGATAATCAAAAATACACACGTATGTTATTGTTAGTATAATACGTACATAAGGGCAGGAGTTTATTTATGTCTATGACAAAACTTACACTTAGCGCAGATAAGGCTATCATTGAATTGGCAAGAGAACAAGCCCGTCGCGACGGCACAAGCATTTCTGCGATGTTTTCTGGTTTCATACATGCCCGGGCCCAGCTGAAAAAGAAAAAATCAATTAAGCCGGGACCATTGGCTCGCCAAGCAATGGAAATAGGACTGAAATCATCAAAAATCCCGACAACCATCTCCGATAGGGAGATTCTTGAAGAAGCCCTCGCCGAGAAATATAGGATAAAATTGTGAAACTATTTGTTGATACAAACATTCTTCTTGATGTCCTTCGCAACCGGCAACCTTTTGCTAAAGAATCTTTGTCAATCTGGTCTTTGGTAGAGGGGGGAAAGCTGGAAGGTTATATTTCGGCAATCAGTTTCAATAACGTGCATTATATTCTGCGCCGCGCTTTTGACAATAAAACGGCAGATGATGCAATGCGCATTATGCGGGACACTTTTCGGATAATCCCTCTTGACGAGAGGATATTAAACAAAGCCATAGACGGCAAATTTAATGATTTTGAAGATGCCATTCAATTCTTTTCAGCAATCCATGCTGATGCTGATTATATCATCACCCGCAACGTCAAAGACTTTCCATTTCAGGACATATCCGCATTAACTCCCGAAGCATTTTTGGCTTCAATCTCATTGCAATAATTACGCTCATTCAATCTTAGTGGAAAAATGGGGTCAACCATACTCATTTGCCCTTATGATATCTTCTATTCCCTGCAGTGTTTGGAAGACAGATATATGGCGATTTTCCTGCACTTCGACTTAGAGCCCTTCCGGTGAATGATTCCGTTCCAAGTTCCGGTTAAGCCATTCAGGTTTTTCTACCAAGCAAATATAAATGCAGAAGCATGAATAAGTATGTTTGACCCAGTATTCTCCTGACCGGTGGGAAACGGAATCGACTTTTCTGTTATGACCGCTACATGAAAATCCTTTCGGAAGGCATGGAACCTCTGACGTGATTGTGAACATAATTGCTAGAATCCAAAAATGGAGAAACAGTTTTGCTGTTCGATGAGTTGCCTGTTACTGCCCCAACTTCCATGGTAAATTAAAGAAGTGACATCACTTTCCTTATAATCCCGAAGTTCGACATTAAAAAAAAGGCTCCGGAACCAGTGATGGCTCCGGAGCCTTTAAAATTATCAATCAATAATAGTCTCCACTTCCTGCAGCAGCGCCACCAGTCTTGGCAGGTGCCTCACCAGGCTTAGTTGGCCCGTTTGGTGTGAAAGGTTCTTTAGTAAGGCAGATTACGTCGATCATTGTCCAGACCAATGAATCTGTCAGGTGTGCAGGTCCGGGCTCTGTGACCTGGAGATCCAGGAAATACGAGCCTTTTTCAAGCTTGATCGGAGCCTGCTTTGTCCATTCTATCGACCTGTGCTGTCCATTCGGCTGCTGATCCATGACCTTGGCGTCAAGGTCGAATGTGTTCCATCCTTCATCGGCACCCGGTTTCTTGACTGGTTTCTCATCAGCACCGAGTTTCACGAAGCGATAGCGCATCTGTCCGAGATGTCCCTTGAATGCGTGTCTGAAATAGACCTGGTATTCACCGTCTTCCGGAACATCTATCTTCCAGAGAACAAAACCGGGCTTCGGAAGTTTTTCTACATTGTCATTTATGCATGCCAGCGCGTCTCCTCCGCTGAGCATCTTGGGGTTGTCCCCCTTCACCCAGGGATTCGTCTTGAGATTCGTCTTCAGCGCGGATTCTCCCTCGATCCAGACGACGGTTGCCGCATTCGTGCAGATTCCTGCAAGAACGATGGCGGTTGGGTCAAGTCCTGATTTAAATTTGTCACTTTCTTTTTCCATATTTCTATATTCT
>CAZION010000144.1:0-17859 GCA_964540865.1 uncultured Victivallis sp.
CCTTTGTGCCTTTGTGCCTTTGTGCCTTTGTGCCTTTGTGCCTTTGTGCCTCTGCCACTCTGTGCCTTTCCTACTTAAACTGCGGCAGATACCTGCGTGTCGATTCCATCAGTTCCAGTCCCATCTTGCGGACGTCCGAAGGTGCGAGTTTCGCACAGAGCGGATCAAGCATCAAGGACTCCATCGCAAGTTTCTTGTTCCCAGTCAATGCGGCCTCCAGAGTCATTTTCTGCACACGGCAGTGCACGTCGGTCAGTCCGCGCAATATTTCCGGCATGGGGCCGATCGCGATCGGCATGAACCCTGTTGAATTGACTTGCCCCATTGTTTCAACGACAGTGCCCATCGGGAGGTTCTCAATCTGCCCTATGTTTGGGAGGTTGACCACATCTGTGAAGGGTTTGTTGGTTATGAAAGCCAGGATCATGTCGATTGCCGTCTCACGGCTGCGTGGGTATATCTTTTCCTTTCCTGAAGCCATTTTGAGGGCGTGTTCACGGGCTTTGCGGAGAGCTGTCTTTCGTTCTTCAATTGTCGTCCGGTGAAGTTTGAACCGCTTGATCATTTTAAGGTCGGTCAGGTATGCGGAAAAATATTCGCAGGTGTGACGGTCGTCCAGATATGTAAGATATCCGTACTCCTTCAGCATTTCGTCAAGCAGGATGTGATCCATTCCCCTTTTGCCGATGTTTTTCTCGTCTGGCGTGCGGTCCAGGAGTTCATCAAGTGAACCTCCTGCGAGTTTTTCACGCAGCCATGGATACCCGTCTTTGCCGTTGACTTTGAAATCCAGCAGCCAGAAGAAATGGTTGATTCCGCCGAAGCGGACAGAAATGTCTTTTTCCTCAACCAGGAACAGGCGTCTGATCAGCCAGTACGTTGAGAAGAGGCCGTGGCAGAGACCTACTGTCCTCAAGGAGCTGGTCTGCGCAATTGCACCGGTCAAACCGGCCATCGGATTCGTATAGTTCAGTACGACGGCTCGTGGTGAAAGTTTTTCAATCTTGCGCGCCATCTTTTCGAATACCGGGACATTTCGAAGCAACCGTGACCAGCCGCCTGGGCCGACTGAATCGCCTCCTGTCTGATAAATCCCGTAGCGTTCCGGAATTTTCAGGTCATGCTGCATCATGTCGAGACCGCCGGTGGAAATTGTGATTATGACGAAATCCGCGTCCTTGAACGCCTTGTCCTCATTGCTGGTGGCGGTGAAACGGAACTTCTTTTTGTTATCTGCGCAAAGCCTGTCAGCCACCGCTTTTATCTCATTTGCCGCAACAATGTTGATGTCGAGCAGGACCACGTCACAGCCTTCGAGTTCAGGTGTCTGGATAAGATCACTCAGTAGTCGTGGACTCCATCCATAACTGCCACCGCCGACCATCACAATTTTTGCCTTGTTGAATGACATATGATTCCTTTATATTCTCTATAATAATATTTTCTTTCTTTTGTAATTATATGACAAAAGATTATACTAAGCAACGCTCTATATGATTAAAACAACACTCTATGTGATTAAATGCAGCTTAACTATAAAATAAAACCGGTTCTTGTTGACGAGATCCACTACGTTGTCCACAAGGGGAAAAAAAGGGATTATCCTGGACAGCTGCACTTCCATGGGGCAAAATATCATGAAATGATTTATGTTGACTACGGCAGGATAAAAGTTGTTCTGGACGGAAAAACCATCCCAGTTCATCCTGGAGAATGCATATTTATCCGCGGTGGATCTAATCATTTATTCACGGGCGAATCCGGATCGCCGTTCGATTATTTGAACATTACCTTCTATGGAAAACCTCCGCTGTCGCTTTTTGGCAAGAGCATACCTGTCAGTCGGAAATGTCTTGAATTATTGGAAAGGCTCAAGCAGGAGAGCCTCCAGGAAATGCCTTATTGCCGTGAAGTAATAGCGTCCTGCCTCACCGAATTGATAGCCCATCTCCTGCGTCAAATTGAAGTTTCAGTGCCGGATAAACTGCCGGAATCCGCCAATCTCCGCCAATACCATTCCGAAGTAGTAAACAGGGCGATGAAGGTAATAGCCGAGGAATATGCCAAGCCTCTTACCCTTAAAAAGCTGAGCCAGGCCGCCGGAATTGGCGAATCCCGTCTCCGTGTACTTTTAAAAATTGAAACAGGGGAGAACTTCAGCTCAATCCTTCATAAACAGAGGATAACCGCGGCCAAACATCTGCTGAGCGAAGGGACTTTTTCGCTTGAAGAGATTGCCAATGCGGTAGGTTACCGATATTCGGCTTTCTTCTTCAAGATATTCAAGCGTGTGACCGGAATGACCCCCAAGGCCTACTCACAAAGCCTGGGCGAGCCGACCGAGAAAGCATGAAATACAGCAATGCCATGGATGATTGGATTATTGGATTAATGGATTGCTGGTAATAGTTCCCGAGATGCAAAGTGACCGAGTGTCTGAGTTCAAATTACAAATTCAAAAATACTTGGCAACTTGCTCGCTTGCTGCCCCTGATACTTTTTTTTACAAACCCTTTAATCCAACAATCGATCCTGTCACGCCGTAGCTTCTCTGCGGAGGCGGAGCATCCCTTTCGCACGAGTCAATACGCTTCAGCCCAGGGTGCATAATAGTAGGATGTGGCCCAGTCCATGGTAGTGACATTTTCTTTATGAAACGTGAAAAGTGTAATTCCTCTCCAGGTACATGCGCCGTCAACGGACAGAACGTTGCCGCCTTTTCTGTGGCTGGGAGTCCAGTTGTTAGGTACAGTACAAGCGGACGTGGCCGTAAGGACCCAGTCCTGCACCAAGGTATGACTTGGGTTGAACCTTGAAAACATGCCTCCGCTCCAGTGCGTGTTCGGGTGTCCTCCGATGGATGCATCCGCATAACGGCTATGGTTGTTGAGGAAGAAATACATTGTCTGTCCTGCGTTCACAGCTTCGGAAAAAGTGCTTTTCCATGGGGAGAGAGATGTGAAAGGAATTCTGGCAAAGGTGGAGGGGCAGAAGAAACTCTGCGCTTGAGAATCTTGACTGATATAGGGATTGGATGGGACCTCGTAGGCGGTTACGCCGTCGCACCAGCTATATGACAGCAATTGCGGCCAGTTGGCGGCGGTATTGCACGGCAGCAGATCGTTGTTGTCCATGGCATATCCGTTCATCAGCAAGCCAATCTGCTTGAGGTTTGAAGCACAGCTTATTTCCATCGCCTTCCCCTTCGCGTTCTTAAGTGCGGGCAGAAGCATTGCCGCGAGAATTGAGATGATCGCAATTACTACTAGGAGCTCGATAAGTGTGAAAGAAATCCTTCTCATAGCATTACCCCCGGATAATATTTCATTTTCTTTTGACATTATACGACAGACGACTATAATACGCAATATTCTATGTGATTAAAGTAATAGCCTATGTGTTTAAATGCAGCTTTCATACAAATTCAAACCTGTGCTGGTGGAAGAAGTAGATTATATCGTCCACAAAGGTAAAAAAAGAGATTTTCCCAGATCTTTGCACATTCACGCACAGGGATATCATGAAATGATTTATGCGGACTACGGTAAAATGATTGTCACCTTGGATGGCACAGATATACCGGTTTGTCCAGGGGAATGCATTTTCATTCGTGGAGGAACAGTGCATACTTCTGCAGGCGAGGCTGGAGAGCCTTTCGATTATTTGAATATTGTCTTTTATGGAAAACCACCGCTGTCGCTTTTCGGCAGGAGCATACCTGTCAACCGGAGATGCCATGAGTTTTTGGAAAGACTGAAACAGGAAAGCACCCGGGAAATGCCTTATTGCCGTGAAGCAATTGCATCCTGTCTCACTGAATTGATAGTTAATTTTCTGAGGCAAATCGAAGTTTCCATACCGGATAAGCTGCCTGAATCCGCTAATCTCCGCAGGTATCAATCCGAAGTTGTGAACAGGGCGATGAAAATCATAGCCGATGAATATGCCAGGCCTCTTACCCTCAGGCATCTGAGCCAGGCCGCCGGGATAGGCGCTTCCCGTCTCCGCGTACTGATAAAAATTGAAACCGGGGAGAATTTCAGTACTATTTTGCATAAGCAGAGGGTTACCGCAGCCAAACATCTCCTAAGCGAAGGGACTTTTTCGTTCAAAGAGATTGCCAATGCGGTAGGTTATCAGTATCCGGCGTTCTTTTTCAAGATATTCAAACGCCTGACCGGGATGACTCCTAATGCCTACTCAAAGAGCCTGGGTGAGCCTACAGAAAAAGTATGAGAACTATTTTTTATTCCACAAAAGTGGGCGGACTATGTTTTCTGAGAGCAGGGGGACTGCCGCTTTGACTTCATTAAACAAATTGTCGGGCAAAGGGCCTTTCTCCAGCAACTGCATGTTCTGCCCGAGCTGTTTGACATTGTCGACACCTGTCAAGATGCTGGTCACCGCAGAGTTGCTCAAGACAAACCTGATACAGAGTTCTGGCATGCTCATGCCTGCGGCCGAAGCCAGTTTCTCCAATCTCCTGCGCAAAGGAATGACATCCTTCACAGTTGGCATGATTTTATCTTCCGGCATCAGTAGAAGTCCCTGAAGGTATGCGCTCCTGGTGAAAACTGAAGTCCCTTTCTTCTGTGCTTCAGGTAGGAATGAGTCATATCGCTTATCCAGGATATTGTAAGGGATCTGGACATGTTTGATTCCGCGGTCAATTACTTCTTTACAGTAAATATCAGTGTCCAGGGAAATGCCAGCGCCTCCGATAAGTCCAGTCTGTTCCAACTTTCGCAGGATTTCAACATATCTGATGTCGGTTTCAACATGTATCATGCATACAGCAAGACGTTCTATCCTTAGGAGTTTAAGTGAGTTTTCCACACTTTTGATTATATGTTTTTCCGTTTCGGAGTCGGAAAGGTTTAGATTGGCTAGGTGCTCGACCTTGCTTATGACCTGCATTTTATCTGTTAGGCCCAGTTCAGTCAGAGCGCGGCCCAGTACTTCTTCGCTGTCTCCGTAATTCGGCGAAGTGTCCAGGCAGTTTACGCCGCATTCGTAAGCAGCCTTTATAATATCTCTTGCAGTATTGTACGAAGGTTTGCCGGTGCTGTTTGCTACTCCGTAATTCAATCCGAACTGGACAGTCCCCAGCATCAACTTAGAAAAAATCATATTATCCTTTTTCATCTTGTTTATATTTCGTATTTCTTTATGTTCATATTATGATTTTTGGATTAATCAGTTACCAGTCGTCAGTTATCAGTAATCAGTAATTGAAAAAGGCATCTCAAGTTTTTTCACTGATTACCGGTTGCTGATCACTGATTACTTGCCTTATTTTGCGGTATACCCGCCGTCAAGCGGGATATTTGCGCCTGTGAGATACAGCGATGCATCGGAGGCCAGGAAAATTATGATTCCCTTCAAGTCCGTATCATTCGCCATCCTGCCGAGCTGGGTCCTGGCGCTATAATTCTTGACAAACCTTGGTGGATGGGTAGGTACCCAGAACCCTCCGGGCGATACGCAGTTTACCCGGATGTTATCCTTGCCGAGAATGCTGGCGGCCCAACGCGTGAAGTTGATCATGCCGCCTTTTTCATAGTGATAAATAGGAGATGGATTTGGATTCATGTCGGTGCCGTCATAGTTCGCCATTTCAATTCCGGCCATGCCCATCATTGACCCGATATTTATGATCGAACCGCTTTTCTGCTTTTTCATCTCATCGGCAAAAAGCCGTGTGATGGTAAAAAGTGCTGACGCATTGACATGCAAACTGCGATCAAACGCATCCATCGGATTGTCCCAGCCGTTCATGGCGGAACGGGTCACCGCATTGTTGACGAGGACGTCAATTCTGCCGCTCCGTTTCATGATTTCATCCCGAAGATTGAAGATGGATTTTTCATCCTCCAGGTCAAGCTTGAGCGCGGTGACGTTATAACCTCTGGCGCGTTCCTCGGCGGCGACTTTTTCCAGTGCTTCCACATTGCGGGAGGCGATATATGTTTCAGCCCCCGCTTCTGCGAGTGCCGCAACGGTCTGGCGGCCGTATAAGCCTGCGCCACCGGTCAGCAGCGCCACTTTGCCCTTCAATGAAAAACTCTCAATAACGTTCATGTTTTCAATCTCCTATTATTAATTGATTCCGTATTTTTCCACAAGTTCTTTCATCATGATGATTCTGTGTTCTAGGGCGTTCGGCGGAACTTGGTCTCCGGCATTGGCGATGACCCGTGAACTTGTTTTTGACATTTCCAACCACTCCAGGACTGCCTGCCTAAAGACTTCATCACTTACGCTATCCAACCATAAGCAAGGTGGGACACCGCCCGAAAGTATCATCTTATCCCCGGCGTCGCTACGACATTCCGCGGGCGAAAGGTCTCCGGTCGGTCCAGGGGTTACAGCATCGGCACAGTCCGCTCCGATTTCACTGAACATCTTCAACGAACCCTTCAATCTTCCATCAATGTGGACCGCCACGTATTTGCCAGCTGCGTGCAGGCGCCGTATTGCTTCGGCATAATACTCCTTCGACCATTCTTCAAAAAAGGATGGCGGCTGAATATCGCTGGAAAAGTTATCACCCATCACTATTACTTCCGCCGGAGATGTACAAGCCAAGTCAATCAGTTCCAAGTTGTTTGCATTAATCTTGTCCACTGCCAATCTGACGGTTTCGGGCCAGTCGCATATCGCATACATCGTCCCCTCAATTCCCATCCAATAGTTCAATAGCTGGCCCATCCCGCTGTATCCCATGCCGATATAGACCACGCCCGTGTCGCCGACATAATTCACCCAAGCACGATATTTTTTCCAGTCGGATTCGAATTTCCTGGCCGAAAGCGCATCAGCCAGGAGCAAAAGCTGTGCTTCATCCTTGATGGCCCACTCCGGGATACCCCAGGCATAGTTGTCATCTTCCCAGACTCTCACCCTTTCCAACGTTCCTGAAGGAGTGGATATCCGCCAGCGGATTTCACGGCCGTCATCGCTCCTGGTGGTAGCCATCTTAATATCCGAAGGGTATATGGTTTCATAAAACGATCCAAGATTCGGCATATAGAAACCGATCCCGTTCTTTTTATGATAGTTTATCAGTTCCTTTTCCGGCAGGTCGTAGCTTTTGCTCAAATCCCAAGGCATCCGGTTACGGTGATAGAACCAGTGTGACAAATCCAGCATGAACGGAATACAGTCCGGCTTTTCCCCGCGGTAAACCGCAAGAATACGTTCACGTATATTCATGTTATTCACTGTTTTTTATTGTTTAAGTCTATTTAATTCTTAAGACACGCTGAAGCCGTGAACTCCAACAGGATTTTTTCCCCAGTTCGATGTTCGAAGTTGAATGCTCAATTCATTTGGATATTGGACATTCCGTGTTCGATATTGGAAATTCAACCCGTATTTCACCAGGCGGTCCATCCTCCGTCGACATTGATGATATGTCCGTTGGTGAAACTCGATTCGTCAGATGCCAGATATATTACCGAGCCGGCCATTTCGTCCTGTTTGCCCACGCGACCAAGCGGGACTTTCTTATTTAGTCTTTCAATGAAATCCTCGCTGCCTACGTATTTGTCAGCGTTTGGGAAAGGGCCCGGCGCCACCCCGTTGACTCGGATTTTCCTTGGTCCCCAGTATACCGCCAAGTAACGGATCATCTGGTTAAGACCTGCCTTGGCGATTCCATAGTCTATAGGGTTTGACTTCATCGGCGCATGATAGATCGACGGATCAGGTGAAACCTGTCCGTACATTGATGAGAATATTACAATACTGCCGCCTTTGGGCATAAGTTCCGCTGAATGCCGAGCCTGCATGAATGTAGCTGTCAGGTTGCTTGCAAAAGTCTTGTTCATCAGTTCCGGGGTGAATTCCTCGACAGTCAGATTGTTGGCCGTGGCAATCCCTAAAACCGTTACATCAAGACACCCGAATGCATTCTTGATCTTTTTAAAACATTCGGCGATGCTGGCATAATCCCCGGCATCAACAAAAGCTCCCTCGAATTTCTGTCCGGGATACTTCTCTCTCATTTCCCGGGCTGTCTTGACGGCCAGATCCTTGTTGAAATCAGCCAGGAACAAATCCGCTCCGAGCTCGGCCATTTTCCAGATGATCGGGGTGCCCAGATAGCCTACCCCTCCGAAAAATGCAATCTTCTTGTTTTTCAGTTCAAACATTTTGTCAACCTCTTGATTTATAATTTTACCGCTGCCCAGCGGATACGGGTTTTTTCAGGAGAACCGCAGTACCACACAACCAGAACCTCCTCCGTATTGATTTTTACTCCGGACGGAAGTCCGAAAGACCAATACTGCATCTCCGCCAGGATATCATTCAGGCTTGAAGATGCGTTATCCGAAACTTCATGGCGATAGATCACGAATCCATCGCTCCAATTCAGACCAAGGTCATGTGACATATATCCCTTGATAGCCTTGTCTTTAAACCTGTCCACTGTCACCACCATAACACTATTGCCATCTATCGCAACAGGAAATGCGACTTGTCCTTTGATTCCGGTGGATGAAGGATTTTTCGGCCAGGTGATTCCGCCGTCCCGACTCATGGCCATATGAACGTCGATATCCTGATTCAGTTTTGTATCATAGGTCCATAGGAAATCCGCCATTTGATTGCCTCCTAGGGATACCATCTTGTGATCCCAATACAGGTATCGGGCTTCCGGATCATTTGCGATTATTTTCACCTCCGGCCAGGTCTTGCCTCCGTCTTCTGATACAAGGCATGCCGCATGATGATGCCATTTTTCAGTGTCATCATATGTCTTGGATGTTTCAAACGGCAGGAACAGCCTGCCGTTTTCACCCTTTACGATTGGAGACATTATTGGACAAGGCAAATCGTTGAAACGACCCGTATGCAGCACTCGCGGCCTGCCCCACGTCAGGCCGTTGTCACATGATTCGGCCAGTCCCACATAAATAGGCAAGGCACCTCCTGTCTTCGGATTGAAAAACGGAAGAGCAGGATCCCCTTTATGATCGCACAGCATTAAGCTTGCGGACAATTTGCCAGGTGTGATTTCGCTTACATATACGACATGGACAGCATACCCGTTTTCAGTCGCCCATTTGCTGAAAGGATCAACCGGATTATGCCAGGACCTTCCGTTATCTGATGATCTTATCAATATCCCTTTCCCCAGGGCATGATTCTTTTCAGGGCCGCATTGGAACGCGGCAATTATTTCGCCATTGCCTGTCTTGCATAAACTGGGGAATGAAAGAATCTTCGCATCTTCAGTGCGGCCTTCAAATAAAACACCGCTTTCAATGATATTCATGGATATCTAATCCTTAAATGTTTTTAAGTTTGATCGCTTTGCCGCCAGCTTCACGGCTTTCTATTCCGCCTATGACCAATCGCATAAGTTCATCGGTTTCGCTGAACGGGAAAGGATACTTTCCGGAACGGAGGAAATCAGTGAACGCCTGAAGCTGCGCTTTGAACGCATAAAACGTATCGTTGGATAAGATTGTTACATTGCCGGCAGTTCCGCTCAGGCGCAGGGCACCGCCGTACTGGACATCCTTGATGCAGGCGATGACAATGTCGATTCCGCGGCTGTGTGTCATGTGTACAATGTTGCGTTCGCAAGTCCCGATATTCTGGATTGTCTCAAAACCCGGCCCGACGATCGGATAGATTGACTCCAGGGCGTGAATGCCGTATGTCTCCCATTTTTTTGCCATGGGCATGGATATAAAGCGGAGCTGTCCCAGTTCCTCAGTGCGCATATGGTAGGGCATGAATTCCTTGGCGTATCGCATGCAGCTTGACGACATGATGGGCTTCTTTTCTTCCACAATCCATTTCCGGAAGATTCCAAGGTCCTTGCGATTGTCGCAAAGAGGTTTGTCGATGAAAACAGGCAGCCCCGCTTCAACAAAGGGCCTGGCGCGTTCCGCATGTTCACCCCCTATGTCGCGGGCGATGACCACCGCGTCAACATTGCCGATGAAGTCTTCCGGCTTATTCACGACATTAGGGATCAGTGAACATTTCGCCACTTTCTCCGCATCCTTGCGATTGTCGCAATATATGTGCGTAACATTTGCGCCTTTTATCCGCAGCGTATCCTTGGGTTCCTTGTTCAGGTACACAGGTATGCCGGCAAATGGACATTCTTCAGTCATTGCTTTCTCGTCGTAGCCGTTGAACATCGCGCTCCAGCTGAACGGATGTCCGTTCCCTTCAGACATGCCGATTATTCCCAGTCGGATTTTTTCCGGATTTGAAACAAGATTCATGCTTATCTCCCCCTAATGTTTTATAGTTTCGGATTTCATGCTTCTTTTTCTACTTTCTAAATTCTGCCTTCTACTTTCTTGATATGCGATTATCTATTACAATTACGGCTTCGCATCAATCATTACAAGTGTATTCAGCCTCTCATTATATGTGATATATTCTTGCCATATATGAAATTCGCCAATTTGAAGCCCCCGGTTCCATCGTCGACTTATCTCTGTTGAATAAACAGATGAGCTCCAATACTTTCACCTCTACCGCCAGGCCTGAATAAGCGGATGAGTAAGCAGGGGCTCCAGCAATTCTTTCATAGCAGTCAGCGTCGTATATCGATCATCGGGCCTTACTCGGCCATACAGCCACCAGCCCGTCGCCAGCAGTGCCATTGCGAGGATAAACAGCAGGCTGTATCCGTCCACCGTCACGCTACAGAGATGGGTTTGCCATCCGCCGCAGACTGACAGCATGGCTCCGGTGAGCAGAAAGGCCAAACCTCCGATACCACCGCTCCAGGCATAGTAAATAGCCCAGTATGCCGTATTGCCTTCCTGAGGAATCACTCCGCTTAAAAGCAGGCGCCCGGATCCGATAGCCACACCGCTTGAGGCGATGCCGAACAGGAAGTAGAGCGCGGCGCACCAGGACACTGTGTGCGGAATCTGCCGTGGCAGCAAGAGCCAGCCCAGCGGGATTAGCACGAACAGCGCTGCCGCGGGCATCAATACCGGACGACTACCGATCCGATCGGCCAGCCATCCGGAAAGTATGCCTGACAGTGCAGCGCCCACCATCACCATGCCGTCCAGCATGACAACGGTACCTGAGGTTACACCCATCTGTTCTTTGATATAAAGAGGCAGGAAGCTGGCGAATATCACGCTGCCGAATGTCACGCATCCGTTGCCCGCAAGGAATGAGACGAAGTTATGATCCCTCAAGGCCTCCCTCATGTTCGCCGTGTGGGTGCTGGCTCGCTCCGTACCTGTACGCGGTTCTCCGCCAGGCACCTTTAACATGGTGACTACACCCAGAAAGCCTAGGACGCAGCCGACCCCCATTAGGATCAGAAACGGCGTCAGTCCGGTCCAGTGGCCGATGGCCAGTCCAGCCAGCCACAGGGCCACGCACGTGGTAAGTGTGCACAGCACCGTGCATATGCCGCCGACCCTGCCGAGTAGGCGTTTCGGGGTGAACTCCTGCGACCACGGGCAATAAGCTGTCTCGGCCATGGCACGAAACAGTGCGAAGATGACGATCACGGCAAAGAGGAAGATCATCCCGGCCGTATGCCCGGCCGTGATCAACACCCAAGGTAATAGAAGCAGTAGCGCCATTACAAAATTCCGGAGCCCGTAGAACAGTAGGAAAACACGTTTCCATCCCAGACGTGTTGCTGCTGGCGCAAAGACCAATGCTAGTATCCCGCAAAAGGGAAACAGGGAAAGCACCACTCCGATCTGCCCCTTGGGCAATCCCAGCTCGCTGAGGTATAGCAGGAATATTGACCCGCTGAAAGTCCAAGTTGTGAACAGGCATGTCAGGACTGAAGATAGCATAAGCCAGGGAATGGCTCGGAGCTTTTCCTGTTCGGTGTCCGGATGCGTGTTGTTTTTCATGATTGCCTGTCATTGCCATATATGATTATCTCTTACGATTACGGCTTCGTGACAATCATTGCAAGCATATTGAAGCTGCCATCATATGTGATATATTCCCGCCATATATGAAATTCGCCGATTTAAAACCAATTGCTTCCACCGTCGACTCGTCATCATTGGTGACGGACATTCATTGGGTATTGCGTAACGCCCTCAGGAATCCGGATTCGTTCACTGTGGTATCTGACCTGCGTGACAACCCTGTTCCGGGACTCAGCCAGCACGGTCTTCACCATCATGACGACTGGGAACTTTTTTGTACGATGCGTGGAGCGTTGCATTTTGAGGTGGCTGGACGAGCACCTATGACATTCGTAAAAGGCTCGATACTGGTAGTGCCTCCGGAATGCCTGCATTCCGCCAGCATTCTTCCTCAACCGGAAAACTTGCGGGTCCTGGTCATACACATACCAACCGCCAGCGGTGAATGCGGAACAGTTGATGTCAGTGGAAATCGAACCGGCCTCTATTCCGCGCTTTCTGTTGAGCAATTTGCAAAATGGACTGAGCTACTCGGTGAAACTCCAGTCTCGATAATGGAAAAAGCGGTGCGTGTTGCCGCAGTTAATGACTGGGGTAAGGAGCATGCGCTTGGTCTCATGCGCGTGCTTCTGTCCACATATGCCGAGATGTCAACTTCAAGCCGGAACCGGAATGAACCTTCGGGGCAGCGGGTGTCCGAAGCCCTGTTTTTCCTCCATAGCAACTATTACGATGCTACCCTTTCGCTTCCCCAGGTGTCCTCATCGGTAGGACTCTCAGTTTCCCGTCTTTCCAGCCTCTTCCAAAAGACCACAGGACGCAGCGTAAGGCAGACCCTGATAGACATTCGTCTGCGACGGGCCATGACGCTTATAAAGCAATCCAATTATTCAATGAAGGAAATAGCCCATTTGACCGGCTGGAGCAATCAGCTCTATTTTTCAGCTGCCTTCAGGAAGTGCTATGTCTATCCGCCTTCTTCATTCCGGAACGCAAAAATGAAATGATTGATTGTTTCATGCCCGGATGATTTATTTATGAATAATGCTAAGTTCTGCATTGCGCAAATTTAACTGGAAATTACAATCTAACGGACAATAAACAATGACAACAGAAAAAAACGAAAATTCCACGGCCGTGGGGGCAGTCGATATTCTCTATTCCTGTCCCGGAAAGATCACCGATAAGACGAAAGGCTGGAAATTCATACCGTCTGCAAACCCTGGAGGAGCCGTGTATAATGAGGCTGAAGGGTATTATCCCGACAAGGGCGGACAGTTGATTGGCCCATCGGTTCCGACATGCAAGAATGAGTTTGAATTTTACTTGCTCAGTTTTGACGCCAAAGCCGCGGAAGATTGCCACTGGGGCGTTTTCTTCCATGACAAGGACGGGGAGATGATTCCGGCAGATATCTATTCCTCAATATACGCAGGAGCGGACAAGCAGCATTATGAGCAGGTTGTCTATGGACGCGAGAATGCGACCGGACTTCACCCTTTTGTCCAGTCGGTCAAAGGGGTTGAGATATGGGACATGCAGATAAGACGTATTTTTGAAAATGAAGTTGCAGTATGGTGCGACCGCCTTTATCGGACTCTTCCTCCGTTGCCGTTCACTCCGCCTGCTGGTCGGTTGAAATTCCTCCCCAAAACCCTGGCGGCGATGAAAGACGGTGAAACGGTGCGGGTTATAATGCTTGGAGACAGTATCATCAACGACACATTCAACTCCAATTTCCAGTCATTGATGCTGCGCCTTTATCCGAAAGCCGATCTGAAGTTCATCTGTTCGGTGCGTGGCTGTACCGGCTGCTGGTATTATCAGGAGCCGGAACATTTTAAAACCTTTGTGGCCGATCTCAATCCGGATCTGTTGATCATAGGCGGAATTTCCCATAGGGAAGATATTGACGCGATCCGCAAGGTGATTGAAATGGCACGCAAGCAGATCGGATGTGAGTTGCTCCTGATGTCAGGTCCACTCGGCAGAGATTGGCGTGAATATGACACGGAAAGAAAATATGTTGAGCTTCAGGCGCAGGCATGGACTCCGGATCCTTTCGTAGAAAAGCAGGAAAAACTGGCCGCGGAGCTGCAAGTTGATTTTATTGATATGGCAGCAGTATGGCATAAATATCTCGGGGCTTCGCTTAAACCATGGCAGTGGTTCCACCGGGATTATGTTCACGGCGACGACCGCGGCAAACAGATTGCCGGACGGATCATCGAAGCATATTTCAAACATTAGGGGTTCCCGGAAGGAATAAAACATGAATGTTGTTTTTTTAGGCGGAGGTTCTCTGCGGCTGACCCCGATCATTCGCGGTCTGTTGAAACGTGAAGGGATTTTTAACGGCGGCAGCATTCGTCTTGTTGACCGGATGCTTGACCGTGCGGAGCTGGTCGGTCGTGCGGTTATGCGCTGTCCGGAAATGAAAGGCGTTGACTGTCGTGTTAGCTGGACAGATGACCTGGATCGGGCGCTCGAAGGTGCCGATATGCTCTATATCACTATGGCTATTGAGCGCGAACCCAGTTTATACCTTTCACAGTCGGTTGGCGTAAAATATAATTATCTTTGCTCGGACCAGTTGTCAGTCAATGGCGCTTTCCTGGCGGCCCGCGGGGGCGGCCCTATATTGTCGTTTGCCAAGAAGATGGAAAAATACTGTCCTGAAGCTATGATGCTGATCTTCGCGAATCCTGTCTCAGTTTACAGCGCAATGGTAAATAATCATACTAAAATCCGTGCTCTTGGTATTTGTGGAGGCTACCGCAATCACTGTTGGGATCTTTCGCGCATCTGCGGTCGCGATGAATACGATGATTCGATGGACGTTGTTGCCACCGGTGTCAACCATCTTTCATTTATCCTGCGCGGCACTTGGCAGGGACGCGATGTTTTCGATGTTCTGCGCGAACACCTTAAACCCGGCTGGCAGCCGCCTGCGATAAACTCAAATCCGCGACAGGAAGATATACTTCGGGGCGTTCAGCAGATGGTGGAACTGTTCCACCGCTACGGCACAACAATCTTTTCAAGCGAACCTGACGGCATCGGGCATCTCTTTCTGGAATGTTATTTGAAGATCGCTTCAGAAAATTTCAAGCCGCTTACACCTGATCAGATTGCAAAGCGCACAGCCGATGCGAAATTCGCAATCGACTCAAGGTTTGAACAGTTCGCGACGGAGCTTAAACGGAATGATGAGTCCATATGGGCTGAGCCATTATTCAAACTTAACTCATCCGACCTGTCGATTTCGATCATGGCGGCACTTGCAGGACTAGGCAGTTTCAGGATTGCCGCCAGCGCTCCGAATCGCGGTGCGGTTGACGGTTTTTCGGACAGGATGGCTTTGGAATATACTATGACTATTGACGGGAAAAATATCAAGCCTGTGGAAAACCAGTATGTGCCTGCGCCGTTTTACGGCTTCATCGCCGGGCTTTCCGAATTCCAGACCTTGCAGGCTGATGCAATTGCCACCGGTGATCCGCGCATTTTTGCAGACGCTCTGGAAGCTTATCCAGTTAATAGGTTCAGCAGTAAACGCAAAGAATTCTTCCACGAAATGTTCGATATCTACACCGATATTCCGAAGACGCTTCAGGATGCTAGAAATATAGTAGTTGGATGATGTGTATATGGGCTAGCGACGTCCTCCGGATCTAGGGTTGCCCGTGCCGGGCAAGGTTTTCAGGTGTAGAGTTGCCCGTGCCGGGCAAGTGGATTTGGGAATCAGGACCTTCGCCGACACGGCGAACGCTACACCTGGAAGAAGAATATGGAAACGGATTCCGGGTGTAGGGTTGCCCGTGTCGGGCAAGGGGATTTGGGATTGGAACCTTCGCCGACACGGCGAACGCTACACCAAGACAAGAAAGTACAGAGCGGCCTTTGTCCGCGCTGGCATTCTACACATGGATGTGAAAGAATGGAATTTTATGGATAATCAAAAGAAAATTAAAGATGTTCCTCCTAGACTTTTTACAATATTTGATTCTTATCGTCCACCTCTCTATCTTGTGACATTTTGCACAATGCATAGGATTAGGTGTCTTGACAGTATTTATGTTCATGACTTTTTTAAGGAATATTGCATTGAAGCCGGCAACCAAGGCAAGGCGACAGTAGGCAGATATGTTATAATGCCTGATCATATTCACATCTTTGTAAGAATCAGCATTGAATATAGGTTGGGGAAATGGATTGGAGGGTTAAAGAGATATATCTCAAAAGGAATTAAGGCAAATGCAGGAACTGAAATAATCTGGCAGCCAGGCTTTTTTGATCATCTTCTGAGAAATTCAGAAAGTTATTCTGAAAAATCCCACTATGTGTTGATGAATCCTGTCAGAGCTCGAATTGCTTGCAAAGCTGAAGATTGGCCATATAAGGGTGAGATAATGTGTCTTTATATGTCTTAGTATCTTGTGCAGGGTGCCGGGCAAGGTTTTCAGGTGTAGAGTTGCCCGTGCCGGGCAAGGGGATTTGGAATTGGAACCTTCGCCGACACGGCGAACGCTACACCTGGAAGAGGAAGATGGAAACGGATTCCTGATGTAGGGTTGCCCGTGCCGGGCAAGGTTTTCAGGTGTAGGGTTGCCCGTGCCGGGCAAGTGGATTTGGAATTGGAACCTTCGCCGACACGGCGAACGCTACACCTGGAAGAGGAAGATGGAAACGGATTCCTGATGTAGGGTTGCCCGTGCCGGGCAAGGTTTTCAGGTGTAGGGTTGCCCGTGCCGGGCAAGTGGATTTGGAATTGGAACCTTCGCCGACACGGCGAACGCTACACCTGGAAGAGGAAGATGGAAACGGATTCCTGATGTAGGGTTGCCCGTGCCGGGCAAGGTTTTCAGGTGTAGGGTTGCCCGTGCCGGGCAAGTGGATTTGGAATTGGAACCTTCGCCGACACGGCGAACACTACACCAAGACAAGAAAGTACAGAAAGGACTTTGTCCGCGCTGACGCCCTGCATCCGAAATCGACCTCGTTCTACGTGAGATTTCTTGATCCTGTTTTACGGCTAATTAATTTTCCTGCTAGGCTGAGGCTAGCAGGAGAAATTTATAAGTGTTGTCCGCCGTCGACATAGATAATCTGACCTGTCACCGAATCGCATTCAGCAAGGAAGATGCAGGTCTTGGCGATTTCCTCCGGTGTCGGCGCTTTTTTCATTGGTGTCATGGAAATCTGTATTTTCATTTTTGAATTCTCCATTCCGCGCGGAGGCAGTACCGCACCCGGCGCGATCCCGTTCACCCTGATCCGCGGCGCCCACTGGAGCGCCGATGCGCATGTCGCTTCCGCTAGTGCTTTCTTTGACAGCGTGTAGGAGCCGTCATTAATGGAGGTTTTTGCGATTCTCTGATCCAGAAGGTTTATAATGCATCCTTCCTTAATTTTCTGAGCCTGGAATTTCTTCATCAGCATCAGAGGGGCGTGAAGATTTATTCCGAATTGTTTTTCTGACATGGTAATATTCTCCTTGCCTATTGGGCAAGGAAAATATATTGAAGCATTGTTTACAAGTATGTCGATTTTTTTCAATGACGGAATAAGTTCTTCGACAGCGGAGAGAGCTGACAGTTCGCATCTTGCTGTCCGGTGTCCGGCTTTTTCCCCGCCGATGCTTTTAAGCAGTTCAGCGGCTTCCTTCCCGGACTTGTTGTAATGGATTATGACTTTCGCGCCGGCACCGGCAAATCCGATGCAGATCGCACGGCCGATTCTTACGGCACCTCCAGTTACAAGTACTGTTTTATCTTTGATAATCATATCCGCTAATCTAATGCACCCGCGTCCATAAGTCAATAAATAGTTGTTATGTCCATGTCATGTTTATGTTAATCCATGCATTATCCATTGTCAATTACATGTAGATATTATATAATGTTACGATTAAGGGAACCTCTAAAAATTCGCATGTGGCGCGTTGCGGAAGATTTTTGAAAGCTCA
>CAZION010000145.1:0-17828 GCA_964540865.1 uncultured Victivallis sp.
TTGTGGTCGACCACAAGCGGCCGAGAGTCATGGACCTCCGTCAGCTTCTCCAGGCATATATCGACCACCGCCTTGAAGTTGTCACAAGAAGAACCCGTTTCGAGCTCGACAAGGCAGAAGCCAGGGCCCATATCCTGGAAGGACTGCTCATCGCCGTAAAAAACATCGACGAGGTCGTTAAGATAATCCGTGAATCCCGGACAAAGGAAATAGCCGGAAAATCCCTCATGGAAAGGTTCACACTCAGTCAGAAACAGGCTGACGCCATCCTTGAGATGCGCCTGCATCAGCTGACCGGGCTCGCAATCGAAGACCTTCAAATGGAATACGACGAGCTCCAGAAACTGATTGCATATCTGAAAGCCCTTCTTGCAAGCAGGGAACTGCTCCTGAAACTCATCAAGGACGAACTCCTTAAGATCAAGGCGAAATACGCTAATCCAAGAAGGACTGAAATCACCGCCGATGAACGCGATCTCAACATCGCCGATCTCATTGCACGGCATTCATGCGTAATCACTGTCTCCAACACCGGCTACATCAAGCGCGTACCCGCCGACACATATGATTCGCAGCACCGCGGCGGAAAAGGCGTCAAGGGGATGGAAACAAAAGAGGAAGACTTCGTAGAACATCTCTTCAATGCGCACAGTCACGATATTATTTTCTTCGTGACCGACAAGGGTGTCATGCACTGGCTGAATGTCTACGAAATTCCGGAAGGGACACGGCTAGGCAAGGGCAAGGCCATTGTCAACATGATCAAGATCGAACCCGGCGAACAGATCCGCGCAATGCTGACCGTTCCGAGGGAGGATGTAGAACGCGACGATCTATATATTGTCATGGCGACCAAGTACGGAGTCGTTAAGAAGACCAGGATTTCAGCCTACAAGAATCTCAGAAAAGCCGGAATTAAAGCCATACTGATAGATGAAAACGACGATCTTATCGGCGCGATGGTCACCGACGGCAAGAAGGAGATAATCCTTTCAACGGCTCTTGGAATCGCTTGCCGATTCACGGAAGACCAGATCAGGTCGGTCGGAAGAACCGCCCGCGGCGTCACCGGCATGAGGTTCAAACTCAAGGGCGACTACGTTGTAAGCATGGAGGCTGTTGATCCTATCGGGGAAATCGAGAGCGACGAGGAAGCGCAGGAAAAAGGCGGTCCCGAAATACTTGTTGTTTCTGACGGTGGACTCGGCAAACGCAGTTTCGTAAGCCAGTACCGGAAGACCCGCAGGGGCGCCAAAGGCGTCCTCAACATCAAGCTCCGCGAAAAAGAGAAAGTCGTAGCCGCAATCCAGGTTTCAACTGGTGAAGAACTTATTATTGTTACTGCCAACGGACAGACCGTAAGAATACCATCTGATGAAATCCGCAGGGTCGGAAGAGCGTCCAAGGGCGTGAAAATCATGGACCTCGCTGACGGTGATTCCATCTCCGGCGTGATCAAGCTCATGGCAATCCGAGAAGGCGATGTTCCTTCAAACGTTGAAGCGCAGCCGGATGCAGTTGCTGCGCCTGTGGCTCCTGCAACGCCAGCAGTACCCGAGGAACCGGCAGCGGAACAATAAATCAGGAATATCCAACAAGGAACATCCAATATCCAAATTTTGACTTTCTTGAATTCAATTCCGATATAAATTGGAGATTGAGTGTTGGATATTGGGTGTTCAGAACTTTGAAATCCCTAGCCATGCTCTTCAAATTTAAAAACCGTTCTCTTGCCTGTGACGGAAAGACTTACATTGTCGGCATAGTCAATGTAACTCCCGACTCCTTCAGCGACGGCTCCAGATTTCTGTCTTCAAATTCCGCCGTGGAACACTGCATTGAACTCCTCGATTCCGGCGCGGACATAATAGACATAGGCGGCGAATCAACCAGGCCCGGCGCGGAAGCTGTCAGCGCTGAAGAGGAGATCCGGAGGATCCTCCCCGTAATCTGCGAACTTCGCAAACTGCGGGAGGACGCTGTCATAAGCGTTGACACCATGAAGGCCGAAGTCGCCGAGGAAGCTCTTTCCGCTGGCGCAGATATTGTCAATGATGTCAGCTCCCTGCGAAATTCGCAGGATATGGCAAAGGTGATTGCGAGACATGGGGCCGGCGTCATTCTCATGCATATGCGCGGCAATCCGAAAACGATGCAGTCGGATCTGAACTATGAGGATCTCATCGGTGAAATAAACTCCTTTCTGGCGGATTCGATAAAGAAGGCGGTCAAAGCCGGAATAAACATCGAAAACACGATGGTTGATCCTGGAATAGGTTTCGGAAAAAGCCATGAACAGAACATACGGATCATCGCAGGAATGGAGGAGTTCAGGAAAAATGGACGACCCCTTCTTGCAGGGCCATCCCGCAAAGCCTTCATCGGAAGCATTCTCGGAGGCGTACCGGCTGGAGAAAGGGTCTGGGGCACTGCCGGCGCGGTCGCGTATCTCGCAATGAAGAAAACAGATTTCATCCGTGTGCACGACGTGAAAGAAATGTCACAGATGCTGAAGGTGATAAACGAGATGGAAAAAGGACGTTTCAGGATTTAGATTAACCACAGAGACCCAAAGGCGCAAAGTTCGGAAATTCCAGGGTTCGGAATTAGAAAATTTTTCCGTTCCGGAAAAATTAACAAGGAAATTCAATTCGTATCTTTGCGGTTGAATTGTAGGATTAAATGCAGGGGCGGAAATGTCGGAATTCATTCTTATCTTGAGCAATACATGGGTTTATCTGAGCCTGGTCATAGAGGTGGGAATCCTTGCCGTCCTGATTTACTACGGCCTGTATTTCCTACGCGGTACAAGGGCGGCGAACGTTCTCGCCGGCATAATATTGGCGCTTCTCATTCTCACCCTCACAACGGATTTCCTGAAACTCGAGGTTATCACAGAGCTCCTCAACGGTCTGTGGATGATTTTCCCAATAGCGATCATTGTCATTTTCCAGCCTGAAATCAGACGCGCTTTCGCACATCTCGGAAGCAGCCGTCCATTTACCAGGAGGATGAAGCAGGAGGAGACAATCAACGAAGTGATAAAGGCGGTTTCCAATCTTTCGGAAAACAAGCGCGGTGCGCTAATTGTGTTCCAGCGGCAGATTGGAATGAGGGCCCTCATAAGCAGCGGTATTAAAATAAATGCAGAAGTCAGCCACCAGCTCATCCAGACCATTTTCCATCCCAACACCCCGCTCCATGACGGCGCAATTGCAATTGATGACAACGAGATCGTTGCAGCTCATATAATTTTCCCGCTTACACAGAGCGTTTCACTTTCCGACTCACTTGGCACAAGGCACCGTGCGGCAATAGGAGTGACTGAGGAAACAGATGCAATAGCCGTTGTGGTTTCAGAGGAGACAGGCCACATCAGCATAGCCTGCCGTGGAAACATGATAAGGAATATAACTACTGAAAAACTTTACCGGTTCCTGCGTTCCCTCCTCATACCGTCACAGAATGACACCATAAGGAATATTTTCGAGGACATGTCCGACGATGATGAAATGCCAGGGTTCTCCGGGGGGACAGAAAGATGAATGACGGCAAAAACACCATCAAGGATTCATGGATACCCGGAATAATCAGGCGTGATTACCTGAGAAAGCTAATAGCTGTATGCTTCGCACTTCTAGTGTGGTGGAAAATTTCAATGCAGATTGGAGTGGAGGAGATAATCAGAAACGTCCCAGTAAATATTACCACATCCGAACAAACAGTCAATCTCGACTCAAGTGTCAAATATGTCGACATTACCATACGGGGAAGATCTCAGAAACGACTGAACATGCTGACTCCTTCCGATTTCAAGATTCAACTTGACGTCGGAGACAATGCGTATGCTCCTACAAAGCCTGTCACTTTCAAGCTCATCCAGGCGGCATCCATTTCAAAACCTCTCGGAATAAACATAACAAAAACCAACCCTGAAACACTTGTGCTTCATTTTGACCGGAGAACCACCAAGGAAGTACCCGTCATCGCAAGGTTCACAGGAATGACATCGGAAGATTACGCCTGCGGAGAAGTCAAGATTGTTCCAGATAAAGTGGTGATATCGGGACCGGAAAGCGCCATGAACTCCATATCGCGGGTGCAGACCGAACCGATTTCCCTTGATCGCAGGACAACTGAAGATTTCGATTATATTGTAAATCTCACCGAACCTCACGTGAAGGTTTCGGTTGTCCCGACAAAAGCTCTTGCACAGGTCGAGATTTATAAGAAATTTGACACAAGGATATTCAGCGGAATCCCTGTCTACGTCCTTGCCACCGCCGGTCACGGAAAGACAATCAGGAAGATAGCGCCCTCTAACGTCGACATAACCATCAGCGGCGTAAAAAGCACCCTTGAAGTGATGAATGGCAGCGAGCTTTCCGCCTTCATCGACATTGCCTCAATAAAAGAGCCGGGATTGTCAAAAGCGAAAGTGCAGTGCTATATAAATATCCCAAACATAAAGATAAACACCATAAATCCGTCTGAAATAGAAGTTGACACAAGCAACAGCACAGTAACAAAATAACAGTCATCCATAAGAATGACGGATTAATGGATTTTTGGATTACTGGATTATTGGTTTTGAATTCTAGAAGAATCAAAAATGCGGTATCTTAAGTGAAATCTTGAAAGGGGCATTTTGAAAATTTTCACTTTGTTATTCACATATATATTTTGGGTTTACAACAATCCAATAATCCATGGATCCATATAGTTTGAATCCACCAGCGACCATCCATGTCTGCGCCGCCGTGATCAGAAAAAACGGAAAAGTTCTTCTATGTTCGCGTCCTGACGGTAAACATCTCGAGGGTATGTGGGAGTTTCCAGGAGGGAAAGTCGACGCCGGCGAGACCGACGGAAAATGTCTCCGCCGCGAGATAAAAGAGGAACTGTCGCTGGACATATTCGTTGCCGACCAGATTTACCGGATCAGCCACAAATACCCCGACAAGGAAGTTGACATAAGATTCTACAGGGCCTTTACCTCAGACGACAATCAGAAGATAACAGCAATGGACAATCAGCAGTACAGATGGGTTGAAATATCCGACCTCATGCAGATGGATATAATTCCCGCAGATGCGCCGTTCTGCGAATTCCTTATCTTATCATGCTCTCAGTCTCGATGAAATCCTCCGGGAACGGAGCCTCTATTTCCATCAGCTCTCCGGTTTTGGGATGTGGAAATGCGATTTTCCAGGCATGGAGCATCTGCCTGGGCGCCTCAATCGTCTGCTTTCCGCCGTAAACCTTGTCTCCGAGAATCGGGAAATGATTGTAGGCGAGATGAACCCTTATCTGATGAGTCCTTCCTGTTTCAATTTGAACCTCCAACAGTGAGACGGGAACATTCTCAATCTTCCCCCTTTTGATAACTTCGTATTTGCTGACAGCCAGCCTTCCGCCCTTATGGAGCACGGACATCTTCTGCCTGTTTACAGGATGCCTGCCAATATTTGATATAATCTTATCCTTGTTCTTGGGCGGGTATCCGCATACAATGGCCGCGTATGTCTTCTTTATTTTCCGTTCCTGGAAAAGTTTCGCAAGCTGGAACTGTGACGATGTGTTCTTTGCGATGATAAGACATCCGGAAGTGTCCTTGTCCAAGCGATGCACAATTCCAGGTCTGGAGCCGTCTTCCATCTTTTCCGCAAATTTCTCGTCGCGCCCCATAAGCGCATTTACAACTGTGCCGTCCCAGTTGCCGGCGGCCGGATGGACCACCATTCCGGAAGCCTTGTTGACCACAAGCATGTCTTCGTCTTCATAAATCACGTCAAGGGGAATATCTTCCGCTATTAAACTTTTTTCCCTTTCCGCAGGCATTTCGACTGACACTTTTATGCCTTTTCTGACAGTACACCTAGTTACGGGACAATGATCTGAACCATATTTTATCTTCCCGGCCTTTATAAGTTTCTGAAAAAAAGAACGGGAATATTCAGGAATAGCACAGGCAAGGAAATGGTCAAGGCGCTCTCCGTCATAACGTTCGTCAACAGTTAGTTCAATAATTTTGTTCATTGGTGTCTCTTTTTTAAGTCGTCAGTAGTCTATCCTAACTCCCTTGAAACTTGCCACAGAAGTAGCTCGGGTCTATCTTTGACCCGAAGCTCATTCCAGTCGCGGGTCAATAGACGCCGCGCTACTTGGTTTGATAAAACTGCGGCAACCGCAGTAGACCGCTGGTCACTGGTTACTTCGCTTTCCCGGCATTAGCGGTTCCCCTCGAGTAGACCATGAGCGCGATTCCAGCCAGAATCACAATCGGACATATCGACTGCGACGGAGTTAGAAGACTGAAAACAAAATCTTTGTGGTCACCACGCAGGAACTCGAAGAGGAAGCGTGCCACTCCATAAGCAATAAGATATATTGAGGCAATCATTCCCGGTTTGAGCTTTGCTTTCCGGAGCAGCAGCATAAGCACAGCGGCAAGTATGATATTGAAAACGGCCTCATAAAGCTGGACTGGATGAACACTTCGACCGGGAAACGCCCCAGAAGGGGCTGAGCCCTCCGGAAAACGCACCGCACAAAAAATATCAGACGGCTTTCCATAACAGCATCCGTTCAAGAAACATCCGATTCTCCCGAAGGCATGCCCTATCGCCATCGCTGGTCCGAATACGTCAAAAATATTCAGGACCGCCAGTTTTTTCCTGCGGCAGTAGAAAATGACCACCGAAACCGCACAGATGAACCCGCCGTAGAAAACAAGTCCGCCATGGTCTATCCTGACTATCTCCAGGAGATTAGTTCTATATTGATCCCAGAACTGAACCACGTAAAATATTCTCGCACCCAGAATTCCGGAAATCATTCCGTATAAAGCGATATCCGAGATCTGTTCGGAATCTAATTTGGCGTGTTTCCTGTTCAGCATAAGCATTGAAACGGCGCAAATGAATCCCAACGCCACCATTATCCCGTACCAGTAAATGGTGATATTGCTTCCCAATTTAAAAGCTATCGAATGCATTATTCCCCGAATTTGTAAATTTACTTGAAGATTCCCCTTAAAATACTTATACTTTCCCCTATTGCCATTCAAAGTCTCTTCAATCATGGATTTTATAATACTTGAAAATCGGACTTGCGACTATATCTTTTCCGACTCTTAAAATTTACATACGGAAATTCCTACAGGCAAGAAGCCTGTGTTAAATTAAAGGGACGTTACTATGACAGATATGCTGGCCAATTATATAGAGATTGCGGCAAGCCATGCCCATCTATGGGGATTTCTGATTATATTTATTTTTATGGCGATTGAAAGCTCATTCATACCATTTCCAAGTGAAGTTGTAATGATTCCAGCAGGATTTCTCGCGTTCCGTGGGGAACTTACATTAGGCAGTCCGCTTCCAGATGCCGTACTCGCTGTTTTTTTCGGACTCCTGGGCTCAATGGCCGGAGCATACTTCAATTATTATTTCGCGTTATGGCTTGGAAGACCTTTCCTGCACAAGTATGGGAAATATTTCTTCCTCTCCACCGACACCCTTGACCGGGCGGAACAGATATTCAGAAAATACGGGGATATCACGACATTCATATGCAGGCTGCTCCCGGCAATACGCCAGGTCATTTCCGTTCCAGCCGGCCTCGCAAAAATGAACATTTCAAGATTCTCTTTCTTCACAGCGCTCGGGGCCGGCATCTGGGTCACAATCCTGACTGCCATCGGATATTATCTCGGCTCACTCTCCAGGAACATGTCGTACAAGGATCTGGTTTTCAAAGGCAAGGAAATACTTCACCACAATTACATATGGATTTTCATTGGACTGGCAGTTGTAGTTGCGGTATACATTCCAATCCATAGAATGATTATGAAATCATCTGAAACTAAATTGCCGGAACAAGTCTGAATATACTGGAAATAATACGTTTCATAAGTTATTTTCCCAGCAGTTAAAAAAATACCCCGTGGTGTAATGGTAGCACAAGTGCCTTTGGCGCACTTAGTCAAGGTTCGAATCCTTGCGGGGTAGCCATCTTTTTAAAGTAGTTTATTACCAAGCACTTAGCGATCATGAAAAACAAAAGTGTCCAAGATTTGCACCATAAGAATGAGGCTAACGCTAATAACTTAAGGGGTAGCGAAATGGACACTAGAATGCTGCTGAAGAAGGGAAACCGATGGTATTTGAACTTCACGTTCCCAAAGAAGTATCCGGGGTTTGAAGGGAAGAAAATCAGGATCTCGCTAGGAACCGCTGAGCATAAACAGGCGAAAAATCTGCGAGACAAGTTTATCACGCCATTACTTACCGCTAAGACTGAACTGGATGTCTTGAACGATCTCTACAAGTCAATTGTCGAAAACGCCACCCAGGAAATTTCGCGGGCACATCAGGAGTTTAAGAAGCAACTGCATCAACATAATCCAGTTATCAAACTAGGCGCTGCCCAATTCTCAGGAGCTTCAAACGATCCATCCTGCGAAAACATCATACTCGGTCAGCTTGTAGATGAATATGTAAAGTACATGGACGAACATAGCGGTTTAACAAAAGGTACAATAGCAAAAATAACCTCTGCACTATCTACGTTCCGGTTCATCCAGGGCGAAAACTTCAAGGTCTCGGATATCACAAAGGATGTCATTGATCGATATGTCGAAACATCCTTAACCCTACCGGTTGGCTGGGGCAGAGGAGGACACGCGAAGTCATTAAATGAAGTATTGTCTCTGAACTACACCGGCAAAACTATATCAAAGGCCAATGTAAAAATATCCCTCATATACATCAAGTCCCTTTTGACATGGGCAATGGAGAAGGAAAAGCTCCCTTTCAATTTCAGGAATCCGATAATTGAAATCAAGTCATATGTCAGCAACGTCAAAAAGATCGAGAAGAGATCGCCAAAGGAAGACGAGGCGGTCAAGCTTTGTAATATGCCGATGCCTACGAATGAAGATCCCATCTCATGGAAATATATGCCTATAATCGCAAGATTTACGGGTATGAGATTGTCTGAAATTGCACAGATTCAAAAAGGGGACATTCGCAGAGATAACGGTATTCTATATATTGACGTATGCCATGACACAAAGACCACATCCAGCAAGCGTTTAGTGCCTGTTTCCGTCAAGTTGGAGCCATATGTGAAGGAACTCCTTAGAGACGCGAAGTCCGACAGGGTTTTTGAGAATTCCAGAGACTTTCACGGGAAGGGTGGGCTATTAAAATATGCTCATGGCTATGTAAAGAACTTCAACATCCGGGCAAAGAAAATATCTTCTGAATTATCTTTCCATTCTATGCGTCACTACGCTTCTACGCAGATGCATAAAAACGGCATCGAAAAGCTTGTCAGGGATAAGATTCTCGGGCACAGCAATGATTCTACAAGTGCGATATATACACACTCGGATCTTGAAACTATGAAGATTGCTGTCGATGTAATTCGCTAACACTTGATGAATAACTACTTCTCTAAGATCTACCAAGTCCACCTTGACTTTCGTGCGTTATGTCGTATGATCATAAATCATGATATTTATCATGGGTGCGTTTGAAGCGAACAATTTCGGCAATGCCGCATGCGCGCGAGATAGGTGCCACGAGGCATGTCTGGGGCTCCCCCGAATGCACAACAAATAATGATGACGGCCAGTATTGGAGACGGCGGTCAGGATTCCAGCATTATTGCTGGGCGTTCCTGACCGCTGTTTGCTTTTATAGCGGCAGGGACCTTCAATAGGAGGTCTCTTAAATGAGCCTATTTCCTACCGCCGGTGGAGAATCCGTTACACACGGATGGCTCCAAAAATCCACAATTCTAAACATTAACGAAACCGGTCACCGACACCTTGAAGCCTGGGTCACTCAGGGTTTTGTCAGGACGGTAAAGCTCGACCCCAGGAAACAAGGGCGGCGTTTATACAATGCCGCCGATGTCTCCGCCGTGCTGGCCGCTCTTTCGGCAGGAAAGGAACCTAAAAGGGTTCTTGGCAAAGGAGGTGTGTCATGATAAACACCTCTATAAGCAAACCCAGTAACAACGCTCAACAACTTGACGTTGGATCCGTATTTTTCATGGAACAGCACCTCGACCTGCCGGCCTTCCTGCAGGAGGTTCTCGGAGCCGAGGAAGATTCCAGAATTGGATTCGCGCGTAAGACTGGAGATGGAAGGTTCGCATTGCGGTTGGGGAATGTAAAATCCTACTTCCAGGCAAGGCCTCACCTCTTCGAACACAACCTATGGTTCAACGCGTCCGTGCTTGACGGCAATGGATACAAGGCGGGAAACTGCGTGTCCACCAAGAGCATCCTGCTAGATGTTGACTATGGGACGCTGGGGCACAAACGTGAGTCGCCGTTCCCAGACCGCAAGTCCGCCCTGCAGCACATATTTGAACAGAAGCTGCGACCGAGCGCGATATGGGACACAGGCCATGGTTTGCAAATGGCATTCCTACTCGACAGGAGCGTCCACTTCACAGACGTGGCGGTAGCAGGGCTCTTTGACGAGTCGAAGCTGAGGATCAACCATGCCTTCCGTGGAGACAGCACAACCTCCAGGGAACATTTGTTCCGCATACCGGCCACGATCAACGACAAGAGCAAGAGCTTCCCCGAGTGCCCGCCTGCGATGGGCGTGGTGGTCCAACAGCTCGATTGTGGCATCCGGTGTTCGCTGGATGAAATATTGTCCATCCTGCCGCCGACACCAGCAAAGTTGCATACAAGGCGGAGTCCGGGAATTCGAACTCAGAAGCTCGCGGTGACGGACATTGAGTTCGGCGACATCGTATCACCCGATGAGCTTGACATTCCCGCCAATCTCCAGGAGATACTCTACACTGATCACCCAGAAGGAACACGTTCAGAAATGTTCTTCAGGGCCGTGCTCGGCCTTTGCGATTGCGGTGCTTCACTCGGCTGTATCAGCGAATTGATCCAGCGGAATCCATCCTTTGCTGAGAAATACTATGGCCGGATCGACAATGAAATAATACGATGCCTGTTGAATACCGGCAGTTCCGATTTCCAGTGCATCACACTGTCGCCTCCGAATCCCATAGCGTATCTCAGCCTTGAGGGGGATACGCCATGAAACTGAACGACAATTTTGACAGAATGCTGGACGCCTACTGCGCGCTGACCGGTGCCGACAAATCGCCGAAAGTGATCACCTCTTGCGGGTTCTGCGAAAAAGTGTCCAACGCCAACGGCGAAGCCGTAATCGCTCTCCCTTGTGGTTTCGGGAAGAGCACATGGGCGTATGCGCATATCGCCGCCAACGCCTCAGATGAAAATCCATATATTTATGTTGTGGCGACACGCACGGAGGCGGTGATGGCTTCGGTGCTGCTGGGGCAGATGCGTGCCTGCAACGACGTAGGTCTTCATCTCGGATGGAATGCCGAGGCATGCCAGCAACTTTCAGGAAGGAAGCTGACATTCGACAGGTGTTTGCGCAACAGCAGTAAATCGGCATGCAGGCGTTGCAAAGTCCGCAGGCGCTGCATCTACCACCAGTCCCTGAAAGCTTTGCGCCGTCCGGTTGTCACAATAACACGGGAGTCTTTCATAATCCTATGCGAAAAGGGACACTGCTTCAGACGACAGTCCATCATTTGCGATGAGGAACTCCAGGTTTTCTCAGACGAACGTTTCACCTTGATGGATCTCAGGGACATTGACACTGTATTCAACGCCGCCAGCGATGAACGCGTCTGTTCACTCGTTGGCAGCATATTGCCGTCTATCAATCTCTGGCGGAGTACGGTGCCTGATACCGCCGCCCACAACATGCGTCTGGATGCCGGAACCATACACGGCGTGGCTGCCAAAATAATCCGGTATGTGCGGCGTGCGCCTTTAAATCCCAAAACCGAGAAACTCGTATTCCGATTCCTCGGCTTCATCCGTACGGCCGCCGAATGCAACGCCACTTACGCCTACCGCTGTGACGGCAACGAGGTTTTTGTCAAGAAGAACCGTATTGATCTTAGCAATTATACGTCATATAGGAAGTTCATCGTTTTAAACGCCACCGCGGCGCTATCGATGGTACGCCTGTCCGGGCGGGCGAAGATCTGGAAGTGTAAGGATCTTGAGAAATATCGTAATGAAGGAAAGGTCCGTCTCTATGTCATCCCGGCCAACCCCACTAAAAGCCGGGTGAAATGTAATACAGACGCCGGCAAGGAATTGTTGAAGGAGCACAGGGACAGCATATTCGCCTGCGATGGCTCCATGGTCCTCCTGGCATGCAACCGCGAGGACGGTGGACTTGCGGAAAGGCTGGAGGCCGAACTTGCCGCAGAATATGCAACAATGGTGTTTAAACTGTCACGCGGTCTGCTCAGGGGCACCAACATCGCCAAAGCATGCACCGTCGCCTTTTTGCCCAGCGCAGGTTTCTTCACGACATTGACGGATTGCGCATTGCACGCCGCATTGGAGACGGGCAAGGACTTTCCGTGGTCTGAAGTTGTGGATTCTTCAGGCAATCCCAGGATGGACCGTGGCAGGTTCATCAACCCGGTGCTCCAGGAGATCTACATGAAAAAAACCATCGCGGAGTTCTACCAGGGCATCTATCGCACTGCAATCCGCGACGGGCATGATGTCAATGTGATATTGCCGTTGCCGGACGCCGACTGGGTTACCGCGCTCTGGGATCTCGCGCCATTCGAGATTATGGCTGTACACGGCGGCGACGGCAGGAAGCAGCGGTTGTTCAAAGGCGTGGCGCAGCTGCTCGGCATCACCGGTGGCACGTTGGTGTTGAAAGTGGAAGTAGCGCTGTCCCTCGGCTATTCCGGCAGACAGGCGTGGAAGCGAAACCGGGGAGCTATACTCTCCCTTATCGGAAAATACTTCGTGGAAAAAGGGAGGTTTCTGATAAGAAGGGGATTTAGCCGCTGAACATGCTGATATTTAGGATGTTACGCCAGAAAGGGGTACCGCACTGATAAGAATAGGAATTAATTCTTACGATCCGGTACCCCTAAGGCCTTTATCCTGGGCTGTTCGAAGCTGTCACTTGGATGCCTTCATTCCTGTGATCGATAACTTACCCTACATAATCGACTGTAGCTTCAACAATGTTCTAGAGAAAACATTTCCTGACTTCAGCGATATCAACATTAAAACCTACAAGCTGGATGTGTTTTATTACCAGCAAACCAAAGGAGAATATAAATGAAAATGAGCCCTTTGAAAGCCATCCGGATGAACTGTCTGGAATGCGAAGGCGGCCCCAAGGGCGTACGCGAGTGCATCACCACCGGATGTCCGTTGCACGAGTTCCGCCTAGGTCATCGTCCGAAGCTGACAAGGTACAGTGATCCGGCCATGACCGCAATGCACCGGGACTTCGCGGCTTCAGCACGGGCGATGAAGGTCAAACGCGCGATGCTCAAGGATCCCCCGGATCTGTTCTGATCAAAAATCTGTTATTATTTTAATAAGGAAATTTCAATGAACTTTGGTTTTCCGCAGTCTAGTCCGGGTCAGGCATCAAATGCCTGTAAAAGCGCGCCTGCTGCTATTTGTCGGCTATAAATGTTCCGGTGATCCAACTGAGGGGATATCCCTGCAGTTGCCGGATGGCAGTATGGCTACAGCGCGATCAAACGGAAGTTATGGAGATATCTCCATAACTGACACCGGCTGAGGGCAAATGTCAGTTTCACGCGAATCGATATCTTTAAGCGCCGTCTCCAACCGTATCTGCCGGTTCCTGGCATCCTGACCAACCGACACGATATCGATATGGTTGAATCCGGATCGGTGAGGCTGTTGAAGAGATATCTCTTCAACTTCCGGAATCCAGTTCGGTGGAGAACCCGTACATGCTGTTTCCTGATGTCCGGACCATCACCCCAACTGAAACTTTGGGTCGGCTTTTATTCTTTACCGATGCTGCTTTCTTGACGGCAACATTTTTACTCGCCAATTGTGAGTCACCTGTCGTTCTCGCTTGAGTGTCAATCCCGGAAATATCTGGTGGGTTGGGTGGGTAAACGAACACACTGGTGTGCGCTGTGCATCTGGGAAATTTTTAGTGTCAAGTCCGGATTTCCAGACCTGGGCTTCCTAAAGGAAGACCTTCCGTAAACACCCAGACCTCGCCCAGTGGCACTTCCAGGGGTGTGTAGCGCATAAACCCCTTAAGGGGGTTTATGAGGCTTAGCTAAAAAAAGGCGGCAGCCTTTAGTTCCCAATGCCTAAGTTCTATATACCTATGAGAACATAACATTTTAATTGCAAATAACCCATGTAGATGTACCTTGACTTATGAGCAACTCCAAGACAAAAGAAAAAGTACAACAGAGACGCTGCAGGGATGAACTCCTGAGAATCCTCAGGAAGGAGGCACGCAACGCCAGGAGGTACAGGCGTTTGCTATGTGTTGGCCTTAAACCGCACTTGAGTACAGCCAAGATAGCAAGCATTCTCTCCCTGGATGTCCAGACCGTAAGGAATATCCAGTCCGCATACAGTAGGAGAGGCGGAGCCCAGGCGCTCATAGGCAGCGATGGTCGCGGCGGCAGGCATAGGGAGAATATGGGCAAGGACGAAGAATTGAAGCTACTCCTGGCATCCAGCTCGTATGACACGCGCCGCCGCAGGGCCATGATACAGTTCAAGAAGCTCAAGGCGAACTATGAAAAGAAGGGCAAGCCGGTCGCCCCGTCTACAGTTTACAGGCTATTGGCAAAGCATGGCTGCATCAGGAAATCAGCCGGCGTATACACTGCACCCTAGATTTTCCGGGACTCCCGGAAAATTGCAATCACAAAGATTATGTATTTATGGCGTTATTGTCTAAGTTGCCAAATCTGGTGGACGACTGCCTTGAGTCATGTCAGGCGTATACCGGAATGCCAATGTTCCACGCCGTCGGTGACCATGTCCCGAGCAGCCTCAATTAGTTCAAGAAAGCTTGACAACCTAATCCCACAGGGTAGATTTCATTATTCTCGATGCCGAGGACAAGGAGCCATCTCCGCTGTCCACATCCAGGCAGGATGGCATCGGGGTCTAGGTATGTTCGCTGTGCGGTGCCCCGATGGTGCTGCGGACGGCGCAGAAGGGTGAGAATGCGGGCAAGCCATTCTATGGGTGCTCTACTTATACGAAATGCACGAATACGGAGCGGGCGACCAGCCTGGGGGATACGAAGATCATGCAGAGCATATTGAAATAGGATGGTCGAATCATGGGCAAGAATAAAAAGAAAAGCCAATTGAATCTCATCCACAGGAAAGGCTGGAAGGAGTTCCCGTCGTTCACATATCCCCAACCCGAGCGTGAAATAGGATATGTGCCCAAGGGGTTTGTCCAGATCGTCAAGGAAGCCGTCCACAGTCTTGATTATTTTGACAAAAGTGTATTTGATGACAATGAAAGGAAGTTCCTAAGGGAGGTAAAGGCCAATGGATATCTTTCGGCCTGCGGAAAACATTTTGGCGGATCTCCAGATGTAGTGAGAAACTTCTTGCATCACCTTGCGATGATTGGCCAATACATATACGACTATATCAGGGAAAAAGGGATGTATGAAATATACATTCCATATTGTGACATCCAGGTGAATGGAAACAACAAGGGGAACTTCGAGATCATTTATGACGCGCTTTTAAGCAGGGATTCGCCAGATGGCAGGATATACTATTCCAGGAATATACCTATGCTTGCTTTTGAAGGGAAAGAATACAAGGTCGGATTTTCGAAGCATGCCGTGGATAGGATATGCAAAAGGACAGTCAACAACATGGACTACCTTGGGATGGGGAACGCGTTCGCGTATTTCAAGGACTCGGTAACCTTTGAGCTGTGTTCCCTTCCTGATGGGAGCCCGGCATTGGCATTCCTGGAAAAATGCACTGCGCCGTTTTTCAGCGGCACTTTCCCAAAAGAATTGATTGAGGACTGGCACCCTCAATCAGCATACAAGTACCGTGTCGGCTACTGCCCCCTGGCTTTCTTCGAGGGGTTTGCAAAAACCATAACTCTACTGACGCCTGGAATGATAGGAACTCCTGAACGCATGCTGCTGGACAACGCGGGACTTGATTCAGTATCATACAGGAAGGTTACGGCATCAATAGAAAATGTTATATCCATGAAAAGGCTTGTAGAAACAAGGGACTTCAGCGCACTGAAATGGTTCCATGATCACGGTATTCCGCAGGTGATCAAAGTATAGCGTGTTCTCCTCCGCAGGAGAAATCAAAAAGGGGCTAGTATTAACTGAGCCCTTATTTCAAAGTGAAAAGTAATCTAGTCTTACGAGAGGTGCTTCGATACCAATTTCGTCATTTCAAACATTGTAACCTGATCTTTTTTGAAGATAGGCTTGAGCTTGTCGTCGGCGTTGATGTTTCTTTTGTTCTTGCTGTCCTGGAGTTTGTTCTTCTTGATATAGGCCCAGAGTTTCTTTGTGACTTCCGTCCTCGGAATCGGAGTTGCTCCCACTACTGCCGCAAGTTTCTCGCTGGGTGTGACCGGTGCCATGAACTTCGATGTTGTTGCCTTCTTCGCCATGCTCTTCTCCTGTTTATAAGTTTAACTTCCTCATAATAGCAGTTAAGAATCATAATTGCAACGGCTGTATTTTCAATCTGTGGAAACTTGCAAACACGTTGGCAATGGTAATCCATGATAGCGGATGCTTTATTAGTATGGGTACAGCAACATTACTGGTATGGGTGGTGGCTCGAGCATTTGGCATGGGGTCATAGGTGATTCCATACTTCATAGTTGATTTCTGGCTGATGCTTTCAGCCTGTGCGGTTCCGATAATATCGCCGTTTGTCATCAAGGGTTAATGCGACAGGGACATTAACAAGATATTCGCCAATAAGGCGGAATCTTGACTTTTCATGCCCATATGATTTATCCCGATGCTAGGAATCAAAAAAGAGGGTACGGAAGATGGAAAGACAAAACTGCTGGGAAGCGATGAAGTGTGGAAAGCAGCCGGGAGGCGAAAATGCAGAAGGACTCGTATGCCCGGCCGCATTGCCGAATGAATACGATTGCGTTAATAACGGCACGCACGGCGGCAGGTTCTGCTGGGCTATTGAGGGAACCCTCTGTGGAGGAAAAGTGCAGGGCGCATATGCAGAGAAGTTTATATATTGTTTTGAGTGTAAGTTTCTAAAGCAGGTGAATGAGGGCGAAGGAAGGAATTTCATTCTTATTCCGAAGGAAGCCAGGGTTGATCATAAAGCTAAGCCGATCAAATAGGGTGGTTATTCCGCAGGGCTCATCGATTGAACAGGCTCTTTGCATTTAGTTCATTTACCCAGGATTTTGCGAAGTTTCACAGCCAGTGCATGGATGGAAATGGGCTTGTCTATTAAATTGTCAGTTATATCCATCATTTTATGCGTGTCGGTCGGCTTGGCGTATCCCGACATGAAAAGCAGTTCTATTTCAGGGTACGAATCCCTTAGGTGTTTCGCCAATTCAAACCCATTCATTCCTGGCATAACAATATCCGTAAGCAGCAGATGTATTTGCCCTTTATGACTTTCAGCAAGCCCCAACGCCTCTTTTCCATTGCAGGCCGTAAGTATAGTGTAACCTATTGACTGAAGGAAATTCTTAAGTATCAAACGAATATTGTCCTCATCTTCAGTTATTAGGATAGTTTCGGTGCCTCCAGGGAAGCTTGTCACCTCATTCATATTTTCATCTGTGTTACATTCAATCTCAATCTTTGGGAAGTAAATTTGGAACACTGCACCTTTCCCAGGTTCACTTTGAACATCGATATGTGCATTGCTTTGTTTTATGATGCCATAAACGGTGGCCAAACCCAATCCAGTGCCTT
>CAZION010000146.1:0-17802 GCA_964540865.1 uncultured Victivallis sp.
TCGGGACAACTGACATTATGTATGGAGTGTAGCCATTGCGCTGCAATTCTCCGACGATTAGATTGATATTGTCAGCCGTGGTTTCCGGAGTGGCGGCATTGAAGATCAGACCCACGGTTTTTGTCCTTTGCCCCTTTACTCCCTTGACGAGAGCGTTGGGATAATAGTTCAGCCGCTTTGCCTCTTCCATTATCTTTTTATGGGTTTCGGGAGCGACCGGCGCGGAGCCGTTGAATGCCCTGGTCACGGTCATCGCACTGACCTTGGCGTTCCTGGCTATATCGTGGATGCTTGTTTTTCTCATAGTATTATAAGAGCCCATGTCAGGATGTTATTTATATCATGTTATTAATAACATTTTATCATGAAAACAAGCGCTGTCAAGAGTCTCGGCTTTAAAAACAATGAAAAAATATAATCAGATGTTCTTCAGGAGGGTTTTTATTTCAGTGTCTGTTCCGACAGTTATCCTTACGTAGCGGCCGGTGACGGGCCCTTTGAAATACCGTACCAGGATTCCATTCTCCTTCAGTCTCTTGTAGAGGCCTTCACCGTCATTGTCAGACGGTGCGGCAAAAATAAAATTCGACTGTGACTTGCAGACGGTGAAACCCTTTTTGCGGAGTGATTCCGCCAGATGTTCGCGTGTCCTGCAGATTTTCTTTCTTGTCTCGTTGAAGTACTTCCTGTCCTTCAGCGCAGCAGTCGCAACAACTTGGACAACTGTGCCGACGTTGTATGAATCCTTGACTTTCATCAAGCCTTCAATGATTTTTGGCGAGGCGAGCGCGTATCCCAGCCGGAGTCCTGCAAGTGAGTAGCTTTTGGAAAGAGTTCTTCCGATTATGATGTTTGGAAATTCAGACAGAAGGCCGACGCAGTTGTCGTCTGCGAAATCCGCATATGCTTCATCTATGAAGACTACGCCTTTGAATTTCCTGCAGATCTTCCTGATTCCTTCAATCGGGAAAAGTGTGCCTGTCGGCGCATTCGGCCTGGCAATATAAAATAGTTTTGCGGATTTCGCTTTTTCCAAGGTGTTTGCGGGAATTGAAAAGTCGCCATCGAATTTCAAGGGGATTTTTATGCAGCGGCAGTCCTGCAGTTCCGCAAGCACGGGATATAGACTGTAGCTCGGTTCGAAACACGCAAGCGAATCTTTTTCTCCGACAAACGCCCTAGTCGTGATGGTAAGTATATCATCCGATCCGTTTCCCACAATTATATTTTCCGGCTTAAGGCGGAAAATATCTGCGATGGTTTTGCGAAGTTCGCTCGCCAGCGGATCGGGATAAAGGCGGAGCCTGTCGCTGGAGAAAGACTTCAACGCCTTTGCGACTGCAGGCGAGGGCGGATACGGGTTTTCGTTGGTGTTCAGCTTTATGTAACGCATGTCCTTGGGCTGTTCACCGGGAGTGTACCCGTCCATCTTGTCGATATTTTCTCTGAAATATGTTTTCATAATTTCCTAATATAATAGTTTTTCATTGAATGAAAAACTATATCGCTAATAAATCTCCATATATGGGACAATCAGGCTTTCGAACTTCTAAACTTGGTGTCTTTGTGTCTTGGTGGTGAAAAATCTTTCTCTAAGTCTTTCGATGTTCTCATATTTTCCGAATTCCGGCTTTAGATTCCTGTTCCTGCCGCAACCGAGTTCTAGTCCTTCCCCCGGTTGATTGTGATCGTCTGAACCGTTTGTGAAGAGTAGGGGGGGGCGGTCAGGATGAGCCGAATTATATTCCTCCCGCATCTGGTTGAAGAGAGCGGTCTGGTTCATTCCGGTTTCCGGACATTTGCCGTTCCGCCAGCCGTCCACTTCGATCGTCTGAAGCCCCGCGTCTGCGAGGTTCGCAATGACTTTGCGAAGTTCGCAATTGCCTAGTCCTTCTTTTTTGCGGAGCTCTGTCGGGTGTGGAAGTCCGGGAAGTCCCCCCCAGTCCAAAATCCTTTTGACGAAAGCTTCCGGGGAAAGATCCATGTCTATTTCCAGCGTGACATCCAGCTGATCTTTCTGGGTCGTATACTTCGCCTGGAAATCCTTGACATCTGCGGCGACCCCTCTTTTACCCAATTCCGGGCCGTATTTCTGCCACATGACGACACTGATGTCGCCTTTCGTGGAGATCCCGTTCCTGACAAACCTGTCAATGTCGTCGCCGGTTATTTCCGCATTGAAATTGAATTTCTTGAAACATCCCGGAATTCTCTTGACCATTTCATTCAATTGTCTGCTTTTGGCTTCCCTTATTGGTTCTATTAATTTTTCTGGAACTTTTGATCCCAGAAGCTCCAGGAAGATTTTCTTGTCAGGAAAATGACCAATGATTTCAATGCCGGGACGGTCAGTATAAAATTCGATTGCCGGAATAACGTCAATTCCGAAGATTTCACCTGCTGCGATGGCTTCCCTTTGCCCGTCGAACAGGTCATGGTCTGAGATTGCAATCGCCTTCATCTTCCGACGGTACGCCTCGAAGACCTTGTTTGCGGGAGAATAATATCCGTCTGAACAGAATGAATGACAGTGCATGTCGATTTCACAGACGGCGTCCATATCGGGTTTGAAACCGGCTGCTGCGATTCGTCTTGCGGCCTCTAGCCTTTTCTCCGGGCTGACATGGAAATCATCGATTAATTTTAAGTCTGCGCTTAGTTCCACTGTAATTTCTTTTTGTTATCTTTTCTAGTGACCTAGTGACCAAGAAGCCGAGTGTCCGAGTTGTGGAGTGAAAATATAATGGGTTAAGTTTCCCCTGCCAGTTTATCTGGCAGGAAAAAGAGATTATTGGGCTAAAAAGTCATTCCGTTAGCTTTTCAATCTCCGGCTCCAGCGGGACGGTCTTCGCCACAGGTTATGCCGCGGCGGACAGGAATTCAGGATGGAGTTTAAATTCAAATCCAAATTTATTCTGACTCCTGACTCCTGAATTCCGGCTACTTTTGAAATTACCTTAGCTTAACTTGGATTTTATTATAATAAAAATTGCAGACAAGAATGTCTGCATTACTTTAAAGGGAACCTCTAAAAATTCGCATGTGGCACGTTGCGGAAGATTTTTGAAAGCTTAAAAAGAATTTCTGAACGGAGGCGTATCGAGTAGATACGCCGACAGAAGAATATTCTTCTTTGAGCCAAAAAGATCCGCAACCCAAAGGGCGACAGATCCTTATGGATTCCGGCGTTGTCGCAAAACCAGTTACAACCCGCTGCGGGGTTGCTCCTGGTATTTGCTCCTAGCCGTTTATCCATAATCTCCTGTCGCGCGCCATATGCCAATTTTTAGAGGTTCCCTTAAGATGTAACAGGAGTAAGTGTTAAGTTTCATGTTTTAAGTCTTAGGTATGGGTTTTTTACGGGAATGGTAGTTTCCTTCCTTAAAACTTAAAACAATAAGAATTGTGAAAAACACTTAAAATAGATTAACCACAGGAGCCGTTATGATTGGAAAACTATTCTTCATATTGTTTGCGCTTACAATGCCGTTTTCTCTTTTTGCGCTTAAGCCTGGCGACAAGGCCAAAGACTTGGAAATACTTAAGTGGCTCAAGGGTAATCCCATTACACTTGACATCGCCCAGGGCAGGAACGTGATTGTTGTTGGATTCTGGGCGACATGGGCGCCGCCTTGCATTGAGGCGATGCCGCTTCTGAGGGATATTCAGAAGAAGTATGCAGACAAAGGTGTGGTTGTTGTCGCCATTTCATCTGAAGAGGAGAAAGTTGTCACTGAGTTTATCAAGTTTAGAAACTACATCAACTACGGTATTGCCCTGGACGATAGCAAGAAGACATTCAAGAAATACATGGATGGTGATCCTGGAATACCTACCCTTTTCATAATAGGAAAGGATGGGATTGTATTATGGAAGGGATACCCAATGGAGCTTGATGCGGTCCTTGAAAAAGTCACCTCAGACAAGTTTGACATTGAACTTCAGAAAAAAATCACTTTGATGCACGATGAATTGAGGAAGGCCATGGAGAAGGACAGCACCGGTGCGATGATAAATATTTCGGAATCCATTCTGGAGAAAGATCCCGGCGATGACATAGCGCTTAGATGCAGGCTTTATATTTTTGAAAAAAGAAACCAATCGAAAGAGGCCCTTGCATTCCTGAACAAGCTTCAGTCCAGATTTGCGAAGCATTTCCCTTTTTATTTCATGGAGCTGAGCGTAATGGATAAGATCGGAGCCAAGCCCGAAGATAAAAGAAAAGTCTATGAAAAGGCGTTTTCCGTTTTCAAGGACGATTCCGAGACCCTTGCCGCCCTGTCGTCGATGATATCAAATGAAATGTCATTTGGCACGGGCTCTGTAAGGCTTGAACTTGATACTGCCAAAAGAGCGCTTGAGCTTCTTCCACAGGATTCGGAAGGCAGGAGAAAAGGCATCTGTCTTTCAGCGCTAGCCAGGGCGTATTACAATGCCGGATGTATTGACAAGGCCATTTCAATCCAGACGGATGCAGTTGGAAATTTTGTGGGATTCGATGAGGAAGACAGCGCCAAAAACCTGTTGAAATATTATCAGGAGGCTGCTGTCGTCAACCGCGAAGTCCTCGCCTCCGAGAAGTAGTTTTCCTGAAAAAATCTCACTGCCGTCCCATGGATTGCTGGATTAATGGATTGTTGCAAATCAAAGAGTTATGTAAAAGTCACCATATGGGAAGAATCGGAAATGCCTATTTTGAAATTTTTCTTAAAATCCAGCATCTATGGCTTTTCTTGAACTCAAAACCAATAATCCATAAATCCATTAATCCGTCACCCTGTGGGATGACGTGGAAAAATTTCATTTTTTCAAACTATATATGATGCGTATGGCTATTTCCGGTTGTGGTATTCCTGCTTTTCTTCGTCTTTCCTGGACTCATGCCAATCCTTATAGTTGTAGATGTCGACTCCGCAGAAAACGCACCATGGCAGGAATATTATTATAGTCACAAGCAGCAGCGTCTTGTTTTCATAACGCAGATATAACATCAGCAGGAAAAGCAATATTATGAATGGGGGTATGTTCAAAAGACATTTTCTGATGAACCTGCTTCTCTTTTTGAAAGTATCATCTTCTCCTGAAGCATTATTGCAGATGATTTCAGGAGCAGCGGGCTCGTCATAGGAAAGGACTTCCCTGCAGTTGATGCATTCATATGTCCCGAAGCTGTTTTTCGTTCCGCATTCAGAACAGGCGATATATTTGTCCTCTTGTATTTCCAAAGTCATAAGTCATCCCTTTTTGACAGGGACTACTGTAGAGCTTTGGACTGAATCAATCCAGCTTCGGACTTCATTTTCCTCCGGGAATTCATTGCTGTCAAGAAGGTAGTCTGTTCCTATCCTTGCGCTTTTGGATTTTCCGAGCGGATGATAGGCGAGAATATTGATTTCAATTATGTTGGCGAGCTTGTTCGCCAGATTCGCAATTTCCTTGAAATGGCTTTTCCTGTCGTTTATTTTCGGGATTATCGGACAGCGCAGAACGGTTTTAGCACCGAGAGAATCAAGTTCAATAAGGTTTCTAATGATTATATCCCGAGGCACGCCGGTACATTTCAGGTGTTTCTCCGCATTGCTTTCCTTTAGATCGTATAGGAAAATATCAACAAGCTTGATGATTTCCCTGTATTTCTCGGTTGGGGCGTATCCGCTTGTTTCGAGGCAATTGTGTAGGTTATGTTTTTTTGCCTCTTCAAGAAGGGCTTTCATGAATTGGAATTGAGACATTGGTTCACCGCCCGAGATTGTCATCCCTCCGTTGGAGGTTTCATAAAACGGGACATCCTTGAGAACTTCGGAGATTACTTCGGCAACCGTCATTTCCTTTCCTATCACCTCAAGAGCTTTTGAATAGCATTCGGTGGAGCACTTTCCGCAGCGCTGGCAGTTTGCCCTGTTGTAAACATGCTCTTTCTTATCAATTACATGGCATTTGTTCGGACATACGGTGGCGCAATATCCGCATAGGATGCACTTGTCGGAAATGAATGAAATCTCGGACTTTCCCTGTTTTGATTCCGGATTATGGCACCATAGGCAGTTGAGAGGACAGCCTTTAAGAAAGACGGTTGTCCTTATCCCCGGCCCATCATGGATCGAGAACTTCTGTATATCAAAAACTATTCCGGTTGATTTAGGCATGTATTATCCTTTAGTGTCGTTTGTTTACAGTTCTATGTTTTTATCCACAAGTGTTAAGTGCTAGGTTTTAAGTGTTAAGGGAGGAAATTCCTTTCACAGAAAAATCCGATGCTTAAAACCTGAAGCTTAAAACTTAATTCTGCCTCCTACATCCCCAGTTCCGCGCGTTCTATCAGTGCGTCCTGCCAGCGTGGTTCCAATGTGACAAACCTAGCGCTGTACCCGCTGATGCGGATGGTGAGCTCCTGGTGTTTATCTGGCTCCTCTTTTGCATTGCGCAGCTCTTCTGCGCTGACTATGTTGAATTGCAGGTGAAATCCACCTTGTTTAAAATAAGTTTCAATGATCTGCCGCAGTCGAGCCATTCCTGATTTCCCGGTGATATCGCTTTTATTCAAAGAGAGGGTTAAAGGATTGCCGCAGGCACAGGAACCGTGAGCAAGGTTGGCTGCGGAATTCAAGATTGAGGTGACAGTCGGAGCTTTCAGGAAAATTCCGGGGCCGCAGCCATAAGACAATTTGTCGTTTCCCTTCCTTCCGTCGGCTGATGCCGGCAGATTAATTCTGACATCCGCGCTGAACCAGAAGAATCCAGGATATGGCCTTGCTCCATTGGGCAATGGCTTTGAAATCACTAGTTCTGCAAAAAAAGAGGACAGCTCTTTTGCCATGAGATTTGTTTCTGCACTGTCGCTGCCGAATTTTCCTGAGAGTGAGCGGCAGAGCAGCAGCATCTGCTGGTCCGGGAAATCATGTTCAAGTTGCTCCCGCATTTGAGCCATTGTGAATTTCCTGTCTTCGAAAATAAGTTTTTTAATGGAAAGCAGGCTGTCGAGCAATGTTCCCAGGCCGAGGATGTTCACCCCGAAAAGGTTGAATTTTGCGCCGCCTTCTTCTACGGCAAGGTCGGATCCGATGCAGCCTGTGACGCAGATGCTTTCGAAAGGGGACGGGCAGTTGAGCTTCTGGTTTTCCCAGCGCTCGATGAAGGACGGCAGTATTTTCTGTTCATAATGCGAACGGGAAAATGATTTGAACTCTGAATAGAAAGAATCGAAATCATTGTTTTCAACGGCGTTTGTTTTCAGGAAATCCCAGAGAATTGACGGCAAGGCAAAACCTCCGGCCACGGTCATCGGATATGAGTCGCCCTGCGGCGCTGCTTCGTAACAGCCTATGATTCCCCAGTCCATCGCGCGTTCCTCCGGGATTCCCAGTTTCTCCAGACCGGACGCTACAACTGTTTCATTGAAGTATGACGGCATTCCGGTGCCTGCGGCGGACAACAGCAATGCCTCCATCCAGAATTTATCCGAAGTGTTCTCTCCTATCCTGACGGAAACCGAAGGCTGCCAGACTTTTATTTTCCGGCTCGCCTCCAATACCAGAAGGGAAAGCGGATTTCCCATTGAGTTTCCGGAATGGTTGGAGCCACCTACAATAAGATTCTGCGATTCATCACCTTCGCAGCATTTCATGAAGAAGCAGCAAAGCAATTCAAGTGCCTCGTCCTTATTTATCCTTTTCTTTGCGAAATCACATTTCAGGAAAGGCCACAGGTATTGATCGAACCTGCCGAATGAAATTGCCGCAGCATTGCTTTCAGCATGGAGAAAGACTTGTATGAACCAGGTCAGTTGGAGCGCTTCATGGAACGTGTGCGGCGGTTTTTCTGCGATGTTCGCACAGACTGACGCGATATCTTCACGTCCGGCCTGCGTGCAGGCTTCGGCGTGGCGGCGGATAAAAGTTGAAAACGCCTGCAGTGTCCTTGAAAATGCTTTATGGTTCTCGCCTTCCGGCATCATGTTCAATTCTTTCCGGACACCGGAAACACCCTGTCTTAGCATTCGGCCATAATCGACGATGATATGCCCGAGATTGGAATGTGCGCCACCGGCCTTGCGCTGTTCCTCTGTCAGGTATTTGTTCCAATCCGGATGCGTGAAACGCTGGGAACCGACTATTAATTCGTCACTTCGGATACTTATTGGAAAGTTTTCCGCAAAACTCATAAGAAAATCAGAACAACGCAAGACTTCCGGCCTTCCATGGCTAGTGATATATGCCCTGTTGCTGATTTCAGCATATGCCCGCTGCTCAGCATCGCAAAGGAGCATATGTCGTTTGACTGTCGCAAACTCCCTTTCCAACGCAGCCTGCAGTCGTACGACTCGTGCAGTAAGTTTTTTTTCTGAAGACATAAATTCCTTTTTATCGATTGCTATCGGGTAATTTACTCTTTACAGTCCACGATTCCACGGCAGGTCGGGTATTCCGTACATCCCCAGAATGACTTGTTGCCATTGCGTGTTTTACGTAAGCGCATCTGGGCGCCGCATTGAGGACATTTCGGCGACTCTGCCGGAATCTCCCCTTGATTTACCCTTGCCTCGCTGCGGGACGTGCTCATTTTCTCGCGGAACCCGCCATTGGCCATGAATTCATCTCCGATGTGCTTTATGTATTTGTCCATCATGTTGAGAGTGCGGGATATGAGAATCAACAGCGTATTTGCCCGTACGATATCATCGTCGGAAGTCAATTCCCCCTCAAACTTACGGTATTGCGCCATGATATGCAGACAAATGCCGCGGTTTATGTCGTTTCCGTAATCTGGCGGATCCAGACGTACCCCATATACGCCTTGCGCCTCCACGCTTTCCATTTGCCATGGCGCCTGCCACTTCAACATGAGCCACTTGTTGTAATCGTCTCGCAACTCACAGAGGCTTGCCCTGGCCACATCCAGAAGCTGGATTGCGGTGGAGTATGAAGTCATCAGTCGCTCCGAACCTTCGGCGAAATTTCGGCTACCCGAACGCGCCGCATGTGTCATTTGCGCAAAGGTGCGGCCACCTGGATCATTTTGCAGGCTTAGGAAACGATTGCAGAAATGGGTTGTTCCCAATTCAATCACATTGGCCAGGACAAAAGCATCCAAGTAGCGGTATCCCGCTGATTTTCTGAAGAGATTCACGAACGACTCCTTTTTATGTCGATAGCAATCGATTGTTGTCGGTAGCAGTCGATTGCTATCGCTTTCACAGTTCCCCGTATTCCGTCCTGAGCTGCCATGACTTTGTCGACTCGGTCTTCCTGAGGACTTCGGCATCTATGACAGCCTTCCAGTTAGGAGAATTGCCAAAAGTGGCCTTCCTGTCGAGACATCTTTCTCGAAGCATTGATATCCGGCCGGATATATCGGGCATTTTTTTTGAAATGGTCATAAGCCGTGTTCAGTCCTGTTGATCACTGTTTCCTGGAGTTCCTTTTCGAGGCCGTTGAAGTATTCGCTGTAACCGCCTATCCTGACTATGAGATCCTCGTATTTTTCCGGGTTCTTCTGCGCGTTCCGCATTTCCTTGGAGTCGAGAACCGAAATCTGGACCTGCATTCCTCCCTGCTTAAAGAATGTGCGGACGAGTTTTGCGAGTTTCGCAACTGATTCCTCGTTGCTGAAAAGGGATTTTTGGAATCTGAGGTTCAGCACCGGCGTTCCGGCGGCAAGCCATAGCGGAAGTTTTGTAACAGATTTCAGAAGGGCGGTCGGCCCATTTTCATCGCAGCCGGGAACGGCACCTACAGAATCCACAAGCGCTTCGAACGCCTTGCGCCCGTCCGGAGTTGCACCTACGCCTCGCCCCGCGCCAAGATAGGTCGTAAAGAGAATGCATGATGGAAGGTAACGTCCGCCTCTAGGTGTCTCATAGCTGTAGAGTTCTTTCCATGCGTGTGCCATTAAATCCTTTCCTATTCCATCGACATAGTCATTGTCATTCCCGAATTTTGGGGCAGCCATCAATTTTCGCCTGATTTTTTCATGGCCTTTGAAGTCTGATTTCAAGGCCTGGACAAGTTCATTTGCAGTAATGCTCTTATCGTCAAATACTGTTTTCCTTATCGCGGCAACACCATCAATCATGTTTGCGATACCCTGATATGACACGAGCGCCCAGTTATATCTTGCACCTCCGGCTTCAAAGGATTTCCTGTTCTTAACACAGTCCCTTGTGAAAAAGGTCCTGTAAATCTTCGGATCACCCGCTGTGAATCTTTTACGGAGCTCCGCCTGGCTCCATGATACAAAAAAGTCAGTTTGATGCTGGATCTGGCGTTTCAAGGCGGCAATGAATTCTTCGAATGTCTTGAAATCCCCGAATTTGCCTGTATGCGGGCCGGTCTGACAATTGCCTACAGGATCGAAGCCATCATTCATTGAAAGTTCCATGGCTTTAGCAAGGTTTAGGATTCCTTCCAGGCTTCCGACATTTGAAAGGCCGGGAATCATGGTTTCAGTGCAGCCTCCGAATCCGATTTCGCGGGCATCCTCATCGCTCAGCCCGAGATCCATAGACTTAAGGGTTTTTACATACAGGTCATCGTTGTAGAGCGGTGGCCTTCCGCTTCCCTTTGACAGGGCTTTCAGCGCCTCTATCAGAAGACTGTCGGGAGTGCTCTCAGTTATTCTGAACGCGACATTTGGTCTGCGGATCTTGTTGCGTCCACAGGCGAGAATGCATTCTCTTGTAAGTTCATTGCAGCCGTCTTTTCCCTCCGGCGTATAGCCTCCTATTTGGAGGTTCCAGGCATTCAGGCGCTCGAAATTCTGCCATAATTCATCCAGGAGCTCTCTGGCGAACTGCAGGTCGAGTTTTCCTGTCCGCAGATCTTTCTCGAAAAGTGCGCCAAGAGCCTGGTCGAATCGCCCGATGCCGTCGCAGTTGTCAAGCATCCAGGCGAAATTAACGGCGAGAAATCCTTCGATGAAGGTTTCGGATTTTGTCATGAAGCAGTTTGAAAACGAGTTGCAGATTATACTGAGTTTTTTCTTCCTTTCACCTTTGGCCGATTCAACAGATTTAATGAGGGATGAATTGATTTTGGAATAATATGTCTTGATCCCGATCGTGTATTCCTTGAGCGCCAGAAGAAGATTCAGTTCGGACGGAATCGCCTTTTCACCAAGCGCTTTTACGGCGGCGAGTTCCTTGTCCAGTTCCTTTTCCATCGAGAGAAAGCCTTCGCAGACAACACGGCGGATGTCAGGGTTGGAATGAGTCCAGCCTCCGAAGTGGACGAGCCTTTTTTGGAGGTCGGCACAAAGTTCATCTATGAATCTCGCATGCAGTGGAAAGGATTTCTTTTTTTCATCTGCGATAACAGGGTTCACCTTGAGCCCGGAATGATGGTGGAAATCCAGGATCAGCCCGGCGGCTGGATTGTTTAACCCAATGTTTTTTGAATTCTGGAACGGTTCCGCAGGTATGAGATATCTTCCATCCGGAATAATTACGTCCATGTTTTCGTACATGTACCTGTAGGCTCTGCCATAGTTAATCGGCCATGGAAGATTCTGTTCCATCGCCTCGTAGTATCCGACAGCGGCCCATTCGCCGATCTCGCGTAGAATTTTAATGTTCATTAAATGTATTCCTTATTATTAGTAGCGCGGGGCATCACCGGAATGGTTTACAGATAAGGATTTCCTCTGAAGTAACTCGGGTCTATCTGACCCGAGAGACGCGGGTCAGATAGACCCGCGCTACTTCAAGAGGCGCCTTAATTATGCAATATCCGCTCACCTCGCACCTATCCAATCGGGAAGATATCCCGAGTTACTTATTTCGAAAGCAATTTCTTGAAATAATCGCCTTCATATCCGGCTTCAGCTGAAACTTTCTCTGCGGTCTCAAGTACAGCCCTGATGATTTTTTTATTGTCGGAATTGTGATATCTGCTGGTCAGCGCCGTGATGCCGATTCCAGCAACAGCCTTTTCCTCGATGTCTAGAACCGGAGCGCCTATGCAGAAGATCCCGTTGATGTACTCTTCTACGTCAAATGCAATCCCTGTTTTTTTAACGTTTTGCAGCTGAGGGATCAGCACGTTGAGATCCGTGATCGTGTTTTTCGTGAGTGAAGGAAGGTTTTTAGGCAGCATGTCTCTGATTGCTCGCTCATCCATGAAAGCGAGGATCACCTTGCCGAATGCATTATTGTGGTAGTAGACGCGGGAGCCGGGAACAACCTGTAGGAAATAGCTGGCATGTGGTACGACGCTGTCTAGAACCAGCATCTGGTCTCCATCCGGAATGTGTATCTGTGCGGTCTCGCCGGATTCCCTGCTCAGCCATTCGAGATGTTTCCTGGCCCGCTGCCTTAGTTCAAATCTCGTGTAGAGGCTCATTCCTATGGTGAAAAATTTTGTGCTCAACTGATATTTTCCGGAGGAAGGCTCTATTTCTACATAACCGCGCTCCACAAGTCTTTTCATTATCCTGAAAATGGAGTTCGTATTGATTTTAAGTGCTTTTGAAAGCTCGGTTATTCCCGATGGATTCCTGTTTGATGAAAGGAATTCAATTATGTCCAGCATCCTGTCCACCGCCGGAACCGAATACGTTGTTTTGGTTTTTTTCATAGTTTTGCCTCCATTATAAATATCCAACAAGGAATATCCAATGTCCAAGTTAAGAATCTTCGGAATTGAATTCAATTGGAAATTGAGTGTTGGCTATTGGGTGTTCAATTCCATTCATCTGTTTCAGCTATTTCAATGATTTTTTCAGGATCCTCTTCACATCCGACGCATTGGCCGCAACCGGATTAAGATCCGCAATCCCCTTCATATAAGTGAATGTATCAATTGAGATAAGGTCAAGCGCTCTATTGTCAGGCCGTTTGGAAATCAGTTTGTTTTCAAAGACGAACTGCGCAAAGAATTTATCAAATGAGGCACCAATATCGTTTGAAGACTTATCCATGCTCCTGGAAATAAAGCCATGCTTGTTTTTCATGGTCTTGGATTTTGAGTTGAAATCAAGGACTTCCCTGTAGATTGTGAACAGCGCATCACCATGGGAGATGTCGGGATAATGACCGCCTATCACATGTGCGACAACGTGACCGAGCGAAACTACTGCGTGACAGATTGCGATTCCCGCATAGGTGTCCGCAAGCGCCATCATTTCGCGGGCCTCGAGATTCTTTCCATCCTTGTAGGCGATTGGTAGATACTGACAGCAAAGCGAAATGGCTTTCTCCGCGAAGATATCGCTCATCGGATTGGAAGCGTTCGAGGTGTAGGCTTCAACCGCGTGTGTGAAAACGTCAAAGCCGCAGATGGCGGTGAGGTTTTTCGGCATGCTGAGCATGAGCTCTGGATCCACAATTGCGAGCCTGGGAAGAATGTACGGGGATCCCATTCCGGGCTTCTGATGGGTCTCAGGATTTGTGATTACCGAAAAACATGTGCAATGGCTTCCGGTTCCGGATGTCGTTGTGATCGCGATTACAGGCAGGGTTTTTTCAGTGATTGGAGTTTTACTTATCGCATAGTTCCATATCGGTTCGGGATGCGAAGCGCCGACAGCTATTGCCTTTGCTGTGTCTATCGATGAGCCTCCGCCAAGCCCGATGATAAGCTCGCACTTGCCTTTCCTAGCCTTAGCCACCCCCTTTTCAATTGATGTTGTTGTCGGGTTGGGAACAACTCCGTCAAAGACGGTCGTCTTGATTTTTGAAGCACTGAGATGTTTCAGCATTTTTTCAGTAAGTCCGGAAGAAACGCAGAAAGGATCGCAGACGAGCAGTGCCTTTTTTCCGAAACCCGACGACACCTTTCCGATTTCATTGATCTTTCCCTGACCGAAAATTATTTTAGCCGGAAGTGTAAATTCAAAGTTCATCCTGCCTTCTCCTTATTTTTCATGTTTAGTTCTGGCTATTATGTGATCCTGTAGATCTTTGCCTATTAGTTTGAACATCTGGGAGAACCCCGCAACCCTGACGGAGATGTTGCCGTATTTATCCGGTTCCTCCTGGGCAAGCTTGAGACGTTCGACCGTAACGACATTAAATTGAATCTGGCCGACGCGCATGGCAAGCAGGGTCTTGATTATATCGGTCATCCTTTTCACTCCATCGTCTCCTTCAAACATTTTCGGGGATACTTCGACAATCGCCGCAGACGCTCCGGCGGCCATGTCATGCGGAAGTTTGGAAAGGGAATGGAGCATAGCCGTGATTCCCTTTTCATCACGCCCTTGTTGTGCAGAAAGGGAATAGGCAAGAGGCTCTCCCGAAAATCTGCCATCCGGTGTCGCCCCTGTAGTCTTTCCAAAACCGATATTGCAGAGGAAGGAGAAAAGATGGACAAAATAACGTCCGCCTAGCGGAGTTCTGAACTTATCCATGAACTTTATAAAATGTTCATCTACTTCTTTCGCCATCAAATCTACTTCGGGGGCGTCATTTCCGTATTTTGGAGCGCCCTGCAGAAGCAGTTGGCGCAAATGCTCGCCACCGTCAAAATTTGTCCTAAGCGATTCGAGCAGAGCTTCCGGCTTTATTTTTTTGTCATCGAAAACAAGCTTTTTGACCGCGCACAGGGAGTCTGCGGTATTCGCAGTTCCGAGGAAACAGATCGAGTGGTAATTGTAGACAGCGCCTCCGTTCGTAATATCCCGGCCCCGCTTTATGCAGTCGTCTGTAAGGACTGACCAGCACGGAAGTGGTCCGAATTCACGCTGCTGAAGTTCTCCCCTGTTGCAGAAATAGACCATTCGCTCCGAGAAAAACTCCATCTGTTTCATATAGCATTTCCAAAACTCATCATAAGAACCCATCTCTGACAGAATGGGAGTTTCGGGTCCGAGCTGTATTCCTGAGGCCGGATCTTTCCCACCGAACAGGGCAAGCTCAAGACATTTCGTCGAATTGATCCAGCCGCTCACGGCATGCGGATTGGCCTTGCCAGGAATTGTCAGCTCAATACAGCCTATCGGCGCGTAATCCCTTGCGTCCTCCAAGGAAATGCCCCTGTCGGAAAGGGCCTTGACAAAACAGTCGTCGTTGAAGATGAACGGGATTCCCCCTCCCTTGGCGATCAGTGTCGAGCATTGCTCGATCAGCGAATCAGGGGATTTTGAATCTAGTCTGACTGAAATGTCCCGGATAAAGGCGAGATTGTCCGTGGCTTCAAGGATAATGCGGGTCAGTTCATTTGCGGCTTGATTTCCGTATCTGTCTAGACCGCCGAGAACTATCGCCTGGACATCGTAATCCAAATAAAGCTTGCATCCAAGCTCTTCCATAATCTCCCTTGCCTCTTCCTCCGAAATGATTCCCTTTTGCATGTCCCTCTTATAGTATGGGTAAAGAATCTGGTCTAGACGTCCTATTGAATTTGCATTGATTCCGTCTTCACCGCATGTCAGGATGTGGGCAAACCAAAGGGACTGGACGGCTTCAAATAGAGTTTCTGCTCCTTTTGCAGGAACCTTTGCACAGATATCAGCCATTTCCAGCAGTTCGTTTCTGCGGATTTCGCATTTTTCATTCTTTGCCGTTTTTGTGGCAAGTTCAGAGTATCTTTTCCCGATTAGGATTCCGGCATCACAGATCGAGAGGGCGGCCTTCAGGAAATTTTCTTTCTGCGGGAAGCCCGGGGCTGTGATATCGTTTTCACCGAGTTCCGTTTCTACTTCGGCTTTGATCCCTGCAAATCCGAGCTGGAGGACTTTTGCATAATCGCGGATGGAATGGTTCTCAACCCAGCCGCTTCCCCAGAAAACAGTTTGTCCCGAATATCCCCAGTCGCCTTTGCCTGCTAACAGCTCAGGGGAAGTTTCGCCGGTCTCGCAGAATTCTCTTTTCATTTGGAATGAAGTCCACTCTTCGACGGCGGACTTGACCTGTTTTATTTCTTCCTTAGAAAGGTTGAATTCTGACAATCTTCTCTTGTCGCGAGGCTTGAGCTTGCTGAGAAATCCGAACGACTGCGATGCCGTGGGAAGATGTTCTCCTGCGAGCTGCCAGCCGGGCGGTATTTCAAGCGGAGAAAGTTCAACTAAAGTTTTCAGGTAGGCGGCTCTGTGCTGAACCCTTGACATTTCGCTTCTGTAAGATTTCCATATTGCAACATCATGAACGAAAGGGTTGATGTTCTTTATGAATGAGCCTTTCCGTTCCATAACCTGTTTCTTCAATTCAGATATCTTTACTGATATATTGTTATTCACGGTAACTCCTGTGTTATATATCTATAAAATAATTATATATATATAAATTACAAGCTGGGATGAAGATGATCTTCATGGAAGCGCCGTTTCTTGCCCTGCGTGTAATTGTCTATCCGTAATTTACTTTTTCATGTAACATGCTAACTTCCTTAGTTTTCCCTTAATACTAACATGGAGGATGTCGAGGATGAAGAAATTAATGTTCCTGGTTGCCGCCGTGATGCTGACTGGTTTCCTTGCGTGCGGGCAGGTGGTCAAACCATCAGCCGTCACAAAGGCTGTAGTTGATGCCAAGGCGCAGACAGTTTGTCCTGTAATGGATGGCAATAAAATTGACAAGAAAATATTTGTCGACGTAAAGGGCAAAAGAATTTACCTGTGCTGTCCGGGATGCATCGATAAGGTCAAGGCGGATCCCGATAAATTCATAAAAATACTTGAGGATCAGGGCATCGAGATTGAAAACGCTCCTGAGGCGAAAAAAGAGGCGCCTGCAGTTAAAAAATAACATTATGCTGTGATTGGAAAATCCCCGCAGGAGTTTTATCCCGCGGGGATTTTTTATTTATTTCATGAAATAGTCTACGGTCGTCTTCAATCCGGCGTTGAAATCGGATGTCGGTTTGAAACCGGTTGAGAGAAGTTTTCCGATTGACGCAAGTGAATGTTTTATCTCGCCGGCACGCGCTGGTTTGTGGTCGACCACCGATTTCGAGCCAGTGATTTTTATGATGAGGTTTACGAGCTCATTTATGGTTGTTGCCCTGCCGTAGGCGACATTGAATACGCCGTTGTGGCTGTTCTGCGCCATGAATGCGTTTGCCGCAACCACGTCTTTCACATATACGAAATCCCTTGTCTGCTCCCCGTCACCGTAAATGGAAATAGGCCCGTTTTTTACCGCCCTTGAAACAAAGATTGGAATTGCGGCGGCGTACGCGCTCTTCGGATCCTGCCTCGGCCCGAACACGTTGAAATATCTCAGGCAGGCGGTATTTAATTTCCCTTCCCGTGCGAACATCGCACAGTAGTATTCTCCATCGAGCTTGGTAATCGCATAAGGACTGAGCGGATCCGGTGTCATGGTCTCTACTTTCGGAGATTCAGGGTTTTCGCCATAGCATGCCGCGGACGTGCTGAAACAAAGTTTCTTGACGCCTGCCGCCGCAGCTTCCTCAAGGACAACAAGCGTACCCTCCGCGTTCACCCTCACGTATTCGACCGGTTTCTCCATTGATTCGACAACGCTTATGGCTGCCGCCATGTGGAAAATATAGTCAACACCTTTGACCGCCTCTCTGACGGCCTGCCTGTCAAGGATGCTCCCCTCGATAAGTTTATAATCAAACCCTTTGAGGTTTTCCTTTCTGCCGGAACGGAAATTGTCCAGAATGACGATTTCCGCCTTGTGCTGGAAGTGCTCAACGATATGACTGCCGATAAATCCGGCTCCGCCTGTGACTAGAATTTTCATGGTGTCCTTTCTGATTTCCTTGTTATTTTTCCAGGAACGGAAAAATTTTCTTATTCCAAACTTCCAAACTTCCAAACTCTAGAACTCTAGAACTCTAGAACTCTAGAACTCTAGAACTCTAGAACTCTAGAACTCTAGAACTCTAGAACTCTAGAACT
>CAZION010000147.1:0-17685 GCA_964540865.1 uncultured Victivallis sp.
AAGTGCTCAAGGCGGCCATCCGCGCCCAGCTCGAAAGGCTAATCCGTCTCAACAGGACCCGTGCCGATTTCGCGGAGAAGTTCGAGTCGCTTATAGAAAACTACAACTCCGGAAGCCGGAACATCGAAGATCTGTTCGTACAGCTGTTGAACCTGAGCCGAAATCTTACAGATGAAGAAGACAGGCATGTCCGCGAGAACATGACAGAGGAGGGAGCTTGTCATCTTTGACATCCTCACCCGTCCTGCGCCGGAGCTGAGCACTGCCGAACGCGCCGAAATCAAGAAGGTCGCCAGTGACCTGCTGTACCGGCTGAAGGATCTGCTGGTCATCAACTGGCGGCAGAAATCAACGGCCCGCTCACAGCTGAAACTTGCAATCGAGGACACACTCGATGCCGGACTTCCCAAGGCCTACACGCCGGAGCTTTACAAGCAGAAATGCTCCGCATTGTTCGAGCACGTTTATGAGAGCTATACGGAAAAGAATGTAGGCGTGTACGCTGTAACATATTGAGTTGTCCCGTTATCGGAGCAACAGCCATGAATCTAAATAATAAGGAGTCTGCCATGCTCAATTTCATAGTCGACGATAAACGCTGCGCACGATGCGGCAAATGCGTGAAGGACTGCATCGCCGAGATCATCGAACAGAAGGGCAAAGCGCTACCAAGTATCAAACCCGAGCAGGAGGAGAACTGCCTGCAATGCCAGCACTGCCTGGCAGTCTGCCCCGCTGGCGCCGTCTCCATCCTTGGCCACAATCCCGGCGACAGCCTGGAACTTAAGGCCGGAGGCATGCCTCCGCTGAGTCAGATGGCAACTCTCATCAGAGGTCGTCGCAGCATCCGCCACTACCGCGATGAAAACGTGGAGCCAGAGTTGCTCAAGAACCTTCTCGCAACCGTGGCCAATGCGCCCACCGGTGTCAACCGGCGCGAACTCACTTTTACCGTGATTGATGACAAGGCGGTCATGGGACGGTTTCGCGACAAGGCGCTGAACGAATTGCGCCAGGCCATAAAGGACGGCAGGGTGGCTGAAAGCGCGGGATATATCCTGGAGGCGGTGCCAGCCTGGTTCGAACGCAAGCAGGACATTATCCTCCGTGGTGCACCTCATCTTCTGATCGTGTCGGCACCGCAGGACGCACCATGCCCGCAGGAGGACATTGCCATAGCCCTGGCCTATTTCGAACTGATCTCCCAAACCGCCGGAGTCGGGACAGTATGGTGCGGGTTAGTGAAGTGGCTGCTGGAAGCCCTGCCGGAACTGAAGCCGGCGCTAGGCCTGCCGGCGGACCACAAGTACTACTGCATGCTCTTCGGCGTTCCCGCCATCCGCTTTGCCCGCACCGTCCAGCGTGACGATGCCGCAGTGGTCAGAAGAGTTACGCTCTAGTTTTCTATGTGATGGGTCTTTTGGTAAATGCAGCATCATTTGTGATTCAAGAGGTCAATTATGAAGATAGAATCTTTAATTAATACAACCGAAATTGAAATCAACAACCGGCAGTGGAACCCTTATCTTGGTATCAGTATAAACAATAAAACATTTACGGCGGAATACATCTCTGAATTCATGAACTGGGCTGCAGAGAGAGCTAAAGACCGCGCTGCCGTTTTAGTGGTTGATATTATTCAGCGGATAAATAATGAAGTGTTTAACCGCTCAAAACCTATGCCTGCAATTGAAAAGGCTTTAAAAAAGGCTGACGAAATCCTTCAGTTATGTTCAGAAGTTTACGCCACACTTCCCCGTGAGAAAAAAGAGCGCATCATCATTGTTGAATGGCCGGATATTATGTATGACGACACCTTTCGCTATAATTCTCAAATATTGAACAGAGCTTTTGAACAGAATCTGGAATTAAGGGAAGCCCTTGTAGCCATAACCAGACGTAATCTCGGGGAAATAACCGCCCGTCTCGACGAACAGCAAATAGGATCGCTCTCGCATTATTTATTGCATGAATTGCCGGAAATATTTGCCGGTTTTCTCCATGACGGAATTCACTTTAACCTGAACGTATATCCAGGGAAAATATCTTCTATCTATACTGAGTTGTTGGGACAGGAATGCTTCATCCCTATTCACGACCAACTCCGAATACCTGGAAAAATAGCAATAATAGAAGCATACAATTAGTTTTATATTAGCAATTATTAAAGCATGCGATGCTGTTGAAATATTTACTGTTATACCCTGTTCAGAAGCTAAATCAATCCTGGAGCCGGCCGGGTATTTCAATGTTAAGCATGTACGTGTGGATTATTTTATCCTGTCCAAGGAATCACGGTCTTGAAAATATTTCCCGCATATATGCGCACTGGGTTCCGGGAAAGCGTCCGGAGCGTCCGCGACACACAGGATTCAATATAATCGGCACATTGGAATCCGGCGACAGCTAAAAAAAAAGAAGGCTGCATTTACAGCCAACCCGAACGTCTTACCTCTCATATGCTTTCAGTCGCGACCATCCGTGTCATCCCTGCCAATGCCCATATCATTCCTGACCACTGCCCCTGAGGATATCGCAGCTTTCCCGAAACGCCCACGGATGTTGTCCATGGTGCGCTCAATCTTCTCGGTTTTCTCCCGACGACTGTCATGGGCATCGGAGAACAGGCTCATCTGCCCGGAACCGTCTTTTCCTACGAGATCCACAGCCGTGACAGTGGTCGTACGGATAGGAGCCTTCATGTCCCAAGCTCTCATTGTCGCCACGCCTCCTATCTCTTCTCTGCGCCGCTAGATGAGTAGGAGCGTCAAGCTTCTGCTGCCTTGCTATGCTCCTGCTGCGGATCTCACGGGTTCGTCGTCAAGGCCGTTCGCAAGTCTGTGAATGAAGGCAATATATTTCTTGATAATTTCATGCCATGACACTACTTTCCTGAAAAATGAAAAATAACAATCCCATCAACAGAGCCGGTGCCGACATATGAAATTCAACTTTTCCAGATTGGCTGTGATACTGCCGGCTGCCGGAATTCTAACTATTGCGCTTGGCGTATCCCTGTCGATGCTCTTCTACAACAGCACCAACAGGGAACATTATTCGGTTATGAACCATTTCATTTCCGAACTGGGCTGGCTCAGGAAGTCGAAGATGGCATGGCTCTTCAATGCATCTGTCGTTTTAGGCAATATCCTCATCACCCCTGGCTTAATCGCACTGGGATGCCGCATCAACACGAAGCTGGCATATGTAGCCACGTCAGCCGGTGTTTTCACCGCCATCAGCGGATGCGCCGTCGGAATAATTACCATGGACCGGCTGATTCCGCATATCAACGCCGCAGTACTTTTCTTCTGGGGATGGATGTTCACTGTGATATTTTTCACATTGTCAATATTTCTCAACCTGAGGGACAGGAGGTTCCGCCTGATGCTGATACCGGGCGTGACCGCAATAATCACGATTGTCATATTCTTCGTGCTTCCAAAGGGAACGGTCATCGAGGCTCTGAAGCACATCGACAGCTTCAAGCGGCCCGAATTCTGGCCTGTGCCGATGTGTGAGTGGCTTGTCCTTGCATCACAGGGATTCTGGCTGTTGACCGCATCTTTCTTGCTCTGGAGAGAGGAAGGAGTGGCAGCTCGGACTTGACAGCAGCCCTTATCGTGTCGGCAATCTTCATAGGCCGGAAATTTATTCTCCTCACATCTTCCTTGAAGAAGAATTCAAACCAGACACAGCCACCAAGGTATTCGCCTGCGGTATTCGTATGATGAGTGTCTACACCCATTTTTCTTGTTTCGCCTGTTGTTTTCCATCCGTATCCGGCATTGAGTGAATGGAGTTGTTTGAAAAACTGTTCCCTACCGCCAACAGCTTTATCTGTTTGGCAGGCATCCCCGCAGGTGCATTCTTGTCGGCATTGTTTTCCTGTGCGGAGAGATTCAAGGAGAGAATGATTAAAAGACCTGTTATAACTGGGCTATAATCATCGGAGAAATAGCGATACTGCTTCAAACACCAGCCTGAATTGCCCTTTTCACTGACATCCGTTGTGAAACTTCCCCCAAGTAACAAAAAAATTCCTGCATTCCTCCTGCAGTGTCATTTCGGCCCCAGGCTCCAAGGAGGGCAGCAGATTTCAATTGTGGCCCCCGATTCCAGATCTGACAGAAATTGCACAATGACTGTTTCCCCATCAATCCTGGCAGCAACAGCGTCTACAGTTTCTCCATCGACTTGGATCTTTAGCGGAGAATCCCCCGAAATGCCTTTGACTTCAAACACCGGTCTCAAACACCGAGAGCCTGTGATTTTGAACGCGACCTTTCCGGCCGCCGCCCGGATCTTGTATGATGCTCTTCCGAAGTCAAATGCCGGATCCATTGCACTTCCGGACGAGAATTCCAAGGTTGCCGGATTGCGATAACTTGCAGCATGGATGCGAGCGGTTTCTGGCTCTGAAAGGTCCGGCAGCAGCTTATCACCGGACGTTCCTAGCTGGATCATATAGAACTGTGTGATGGTTTCGCCGGCGTTCATATCGAATCTGCCATGTTCATAGTAGAACCTCTTGAATCTGTCCCACCCATGGATGCCCTGCCCTCCCTGTTTCGGATTGTCAGGTTTCGGAACGAGCATTATGCTGGCCTTGGTCCAGTTCCTGTAGGGCTCCGGAGTGGACGGATCCCAGTATTCGCGCAGGTATTCGCTGACGCTGCCCTGCCAGGAATACGGTGACTGCAGATCCGAACAGCGGAGCCATCCGTATTTCCCGTTCCGGCTGTTGATCCAGTACGATCCATCCGATGCTGATTTGCCTCCGGTGAGCTGTCTGCCAAGATTGAGTTCGGTGGCCGAATTCCCAAGTATTTCATAGGTTATCCAGTCCGGAAAATTAACCTGCATTCCCGCGAACTCGTCTGACTTCCAACACTGCGAGGGATCAGCCACAACCGTTCCCTTCAATGTGCCGTTGCCCTTTGCAACCCCATCAAAGCGGTAGGATGGATCTCCCAGACTGATTGTGGAATTCCTCCAGAGCTCGATCACCTGCTTTTCCTCCGATTTGATGGAATGGATAATTCCTATCCTTCCGGTAGGATAAATCGTATACGCCGTCTTCAGCATCAGCTTTAAATTACTTATTTTCCGTTCAAACTCTCCGGTTCCGGAAATTCAATCGGTGGCGGCCAGAGAGAAGCAGACCAGTTCGCTGTCGGTGCGGACATAAATGCAGCGCCGGGCAAAGGCGGGATGAGACCAGATGACCTTGCGGTTCCCCAGCAGCATATCGGGATCCAGCAGGTGGGTGCGGGCTACGGACTCATATCCAGTGGGGGAGAGGCGTGCGATGATCAGGTCGCCCTGATCGGTGAACACAAAACAGCGCTGTCCCTGCGGCACGATGAACGCCGTAAACCATTTGTCCTTAGGTTCGGGCGCCGCTGCGGCGTCCAGGGAAGTCCAAAGCCGTCGGCCTGTGGCGGCATCGAGACCGCAAAACTCCCCGTACATGGAGGCCCCGTAGACCTGGTCGCCCATAAACAGGATAGTTCCCATTACATCGTGCATTCCTGACGCCTTGAATGGCTTCTCTGGGCTGGTACCGTTATTGAAATGCCACAGAAGAGCCGGTTCAGTTTTACCGGGCAGGATCCGGAACATGGCCGCCCCTTCCCACTGCCCGGAAACGCAGATACGATCCCCGGACACTGCCGGGGTGCAGATGTTCATGCCCATCTTGGACGGGTAGACGGCCGACCATAGCACAGCCCCGGTTTCCAGCTCCAACCCAGCAAGTCCATCCGCATGCCAGACAACCAGCGTCAGCTTGCCGTTGATCTCGCGGAGAATGGGCGCCGAGTAGCCCGGTTCACCCGAGGACAGCGCCCGCCACAGCTCCTTGCCGGTGTCTTTGTCCAGCGCCACTACGGCATGGCCGGGACCGCCGACTATGCAGAACAGACGCGCACCGTCCACCAGCAACTGCGTAGAGAAACCCCACGTCGGCACTTTCCGACCGTATTCCTGCGGTAGATTCTTCTGCCACAACAATTTGCCTGTGACGGAATCCAGGCACAGCAGATCACCCATCGCCCCGAGGGTGTAAACCTTGTCCCCCGCTACCGCGGGACTGCTCCGAGGACCGCTGCCATAGCCCATGCTGCCATAGTTGCAAGGATAGGAATATTCCCAACGTATAAGGCCGGTGTCCGCATCCAGGCACAGTATCCGCTCACACGGCTTCGCCGGATCGGTTTTGATGCGGTCTGTGACATATACGCTATCCTTGGCCACCGAAGGCCCCGAATACCCGCTGCCGATCCTGGTGCGCCACTTTACTGGCGGACCGCCTGCAGGAAACTTGGAGAGAATGCCGTCTTCACGCCAGACTCCGTCGCCACTTGTGCCCAGCCACTGCGGCCAATCATCGCCGCTGACCGTCGCCGTCAGCATCGCCATCAATATCGAAATCGAAAGCACGTATCTAATGATGTTAAACATACCCCTGCCCTTTCTTGCATCCAAATTATGGGAACCTCTAAAAATTCGCATGTGGCGCGTTGCGGAAGATTATTGTCTGGATTGCTGAATGATCCTGGTCTTGCCTTTCAGTTATATTTTGCATTCCGGTGAGGCTTGACTGTAGGTAAGTGAGAGTTCCACGGAATCACCCATAGCAATGCCTTTTGCAGTGAACGACTGGCTGGATTTGAACAGCTTGAAGCCCTCGCCTGAGTTCGTGGCGCTGCAAAAGTCAGATGATTTCGATGCGGCTTCAGTATCGAGATTGAGACCGACCATGTTGTGGATGCGATCATCGGATGTCATGGACTCGTAAGCGACTTGGACGTAGGCTTCCGGCCTGGTGGCCAGTTTGACTACACCACGGATCTCCGCAGCATTTGCGACATGAGCGGACAATATGAAGACGAATGCCAAAATCCTGTACATGATAAGTCTACCCTCTGAATCACTTATAGGAATTTTTAATTTTCACCGCGCTGAAGATAATCCGGAGGGAGCGTAATTTCAAGGCGGAAACATGAGTGCGGAAGCAGCGCGCCGGTGGAGTTAAGTGGGGAGTGAGGACTTATGGGTGCGAGAGTTGGTGCTTCGGCTGTGCGGGGATCCTTTCAATCACATGGACATGGTGGATCCGGGATTTCCTCCCAGCCCATATTATCTTCCTGTCAGTATGAAAACAGAAGAACTTCACAGGGGCTTACAAAGTGCTTGCTCACCATAACAGCAGTTGGGAATTATAATTGAAACGACTGATATTTTTCAATCTGTGGAAGTTTGCAACACTTCAAAACAGAACTACCTTTATCGGAAACCAAAACCCGGATTACAAATGGACATAGAATCCCTGGCAGAAAACCTGACTGACGGCGCAAGGCAGAACTTTGAGGAGTTCGGCTGCATCAGCACCGTGACATTGTTCATAATGAACGGCTCCATCACGCCGCTGCCTCAGCAGCTTATGGACATATTAAACAAGGACAGGGAGAGATTTTACGCTACTGTCCGTGAACTCGTGAAAAAGCATAACCCGGATGCCGTGGCGATGATCTGCGAAGCGTGGTTCGTGGACGACCTCTCCGGCAAGCTTGAACAGCCCTCCAATAGCCCCAAGAAGAAGGAATGCGTGTTCGTCACCGTTGATTCCAAAGATAGACAGGTATCTTACGTCGCAGAAATCAAGTCTAAGAATCTCTGCGAATGGAAGAAGCATCCTGTATATGAGAAGAACTCTCCCGATAATACGGCTGTGTCCGGGAACATGATAGACTTCTACGGCACCGGCAATGTACTCAACCTGCCGATGGGCATGTATGAGAAGCCTTCCGGAGATAATAAGGCGGAGAAGGTTGACTGATGAAAGCAGTTCTTGGAACTACAATCTCATCTGTGACCTGTAAAAGGTAATTTCGCATAATAACATCTTATTAGAGGAACTAACAATGAAAAGAATGATAATATCGACTCTCTGTTTTGCAACTTGCCTGTTTTTAATAGCGGGGTGCTTTAGCATCACAGATAATGCAAAACAGCCAGAGGCGTATTCGAAAACAGAAGACGTTAACCTGTTCGTCAAAATAGATATTGAAAAAAATGGCGTGCCTCTCGACTATTTCTCATCCATTGTTTCCAAAGACACTATTGTAATTTCTAATATAATCCAAGAGAAGCAGGAAAATGGCAGCGGAACATCACCAATAATATTCGAATTCAATGGAAAGAAGATAACGAAGCTTTCAGCGGACAGCTATTCAATGGATTATAAAATTGGCATCAAGATGCCTATTCTCGTTGGGAACAGCAAGGATTCTAAAACCGTCCAATATGTGGATACAGGTAGCAACTCATCGATAAATATAAGATTAGGTCAGCCTGTATATATCTTCGAAAACAACACCTATAAATTTAAAATGACAATCGACACGAAGAAATGAAATCAATACGGGAATTATATACCCTAAACAAATAGGTACTGGCAACCCTCGCTTCGGTCATCCCACGTCATGTGTGTAAAAACAAAAACACCTCAACATCTGTAAAATGAACTATTTTGACCTTGTTAACTCCTTTCACATGCTAGGCAACGTGAACAACCCTATGATGCGTTGACATTTCAACGAATACCCGTATTCCCTGCGATTCCGTCACGATTTTCAGGATAAGAGGGGAATGAGATGGCGGGTTCGGGGGATGTAAGGGATTTGGTGTGAGTATGAAAGAAATGGGGAACATGAAAAGGCTTAATTAGGTGTACCCTCAAAAAATTGATGCAAAAAACTTCTATTTTTTCTAAATGTCGTGGTATGGCTTCTTTTTTACTAAAGAAACTATGTTTAGTACCAAGAAAATACCTATCATAATTGCAGACAAAATAGCAAATATGCCAAATAGCTTATGACATATTAGAACAGAAAGATACCAGTCATCCCCAGGTTTTATATAGTTACTTCCTCCTCTGATAAATCTTGGGCTAAACACCAATGATATTCCCGTAAACAAAAACATACTCATGAGACCAAATGGAAAGATTATGCCTCTATAGAACTTTATCTTCCAGAGCAAGGCGGAAGCTACTAAAAAAGCCAAAGGTGCTAAAATTAACCATTTCATATGTATTATAAATCAATCCTTCCATCGTTTTCAAGATAGCGTGGCATCACGGAGTCGCAGAGGAATTCTTGTTGTTGCCAGATGTTGAATTATATTTTACCAGTTTTTGATTCAGCCTCATCATGGAACGAAAGCTAATTCCTAAACAAGCTAACCCTATAAGGATATTAATTACACCCCATATTATATGTAGCCAATGAACTGTTTCATGAAATTCGAATATCTCGCCAAACAATCCATAAAGAATAAATCCTATTCCCGTATTAAACGCTAAAACAGTATGCGCCCATTTCTTTTTATTAAATATGGCGACAACTACAATTACTGAGAATAGTGTTATGTATACGTAAAACATACTTATTTTCTTTTGTTGTCTGGGGTTGAATTGAGAAACGCCTTTTTCAGCTTGAAGTTATATATGGCTACTATCACGAAAAACGGCACGTATAACATCGAATCAAGCACTCGCCAGCTATTCTTAAAGACATCCGAGCCATAGTGGTGCTGATAACATGCCAAAAGTGCGTAGAACACCGCCATGACAATGAAGCACATCCATAAATAGTTAATGGTCTTTTTATAAATATACGGCAATAATGGTATTCCTGCCCAATCTGCCAGTTTCAAGGCGGAATACAGGATGAAGAAGAGAAAAGGGAATTGTTCTATATTTATAAACCAGCCTAAATCTTGCGTTGATGCCAGACATGTAAATAAAAGGGCGAATAAAAATATGGACAAGGCAAAGCATATAAATTTCAGAAGTATCAGCACGAATTTATTTAGAAGGTTTTTTGCATTATTCATAATTATTTACCTTATGGTTATCAAGGTATATCTATTACGCCCATCGCTTCACTTGGGTGGCATATCTGAATTCTCATTGCCCAAATTTAAAAGCTTAATAATTTCACCAGATTTATCTTTGCGAGCAATATCCATTGCGGTTTCATTAAACTTATTCTTAATATCTGTTTTTGCACCATTTTCCAATAACAGTTTTACAAGTTCAGGATTATTTATTGAAACAGCCAGCATTAATGCCGTATTCCCATTCTTCTCCTTTTGAACATCCAAGTCAAGCTTTTTCTCAATTAATAACCTTGCTATCTCACAGGTATTTGGTGATTTCGACTCAATTAAAAACATTAACGGGGTATACTTTGATGAATTGGATGTGCTGAAATCGGGGCAGTTTTTTAATAAATATTTTACAAGAATATCATTCTTACGACAAATCGCAGTAGTTAAAGGAGTAAACCCGTCCTTATCAGCAATGTTTACGTCTGCTCCATTATTAATCAACAACTCAATCAGCTCCATTTTGCCTTGGAGAACGGCATAGAATAGAGCTGTCTGCCCAAAAGCATGTTTTGAATTAATGTCAGAACCTTGTTCAATAAAGTATTTAACCAATGTGTTTTTACCTGATAAAGAAGCATAATAAAGACCAAAATTTATGAATGCTTTATTTTCAGATTCCGGAACATGTTTTAACACATCTTGGACTTCCTGAAGACTGCCTCCGCTTATAGCATAATTGAATTTCTCTTTCAGCGATGGCTTAGAACATCCCATGATGATAGTAGCAAACAATGTAATTTGAATTATTACGGATATTATTCTCATTGCTGGCATTCCCTTAACCTGATTCATCCCTTACTTCCCGTACTTTGTTCTTGACTTCACGGGAATGTTCTTTTCTTTAAAAAATGAATACATGTTATTCCGTATTTTTTCATTCATTATTGTTGAGTCATCGCCAAATTTAATGTCTTTAATTATTGTTTCAAAAGGCATTCCCACTTCACCGCCAGCACAAGTAAGCGTAATAACATCTTTGGCAATCATATCTTTGCACTGAATGAAAGCTTCTTCCTTGTTTTTTTTAGGACGTTTTAACGTATAGCCATAAGAATGTACTTTATCCTTCACCGGCACACCGCTTTCATTCAAAACATTGAATATAATCGTAGGTATATTAAGTGCAGCATTGTCATTGTACGCAAACCTTAGCCGAAAATACTTAACCATTAGCAATATTAGAAATACTGACAGGGGAATCAATATGAGGATAGCGCCAATTAGTAAAAAACATTTCATTCGCAAGCTCCTACAGGATGATTGGTAGTTTTTACATATTTAATAATCTCAAACGGTTTATCCCCATGTTTTTTCCTAATTTCATTCATGGAAACGCTGTTATACCCTTCAATTCTCCTTGTCTCACTCATCGACACGAAATATCCTGAAACGGTGATAACATCTATATCGTACATTTCCTTCAACTCATTAACTTGTTTTCCCAGAGGAGGCATCCCCCACCGCTTGATTGCATACACTCCATTTTCAACATCTGACATTGCATTTTTTTGTCCTTCTGAATATGCCTTATCCAAATCTTCCTTGGATATTGATACGGCTTTATCAATGCAATTCTTTTCCTTGCCCCTGTCATCGCTTGAACACGATGCAAGCAGTATGATAAGCAAAAAACAGATTGCATTGTAAGTTTTAACCATTTTTCCCTTCCTGCAATTCGGACATGTGAATATCGTTGCTTCGTTCATGGTTGTCCTGTTCTTATTTGGCATCGCTCTTGTCAGCCTTGGATGGGTTCGATTGCAGTATTTCTCTTTCTTCTGGCTTATAAACTTTGTCAGGCAGTAAAACTTCTCCGGAAAACAATACAAAAGAAGAAATACTTTCACGGGTTTCATGGTTTTTATAATCAAAGAAATAATACCATTTGTCCGTATTGCTAAATCTAACGACACTTACATTCGAGATTATGAAATTATGAGGGTCTGGTATCTTTTCTGATATGTCCTTGAGGCTTGCCTTATACACCTTTTCCATAGACAGCGGAATATCTTCATTATCTGGATTCCAAGAAGGCGATTCCAATAATTCCTTTTCGTGCGTATGGAGCTCATAGTCATATTCAAGCTTGTTATTGCCAATTGTTTTATGCCCCGCTTGCACATATATATAGTTTTGGGATTTCCTCAATGCCTCTTTTTCCAATGAATCCTTTTCTCCCTCTATTTTGCTGTCTATATCATTGAGAACTTTTATGTCTTGTGAAATTATTTTCCCATAATACTTCTCAGGTGTCCTCGTCAGACAATATGGCAGCGCAACATCATAATATGTCCTTCCTTTCATAAGACGAATTATATATGTCCATTTGTTTGTTTTGAAATGTCTGCTAAAGCTTATATCTCTGAGCTTATAGCTTTCCGTGTCCTTCAAATTAAGTGCTTTCAGGTCTTCCCTTGCTTGGGCTATGGCATCTGCGATTTTAAAAGGAAGGGATTCGGGAGGGTTCCACTCATAACAATTTCCCAAGATGCTTTTGGTGTATTCGTACGAAATTGAACCAAACTTGGAATTTACCGAGCCACTGATTAATATTTCATCAGCGCACAAGCAGAATGAATATGCAGATATTGCTAAGATTAATAATATGGTTTTCATTTTGACTCTCATATACGATTTATGTTTTTTCCTGCAAATTAATCCAATCTAGTTCTGCAACCCTATTTATTCTGTCTCAGTTCATGTTCTTTTACGTCTGGCGGTGGAGAGGGAGGCGTATAAGAGTGAGTGCTAGCCCCTACAGGTAGCTTATACTGAACTTTATCATCTCCAACTATGAAAGTGACAGTTCTAGAATTTTTGTCATATTTGACAAGCTCACTTGCTGGCTTAGATAAGAAACCTTTTGGCAAATCTTTCATGTAATAATCCCGACTAAAATATTCATACCATCCGTTTTTATGACGTTTTAATATCACTATTGAATATAAAACAGGGGATTTATCTGGGATATCTGTGTAATGCTTAGCTCCAATCCACGCCTTGAATCCTGTATCTTCTATGTCAATATCCGTATTCTTGAATGCATATTGATGCCCTGCCTCTTCCAAGGATTTCCTATCAGGCGTGACATCTCCATCATACGGTTCATCTTTCCCACACCCAGCCAGAAAGAAAAGTATAATTCCGAGTAAAATAAAAATATTATAATTCAGCTTTTTCATGCAGATATCCGTTTCTATTGGTGATGCTTCGCTTTTGTCAGTCAATCATTTTACTATTTCGGACATGTCTTGACGTCCGGATAACGCAAATCTGTATATTTATCTAGAAACTTATCAATTTCTTTGCCAGAACGGGTTTCATATGGCTCTTCCATTGAATGTCTCGGATATTTTCTCCGATATTCAACCAAGAGTGCTATGAAGCTTTGTATGGTAGGATTATCTAAATCTGATTTTTTCATGCAAGACAAAAGAATTGTATTGCCATCTAATTGGGTATCTAAAACCTTAATCGCAGTTTCAGATTTACCTTCCTGAAAAAATCTCATAGCAGCTAAGTCCGTCCAAGCTCCTGACACGAACGTCATGTGCCAATATTCATTGCTTTTGTTCATTACCCAATAGAAATATCCAGAGGAAATAACTACTCCTAATGCGAACGCAAGGATATATCCTCCCAGCTTTCGCCATTTATCTTTCATAACTATTGATTCCTCTGCTTTGTTCATTATCCAAGTCCTTTCGTACTCAAACACAAGTTACTCCATGGACGGCTCATAGTCCAACGGGGCAACACTCTCGGAATGATTATGGGTTTACTTGAATTACACGGCAAAACCTCGCAGGCACACGGTTTCCTTGCGTTTTTCAGCTCTTGAGCACGTCAAGTGCCGTTTTGCCCTTTCCTTATCAAAAAAGCCTATTCCCGTGATTATTGCCAAGCGAAAGGGCTTTCCAGGCTATTCGAACTTTACCGGAAAATGTCATGCTGCTCACAAAACAAACTTCTAAAATGTGCAAACACGCCGGGGGGGCAGGGTCAATTTAATAATAAGTATATACGGAACTAATAATCTTTGTTAAGGCTTCTTTTTCATTGTATGTTGCCATTTCAACCCTATTGCCCTTGTCATCGTATTTATAAATAAATTTTGCAATTAAACCCCCATCTGCGAGATACCTTGCATGTTCAATTTCATTTCCGTTCTCATCATATTTTGAAAGATATCTACACTTTAAAGTCCCCTTTTCGGCATACTCTGCCCACTCAATGGCCTTCCCTTTTTCATCATACTTACAAACATTGCTGACGATTAATGTTCCATCTGGATTATATTTCGCTTCTTTTACCATTTTGTTTTTATCGTCATACATGTAAATAGTTTTATGGGCTAACGTTCCGTCTGCTTTATACACTGTATACTCAATACGATTTCCCCTGTCATCACATTTAGAAGATGATTTGCCATTAGAGGTCCCATCACCATTATAGAATGCCCATTCAAGCACATTCCCCCTCCCATCATATCTATAAATCATTTTATTGAGCAAGACCCCGTCTCGGTCATAGTTTGACTCTTCTATCTTATTTCCTTTGTCATCGTACTTGTAAATAGCCTTACTGACTAAAGTTCCATCCTTAAAATACTCTGCTCTTTCTGTCAGATTTCCTTTTTCATCATACTTGGAAATGTTCTTTGCATTCAACGACCAGCCTTCATAGTCGTAGCAAGCTTCCTCGATTCTATTATCCTTGTTGTCATATTTGTAAATGAACTTACCGGCTAAAGTCCCGTCCGCTTTATACCCTGCCCATTCAATCATATTTCCCCTGTCATCCTTCCTGGCAATAGACTTCTTAACCAACACTCCGCCGAAGCGATATTCTGCCTCTTCAATTCTTTTGCAGTTCTCATCGTATTTATAAGTATCTTTGCTGGTTAAAGCCCCATCTGAGCCATAATGCGCATCTTCAATCCTGTTGCCTTGCTCATCATACTTATAAACCGATTTACTTATTATTTCCTTAACATCCTGCCCATCCTTGTTTTTAATATTATACTCAATCCTGTCGTGTTCTTTGACTTTGCCTTTTAAACCATCGGCCACCCACCTTATTTCTTGGGTTGCTGAAAACACGTTGGAGATTGATAAGAACGATAAAACAATGATTAACGACTTTTTCACTACACACCTTTATTCCGACTGATACCGTCTTTGATTATCATACTCCGTTAAAAGTAGTCAGCAGCGGGCATAAATCAAGCTTGCTGTTATTATACCCACGGAATACCGCATCGGAATTAATGCATATTAGTATCTGGTTGTGGTTGAATTTATGTCTCCCATATGGTCTATTTTAATGTGCTTAACAGGGATGAAATCTTATAAATGGAGAGCAATAATGAAAAATATTTTATGCTTATTGTCTACGCTTCTTATTCTTTCTGGATGTATTACATCGGGACCGACAGTCTCAAAATCGGATATGGGAAATTTAGAATTGAATGTCTTTACTCAGGAAAAGGAAATAGATTCCCGTTTTGCTGAAGTTTATGTCGATACAATATTTCTAGGCAATATCTCTCCGAACAAGCCAATATTGAATTTGAAAGAAGGCGTACGCAATATCAGGATTGAGCTGAAAGGATTTAAGCCGTATGAGAAGAAGATTTTCATCTCAGGCGACCCTAATCATCAAGTCTTGAACGTTTTGCTTGAAAAACAATGATTAGTTCTATTTTCAATTACATGCCGATTGCATTCCAGATTATTGGATATGCCCTCTTGCTAATCACAATCTACTGTTGCTATGAGGCATATTATAAAATCAGGAAAAACAAAGGATATATTTACATCGCAATCATCTGTTTCCTCCTGCTTTTGCCGGATATCATAAAGATGGCATCTTCCCTCTTTGTCTCCCATGCAGTACGGGTTGAATACAGTACGACTCAAAGAACATCAAACACAGCAATCAGCCCTCTGGTTGAAGTTAAAAACGTATCAGTCAATCTTCCTTTAATTGAATTGCTCTTGTTGCTTACAGTATTGAAATTCTCAATTAAGGACGACAAAGACAATTCCGATAAAATCGCCCTAGCAAATCATGGTTCGCCAGATGCTTCATTATAGGAGTTAATAATCATTAAATATACAGGTGTATCAATGAAGATTATTTTGCGTAGAAATACAATAATTCTTTGTCTACTGCTTGTTTTCGTTGGTGGATGCAGTGGGAGTCCAAGTCGATGGAGTAATTGTAATTTTGACGACCATTCCGATATCCAATATGGAAAAGTCCCGCCTCCGATAAATTCTGAACCCAAAATAGAAAAGAAATAATATGAAGAAAATATATGCTCTTGCCCTGTTGCTGATATTTTCCCTTACGGGTTGTATCTCATCAACGCTGGATAATTACTCACAGATTGATGCCTTGTGCCAAAGGTATTATGATGACCACAAACGCTGGCCCACCTTTGTAAATGATTTAATGGAATACGACCGGAACAATACTGGGAACAAAACCGATTGGTCTGGCATCACGGAATTCTCAGTAGAGAATATATCCGAGAATCAGATTAAAATTACATATACCAGGAGAAAGTGGTATGGTAATGAAAACGTATCATTTTCGGTATACAGACCGATAGTCACCATAAGGACAAAAGTAAATTAATCATCGCTCTACCTCGACTCGATTGGATGGTAGACAATAGCCAATGATAAATGAAAGCCGAATATGAATGTTGATATCTTTGGAGCAATATTTCAATGGGCAGGAATCATTTTATTTGCAGTTCTGTCTTCGGGATTTATTCCGTTTACAGTAACATGCCTTTATAGTTTATTCCTGGGAAATAAGCTGAAAAACAAAAACGTTTATCTTATTGACGGATTCATTGTATGTGTGATTATAATTATATGCTCTTCATATCCATTCCCCTGCTTATTGCCTATTTCTCCTATTTTAATGCTTGTCGTCTTACACTTCCTATCAAAAACGAAATACTTCAACAATAGAAATGTGAAGACATCCAAACCATAGGGGAAAGCCACAGATAACAATGAATAAGGAAATCATAGCAGGAAAGTATTGCTGGGTACTTCTGCTCCGTTTGCCCCTGACATGGTATAGATATTCCAGAAACAGGGATTAAATGAAAAGGAGCTATTTTCATGAACACCACCGATAAGAAAACATTGGCAAAAGCAATGACCAACTGCCTGATAATCGTTTCTGCGTTCTTTTTAGGTTTCTATTTATCTGCATGTGTGTTTTGGGGAATGGCAACATGCTCAATTTCAAACGCTGACAGTCTCAGGGCTTTAGAAGCGTTGTGTTATCTTTCATATGCAAAAAACGACAGCATGGAGTCTGTAAAAGAGCGAGCCATTAAAACGGCTTCCTCCATATATGAAGACCAGCTCATGGCAAAGGAATCAAATTACATTTACAAAAAGCTCTATTACAGTGCTGAATTGGTAGCTAAAATTGAAAAGAACGAAGAGGAATTCCCTGATTTAAAGGCTGCATTGGAAATATCAAGACAGAAAGCAAGAAGGCAGCATGGGAATTAAGCTTCACCTTTGTTTAATTTAACGGTAAGAATTGAGAAGCACATGGAACTCAAAATGTTAATGTCAGACCGAGATTCAACGATAGTTGGGTATTATCAGTCTGTTCTTGATGGATACGGGATAAAATCACAAACTAGGAATATCTTCCTGTCCTCATTAGGAGGCTTTTTACCCCCAG
>CAZION010000148.1:0-17648 GCA_964540865.1 uncultured Victivallis sp.
TGGTCCGCCGCGGCGGATGAAAATTGGAATTTGATGCTGGTATTCATAAACTTTGAAATTCCTATACGCGGTCTAAAGAACCGCGTTACTTAGGAGATAACCCCAGATTAACGGCTACAAAATTCATATATTTCTAAACTGCCAGGAAAGACCGACTGATTACTGCTGCTTCAGATATAGAAGCCTCTCGAATTTATTATTCTGGAAGGACAAGGGAGATGTTTTTTCTTTCAGGTCAAACGCAATAATCACGGTACTGTCTTTAAGTTTCAGCTTCAGGCCTACCGCCTCGTTTTCAGTCAGGACTTTTCCGTTACCATCCATCACCGGCAATATTTCTATTCCACTAATAGAACTGCCGTCACCGCTCAAATCATAGAATGACACGAAAACGGTGGACGGCGCCTCGCGGCGGCGAAGAATAAAAGGAACCTTTTCACTCAGCTTAGCTCCGATTCCGATGCCCGTAAAAACCTGGCTCTCCTTTTCGTCCAGCAAATGAATCCTGACAAAACGGCCATCCTTCTGGACGGCGTCAAAAACATAATTTCCTGACGACTGCAGACTTTGTATTTCCTTTAGGTGCTGATATCCGTTTTTATCGCCCAGGCTGACAATCTTCTTGGTCTCAATGGAACCCGGGAGCTTCAAATCGCCCCTCACGTGAAGGAGCCAGTCAAGCGAATCCTTTCTGGAGCCCTCCACTCTGAAAACATCAATCAGGAAATTATCGGCAAGCAGGAGGAACCTTGAAATTTCATGTCTGGAATACGCTGAGTCGCTTTCTGCGAAGCAGGCAGAATATTCGGGTTTGATTTCAAAATGCAGGAGTTTGCCTGTGTCCGGCTTCTGGTTTTCCCCGTTGATCACTACGGTGTTGTGGGCAACTGTGGTCCGTGACCAGCTTTCATATTCCGGAACGCTGTAGCTGATCCGGCCCGGATCAAGGAAAACCTCCAAGCCTAGCGCATAGAGGATCAGGTTGAGTTTATCTGGATGGCCATGGTGATCGCCGTGTATGCCGTAATCCATCATTGCGCATTTCGCATCTGCGCCACTGCCCTGCCTCAGAATGCCGACTCCTATGTCTGAGAGAACCTGGCTTGGCAGAACCTGGTCTTGGCTTTTCTCGTTTGCGATCTTCGCAAAAACAGGATCCTTGAAATACTCGCCGGCGAAAAGATAGTCTTTCTTCATGCCTGTAAGTGAAAAAGGATCACCGTCATGTAGCGCCGGAATGCTTCCATCCGGAAAGGCCATGGCGAGCGGGCCGCTCCACAGTGATTTGAGGCGTTCATTGCCGGAAAAATCCCAGCCCACACGCTGGACGGCCTTCAGGTTTTCAATTATTGCACTGAGCGCATAGAAATGATAGCTCATTGTCCCCTCATACCAGATACCGTCGTCTGTGACACTGTTTTTCAACTGCCATAAAAGTCCGCCGGTCCCGTAGATGGAATCATTGATTAGCTTTGAATCACCGATAGCGACTCCGACAGTTGCGTATGCGGCGTTGAACCAAGTCTGGTGGTTGTTCTTCCTGCCTACGAATATTTCATAGTTTTGGATTTCGCGGACGGTCGCAGCAAGGAAGTCCTGTTCTATCTTTTTCCGGTCTTCCGGGCTGAAAACATCCGAACTTGCGCAAAGGTCATAGGTCTTCGCCAGTTTGATGGCGGACGTCGCCTCATCAAGATGCTGGCAATAGCGCCTTCCGCCAACCACCGCGAGCAAGCCTGTCCTGCCCCAGCGATCATGCCGCCCCAAAGTCGGGTAAACTTTCGCCAGTTCCAGCAATGCATACTTTACTGGCATGACGTATTTGCGTTCACCGCTGGCCGCGTATCCCAAGGCCAGATCATACAGCTGATTCTCCAGCCTGTAATTCTGCGAAGTGATATAGGCAGCATTTGTCCGTTCATCGGTATATCTGGTTTTGCATTTCTGGCACACATGGGCCTCCGCGCTTTCAGCTGTCAGGCCGCTGCCGTCCTTCGGACATGCGTAATAGAAAATCCACTGTCCGCCCTTTTGGGGGACAAATAATTTTTCACCGAGGACCTGGTCGGCTCTTGCAACGAAACTGCGCCGCTCCTTCTCCATGTCCGGACTGTTCCTGAGCGCGTCGGCTTCAGCAGCAGTATAGAGAAGGCGTGGATGCGATGGAGGAAATATTATTGTCTTGGAAGCGTCTTTATCAGACATGCAGTTCGCTGCAATGAAAACCGATGCCGCAACCAGCGACGTGATGATGATGGAACGCAGGTATAATTTATTTTTTTTCATTTGAGTTCAGCGCCGTTTTCCATGTCAGGAATATGATTCCGAAATCTCGAATATCAACGCTTCAGCATTATTTATGGCAAAAGGGTGTTGCGGGGCTATACTACTGTTGCTGAATGAAAACTGAAACATTCAATATGGACGGTTTTTCTTTATTCGGGTTAAAATTGATATGGCAAACATTCCGACTCCAAACATGTACAATACAGCACCTGACAAGGTGCGGGAGATAATACGGAGGGATCATCCCGGCGAGGAGATAATAATATCCCTGTCCTCTGACATTACAGGACACCGCCATTACGGCGCCGAATGGATTGTCGTCACAGATAGGACAGTTCTTGTCTATTGCATCGGAGACAAAGGAGATACCGTTCCATGCCATGACATCCCTCTGGTTTCGCTGAAGAAAGCCAGGATTTCCCCGCATGTCGGAATAATGTCGCTCCTCGTTGAGCCCAAGATCGGCTCACCGTTCAAAATAATTTCATTCTCCCACGTCCTCAACCCCTTTTTCGCCCATGCAGCCGAGGACATCTCGCGACTTGTAAACAATGAACCTGTTTCGGACAAGTCCGCATTGACCGGAAAAGTCTGCGCTTCATGCAGAAAACCCATTCCGGAAGAACTTAACAAGTGTCCAAGATGCACTGACCGCAAGGGGACGCTCCTGCGAATTTCGCAATTCGCGGCGGCATACAGGAAGACGCTGGTCCTGATCCTGCTGACAATGGTGGCTGGCACAGGTTTCGGACTTCTTACGCCTTACATGAGCAAACTGTTCATTGACGTGATCCTCAAGCCGGATCATGCGACCGGAGAATTTGTCAGTAAACTATGGCTTGGACCGGCCGCCCTGGTTTTACTGGCCGCATATGCAATGCAGCTCTTCCTGGGTGGAATACAGGAACGGCTGTCGGGAATCCTCGGCTACAAGACCGTCGCCGATGTCCGTCAAACCATCTATGAGAAACTACAGGAGCTGTCCCTGGGATTCTTTGACAAGCATCAGACCGGGGCCCTGCTTGCACGGGTCAACCAGGACACCCAGGAGATGCAGAGGCTGCTCGTGGATTTCATTCCGATGACGATAGAATCCATTCTGATGTTCATAGGCATAGGGATTTTCCTTTTCATACTGAGCTGGCAGCTGACACTGTTCGTGCTGATCCCGATCATATGCATAGTCATATTCGTCAAGATGGTCATCCCGAAACTGTGGATTTTCTTCCACCGTTTCTTCCATCGCCGTTCAAAGCTCAGCGCGATTGTCGCAGATTCACTGTCCGGAATCCGTGTCGTAAAGGCTTTCGGCCAGGAAGAGATGGAGACCGACAAGTTCCAGAAATACAGCCTGAGATACCGCGACGCCGGGATCGAGCTCGTTAAACGCTGGAGCGTCTTCCATCCGATATTCCATCTTTTCATCATGTCGGGCATGGTAATCGTATGGTATGTGGGGGGGCACTTGATCTTCGCAGGGAAAATGACCCTCGGATCGGTGGTGGCATACTCCGGCTATCTCATGATGTTCTACCGTCCGGTGTTCATGCTGACACGCATGCTCGACCTGATTACGAACGCACTGAGCGCCGCAGAGCGGGTGTTTGATGTCATTGACACCGAGCCCATGATAAAGGAGTCGCCGGATGCCGTCGGACTTCCTGACATCAAAGGTGAGATCGAATTCAGGAACGTCACTTTCGGATATGACAAGTTCAAGCCTGTGGTCAAGAATGTATCCTTGACCATCCGTCCGCACGAAATGATCGGGCTTGTCGGGAAGAGCGGCGCAGGCAAGAGCACAATAATCAACTTGATCTGCAGGCTCTATGACACCAATGGCGGGGAAATACTCCTCGACGGCGTGGATTTACGGAAGGTCAAACAGAATGACCTGCGCAAGAACATCGGCATCGTCCTACAGGATACATTCCTTTTCAACGGGACCATCTATGAAAACATCTGTTACACAAGACCAGGAGCCTCAAGGGAGGAGGTGATCAGGGCGTCGATCGCAGCCAACGCCCATGAGTTCATCATCAAGAAGCCGGACGGCTACGACACCGAGGTCGGCGAACGAGGCAACAGCCTTTCCGGCGGGGAGAAACAGAGGATCTCCATCGCCAGGGCGATACTACGCGACCCGAAGATACTGATTCTCGATGAAGCTACATCGTCCGTTGATACCCAGACCGAAAAGAAGATACAGGAGGCGCTCGAACGCCTTACCAAAGGCCGCACCACCATCGCCATAGCACACCGACTTTCGACATTGCGCAAGTGCGACCGTCTTGTTGTCATAAAAAACGGGGAGGTCGGGGAGATCGGCACGCACATTGAACTCATGGAGAAAAAAGGCATTTTCTATGAACTCGTCAAACTCCAGAGTGAAATGTCGCAAATCATGGCATTTGAAACTACTGCGGAGGAAGACAAGAAGAAACCCAAGAGCAACGGAAGCAAGCCAGGACAGGAAAGCGGCGAGGAAAATTTAGCGGTGCAGTATTGACAACGATACGGCAACGCCAAATAAAACTTTGGCATTTACCGCAAAGAGCGCAGAGCAGGCGCAGAGAACGCTGAGAAAACAAGATTTACCTCTGCGTGCCTTGCGATTTACTTTGCGAACTTTGCGGTTAAAAATGATTTGAGGAGAACTGATGAAGATTCTAACGCATGACGATGTCCGATTTGAAAAGAGCGAGACAGGCGTTTTGAACTGCAGGCTCAAGGACGGGACTGTCCATGAGCACCTGCATTGCGTCACGCTCTTCCCGTTGACCCTGCCAGATCAATTCATCTCCGTAATAAAGGAGATAGACCAGGAAACAGAGGAAATAGGGGTCATTCCTGGACTGGACGGATTCGATGAAGAGCAGAGGCAGCACATACGCCGGGCTATGGATGAACGCTATTTCGTTCCGGAAATCCTGGATATCAACAAATTGAAAACAAAACAGGTCATACGCGGGCAAGGCTTTGACGAATGGGAAATAGTAACCGACCGCGGGAAAAAATCCATATATCTCTTCAATCCGAGGGAAAACATGTCCGTCAACAACGCCGGAGTGATCATAATAACAGACATAGAAAAAAACCGATATAAAATCAGCGACCTCGAAAAACTGCCGCAGCGGGCCAGAACCCTCCTTGAAGAAATAACCCTGTAGAAGCAGTCCATAAAAACAGTTTTCTGCGGACGGTCCCTATTTAAAAATTGGAAACCCCGCTCCCCGTATTCGCAATGTCGTGTAGATATTTGAAAAGTCCGTCCTTTGAAAGAAGTTCATTGTAGCTACCGGATTCAACCAGGGTCCCTTTATCCATAACGATGATCATATCGGCCCTCTTAAGAGTGCTGATCCTGTGCGCTATTATTATAACAGTTTTGTCAGTGAAAAGAGAGTTGCATCCTTCCTGGACTATCGCCTCGGACTCCGGGTCTAGTGCGGAAGTGGCTTCATCAAGAATGACAAGCCTGCTTTTCAGCATCATGCATCGCGCTATTGCGAGGCGCTGGCGCTGACCGCCGGAAAGCTGTCCACCTGCTTCGCCGACCCTGTGGTTAATCGTGTCAGGAAACTCCTCTACAAACTCCCAAGCCCTTGCAAGTTTCAGGTTTTCAATTATTTCATAATCCGTGGCGTCAGGACGTGCATAACGCATATTCGCCGCAATGGAGGTGTCGAAAAGATAAGGATCCTGCAAAACAACACCCCACAGTGATCTGTATTGCCGGACAGGAAGTTCCCGGATGTCGTTCCCGTCAAGCATAATCGAGCCTGATACCGGGTCGAAGAAACGCAGGAAAAGGCTTGAAACTGTTGTTTTGCCGCAGCCGCTCCTGCCAACCAGCGCCACTGTTTTTCCGGCGGGGATGGTGAAGCTGAGATCATTGAGGACTGATTTGTTTTCATTGTAGCCGAAAGAAACGTTCCTGAATTCCAGAGAGCCTTCTATTTTCTCCGGCATTTTGGCGCCGGGCTTTTCTACAACGGAACTGTTTGTGTCGAGCACTGAAAAAAGCTGGTCGAATGCGGCATTCGCACTGGCGAATTGCCCATATGCGTTTGTGAGTCCCTGTATCATACCAACGAGGGTTCCCTGGTATCCGAGGAAGGCGACAAGTACGCCGAGCGGCTGATTGAGGTGCATCACCGCGTAAGCGCCCCCGACCACCACCACCGCAGTAATCATATAGCCTAGCCCTTCCGTAATGAACCCGAGTTTCATGGATTCAAGCACGCCTTCCAGCCACTTCATCATGGCCGGCCATAGCTGGCGTTCAAACTCGTCCTGCACCTTGTCCTCCATCGCATGCGCCTGTATCGTCTTCTGTCCGCGCAGATTGTCCATTATGATTTCCGTCACATGCATTCCTGCGACATTCGCAGCCTGCGTTTTCCTGTATATCCTTTTTGAAAGGGTGCGGGCGGCCACCACATATCCTATTGCACCGGCAAGAATCACACATGTTAGCGGGGGACTGAGATACAGGCAGAAGCCCAGGCTGAAGAGGAGACCGGCAATCTGGGTTGTCAGATTCTGGAACACTGTCTGCATGAATGCGCCGAGATTGTTTATTGAATTCCCGAAGATGCGCTCATACAGGAAACCCGAGGGATATTTATTGTGGAAACGCAGGCACAGTTTCTGGAGATGCCCAAAGCTCATGGAGCGGAGTTCGAAAATCACGTTCTGCTGGACGGTGTATACATGGAACATCGCGAGAAACCACAAGCCCATCCTGATGAACTGTGAAGCCAGGAAAATCCCTGCGAAAACCAGTGCGAGCTTCAGGTCTTTCCTGGGGATCGCCTCGTCTATGATATATTTCGGAAATAGCGGTACCACTGAAACGGCAAGTCCGACCAGTGATACGCATACGGCGGAAAGCGCAAGTCTTTTCCGGTAGGGTTTCACCAGCGGATAAAATCTCTTGATGACATCCCTCCAGCCGTATTCCCTTATTTCAAAAGAGTTCAACTCCCGGTCGGTTTTCTTTTCATCACTGCTGTTTTTGTTCATATTATCATGAATCCCGAAAGCGACTTATCCATGCTTTCCTTCACATAGTCGAACTGGTCGACCCTGCAAAAACGCGGACCTCCCCTAAGCCATGCCAGCATCTGGTCGACTTCCTTCTCATCGCCCTGGAGGAAGACTTCAACCTCGCCATGGGCGACATTCCTGACGTAGCCCTTCAGCGAAGGGAATTCGGCGCTCTTGTCCAATGTCGAATACCGGAACCCGACACCGGTCACACGCCCTTTTATTGAAACCTTATATGCTGTTTCCATGATTTACTATTGCACGGAATATCTCAATTTCCAGAGGTTCACTTGACATATCGGTTTCATGAACTAGACTAACTTAGCTAAGCAAAGGACATATTATGCAATCGGTGAATGTACATGAGGCCAAGACAAATCTTTCAAGCCTGTTGGCCGAGATAGAAAAAGGCAAGTCCTTCCTGATCTGCAGGAACGGGAAGGTGGTGGCAGATCTCGTGCCGCACAAGAAGAAAAAAAGAATCAAGGCGCACCCACTGCTGAGCAAGATAAAGATAAACTATGACCCAACTGAAGTCCTTACTGAAGATGAATGGGGAGAGGTTAACTGATGCTTCTTGACACATGCGCCCTGTTGTGGCTTGCCGACAATCATAGGAAGATAAGCCGGGATGTTCTTTCCAGGATTGAAGCCGCCCCGTCGGTTTATATTTCAGCGGTGACATGTTTTGAAATCGCATTGAAATGCAAATCTGGAAAGCTCGAACTGCCTATCACTGTAAAATCATGGATGGACTTGGTGCTTGAACATCACGATATTTCAGTTATTGACATGAACAGGGATATCGCACTGCTTTCGGCTGATCTTCCCCCTCATCACAAGGACCCGTGCGACAGATTCATAATAGCTACTGCAATGATATATAAACTTCCCGTGGTTACCGCAGACGAAAACTTCAGGAAATACGGGATCAATGTATTGATTTAAAAAAGTGGATCATCACCAATGGAAAGCGTGCTCGAACATTTCTCCGGATATCTGACCCTCGAGAAAGGGCTGAGCGGGAATTCAATTTCCGCATACAAGACCGATCTCAGGGACTTCATCCGCTTCCTCCACGAAAAAGGAAGGAAGGATTTCAATGAAATAGTCCGCAACGACATACAGGATTTCCTTTCCGACTGCAAGGAACGCGGGCTTGAATCCGCATCCCTGGCCAGACGGCTCGTATCCGTAAAAATGCTGTTTAGATACATGTTCCAGGAAAAACTCATAAAAAGCGATATCACCGACGTCATGGACTCGCCCAAACTGTGGCGGCTCCTACCCGACATGCTTTCACCGCCGGAAGTGGATAAACTCCTGATGGCCTTTCCGGCGACTGCCAAAGACGCCCTCACCTTCCGCAACCGCACAATCCTCGAACTCATGTATTCCTGCGGACTTCGCGTTTCGGAAACGGCCGAACTGAAACTCGGCAGCCTACATTTCGACCAGGGGATCATACGCGTGATAGGAAAAGGCAACAAGGAAAGAATCATTCCAATCGGAAAACCTGCGATGAACCTTATTACTCGTTACATCAGTGAAATGAGGCCCCTCCTGCTGGCAAAAGGCGATCCCTCCGAACAAATGGTGTTTGTGTCCTACCGCGGCCAGCCGCTCGACCGTGAACGCATCTGGGCGGTCGTCAAGGAAGCCACAAAGATCGCCGGCATTGCAAAAAGCATCCATCCGCACACACTCCGTCATTCATTCGCCAGCCATCTCCTCGAAAACGGCGCCGACCTCCGCATAATCCAGGAAATGCTCGGACACGCCGACATCAGCACAACCCAGATTTACACGCACGTCGACCAGAAAAAATTGATCAGGGTGCACAAGCAGTTCCATCCGCGAGCCTGAATGTAGCGCAAAAAGTCAACCACCAAGGCACGGAGGCACAAAGGGGAAGAAATGATGGGGTTCGGAATTGCAAAATATAAGAAAAAATAATAATAAATTTCGTCCCTCGGGTCACTTATGTCCTTTATGTCCTTAAACGAACATCTAACAAGCAAAACATAAAACTATGAAACTAAATTATTTTTTATTACTTTTAACCTTTTCGCTTTCTACAATCAACATGGCGGGAGATAAAACTGAGGCTTTAGAGCCGACTGTTTCTGTGCAGTATCCTGTCATGGGGACCATGGCTGAAGTCAAACTCTACGGGAATCCGGGATCTGCGAGATCCGCAGCCGATGCGATCCGGGACGAATTTTCAGCAGTTGAAGCAGCCTGCAACCGTTTTGATCCCGAAAGCGAGCTATCAAAACTGAATGAACGCGCCGGGACAGAACCCTTCAAATGCAGCGACATCCTCTGGGAAGTCCTGATTGAATCAAAAAGATTCTACGAACTGACGGATGGTTCTTTTGACATCACCGTGACGCCCCTGATGGAGCTGTGGGGGTTTTACAGAGTGAAAAACTCCCTTCCCTCCGCTAAAGAAATCAGCGAGGCTAAAAAACATGTGGCCTTGAACAAAGTGATTTTTGATACGGTGAATCACACCATTAAATTCTCAGAGCCCGGCGTGAAGATAGACCTCGGCGGAATTGCAAAAGGGTACGCGATTGACCGCGCCGCTTCCGCCGCGAATGGAAAAGGGATAAGATGTGGAACGATAAATCTGGGCGGCAATATACGCTGCCTGCAAAATCCCCCTCCAGGCAAAACAAAATACACGGTCGGGATAAGGGATCCTTTCAGCAAGGACAAACTCAACGGGGAAGTCCAAGTTCTTGACTGTTCCATATCCACAAGCGGGAACTATGAAAAATACACGACCTTATGGGGCATAAAATACACGCATATCATGGATCCTGAAACAGGAAGCCCCGTAAAAGGGATGATTGCCGTTACCGTTGTCACACCGAGAGGGGTTGATTCCGACGGGCTCTCCACAGGCGTTTTCATAAAAGGGGAGGACTTCGCCCGGAAAATATGCTCCCAAATCAAGGGGACTTCAGTTCTTATCACCAAAGAAAACTCTGCAAACCCATCAAACCCGGATATAACGAAAATCGGGAGCGTCTGGGAATAATCCGGTTTATTTATGGCGGATATGGAAAAATAGGGTCTTCCAGTTTATTTTAAAGGCGATCTTATATTCAAAAACCGGATAAAACAATAATGAAGCCCAATGAGATACTTAATTTTGATCATCTTGTAATCGGTAGCGGACTGGCAGGACTGTTCACGGCGCTCCAGCTTTCAAAACTCGGCACTGTCGCAGTAGTCACAAAAAGAAGCATTGATGAAGCAAACACGAAATATGCGCAGGGCGGCATAGCTTGCGTCATGGACAAAAAGCAGGACTCGTTTGAAGAACACGTAAAAGACACGATGACCGCCGGAGACCACCTCTGCAAGGAGGATGTCGTAAGACGAATCGTCGAAAACGGTCCGGACGCTGTAAAGGAAATAATTGAACTCGGCACAAAATTCACCACGCGCCGCGAAATGGGTCACAAGGAAGATGGTGCCGACTACGACCTCGGCCGCGAAGGCGGACACACCCGCAGACGCGTACTTCATGCCGGAGACATCACCGGAGAAGAAGTCGAAAGAAAACTCATAAAGGCCTGCCAGCAGAACAAGAATATAAAATTCTTCGAGTATCACATCGGGATAGATCTCATAACTTCCGGAAGACTCGGATGGCTCGGGGAAGACTCGGTTCTTGGCGCATACGTTCTTGACATAAACAACAACGTCGTGAAAACTTTCATCAGCCTGACCGTTACTGTCGCCACAGGCGGTGCCAGCAAAGTGTATCTCTATTCCAGCAATCCCGACATCGCATGCGGTGACGGGGTCGCAATGTGCTACCGCTCACATGTTCCGATTGTGAACATGGAATTCTTCCAGTTCCATCCGACAATCCTTTATCATCCTCAAGTGAAATCATTCCTGATAAGCGAGGCGGTCCGCGGCGAAGGCGCTGTCCTCAAACGCATGGATGCCAGCGGCACCCTTGTGGAATTCATGGACCGCTATCACGAAATGGGGAGCCTCGCACCCCGCGACATTGTCGCACGCGCAATCGACAACGAACTGAAACGGAGCGGACAGAACTGTGTCTTCCTCGACATCCGGAACAAGGATGAGGAATTCCTCAAACGGCGCTTCCCGAACATTTTCGAGAAATGCATGCAGGTCGGGATAAATATGGCGAAAGATCTGATTCCTGTTGTTCCCGCAGCCCATTACTGCTGCGGCGGGGTCAAAACCGACATCAACGGTTTCACCGGAATCAATGGACTGTATGCTGTTGGAGAAGTCGCATCAACGGGACTTCACGGCGCAAACCGTCTCGCAAGCAACAGCCTCCTCGAAGCCCTGGTGATTGCGAAATTCGCAGCAAAGGACATAAAGTCGAAGCTGAAGGCGATCACCGATGCACGGTCAAGCGGAAAGATCCCCACTTGGAGAAGTGGAAATGCCACCAACTCCGACGAACTAGTTGTAATCACACACAACTGGGAGGAAATCCGTAGGTTCATGTGGGACTTCGTCGGAATCTTCAGGACGAACAAGCGGCTCGAACGCGCAAACAACCGCATCAAGAACATCCGGCGCGAAATTGAAAAATACTACTGGGACTTCCTCATCACCCGTGATCTTGTCGAATTGCGCAACATCGCAACAGTCGCCCAAATCATCATTGATTCGGCCATGTCAAGGAAAGAAAGCCGCGGCCTCCATTTCAATGCGGATTTCCCGCAGCGCGATCCGAAAAACGATTATGTGGACACAGTGATTCAGGAGCCGTACTCGTGAAGAATGAATCGGTGAATGGGGGAATCGGTGAAACGGAGAGTTGAAGGGAAAACACTGAACTTTGAACGTTCAACATCGAACTTTCAACTTCGATTGAACAGGCAAATGCAGAAAGTTGCAAAGTTAAAATAAAAAAGCGAAATGTAAATATCGAAGAATCATGGAACGCCACCATCCTGGTGGCATAACAGCGTAATGGAGAATAGAAAAAGAATGCCGGCAAGATGCCAGCGATCCGATAGAGAGTTGGAGAAACTCCCTATGTCACCTTTACACCTTATGTCCTTATTCTTTAACAACTGACGACTAACAACTAGCGACTGACGACTAAGAAAATGCCCATACGATACAAGATAGCTGAACATGTGGTTGGAATAATTGAGGCTCTTCAAAAAGCCGGATTTGAAACCTACCTGGTTGGCGGCGCCGTCCGCGACCTCCTTCTCGGCCTTCAGCCGAAGGACTACGACATCTCCACAGCCGCCACTCCCGAACAGATCAAACATCTTTTCGGAAGAAGAAAGGTGATGATTATCGGAAAAAGGTTCCGTCTAGCCCACTATTACCATGGGTACGAAATAATTGAAATCAGCACATTCCGCAGGAAACCGGAAAAAGCCGAACCTGTAATCACGCTGAGCAAGAAAATCGTCTTCCATGACAATGAATTCGGAACTTCCTACGAGGATGCGTTCCGCCGCGACTTCACGATAAACGCCATTTTCTATGATCCTGTGAAAAATGCGATAGTTGACTACAGCGAACAAGGCATGGACGACCTCAAAAACGGAATTGTAAGGATTATAGGCGAGCCGGACGAAAGATTCACGGAAGATCCTGTCAGAATACTCCGCGCCCTCAAGCTTGTCGGACAGTACGGATTCAAGATTTCCCCAGAGACTGAAAAGTCGATGATTGAAAAAATGCACCTCATCTCAACCTGTTCGCACTCCAGATTAAGTCTCGAATTTGAAAAAGTCCTGAAAAAGACATCTTCAGATAAAACACTTAAGATCCTCCATAAATACGGATTCCTGCAGTACTTCCTCCCGTTTTTCCATGAATACTGGAAAACCCCGGAATGCCAAAGCTCGATGAAGCTTCTTGAACTGCGGAATTCGCGAGTCGAATCCGGGCTTCACAGGAACAGCCTGTCGATTGCCGTAGCAGTAATGGTTTTCCCGTTCGTAGCGGCAGCAATGGGCAGGGCTGAGGGCGCCACCATATGGAAATATTATTCCGGAATCGAAAGGGATATAAAGAAAATAATGCTGGGAGTCCTCCATCCGCACAGTTTTTCAAAACGACTCATTGAATCAGCCGTTGCCGCAATACTGCTTCAGACGGCCATCCACAAGAACAGGCCGCACAGGCGAGTCTCAAAACACCCGAGATACCCCCATGCCGTAGAAGTCCAGGAAATCCTAAAACTGTCGGGATTGGCGGAGTAGTCGAGTTAAGCAAAAATTGACTTCCTGATTTATATCCACTCAAAACTATCCTTGAATAACAACCACAACATTAAATATTATCCTTGATTTTCAACCATATTGTCCCTCCCTCTTTGCCGTCCCATACCAGTTTTGTAGCGCGTCCATCTCCAATTATCGATGCGCCTACAAGTGGACCTCTGACAGTAAGAGTATTAGTAATCCTGTATGTACCGGCCGGAATATAGATCGTCGTACCGTCCTTAACCATATCCAAAGCCTTCTGGAGCGCCATGGTGTCATCCGCAACTCCATCAACTTTGGCGGGAGGCTCCACGTCCGTCTTCACATTGACCCAGTCCGATCGCACCTGCCATGACAATTCCGGAATCATGGTTTTCCTGACAGCACCTGAAATCCCCCTGGCTGCGGATGATGATTCCGCAGCAAAAGCGGAGTTCAAGATGAAAATGAATAATGAGAAGCAAAGAATTTGAAGGCCTTTTTTACTGATTCGTCTAAGTTGCATTTTTTCATTTCCTATGTTATTTGAATATCAAGCATTCTATTCTTCGTCTGTTCTATTGTTTCAGACTGCGGCCTTACCCGCCTAATTTCATCAGCTCACGCAAGTTTAGCTCCATATAATATTCAGGTTCGTTGTCGGCTTTACGAACCTGCTCCCTTATAATATTAAACCCCATTTTCCGGTAGAGTTTTACAGCTCCGGAATTGGATTTCTGGACTGTCAAGGACATTATCGGCGGACCATAGAGTCTTGCAAATTCAATTAGATTTATCATTAAGACACGTCCCGCACCAAGTCCCTGTAAATCACGGCTTATGCATATCCCAACCGTGCTTTTGTCGGCATCCCCGCTCCAGCGATACCAGGCATAACCTGCAATCTTTTTATGGTCCGCTTCAAGAATAATGCAGACAAAGCCTGGGCTGTCGGCATTCCCAGCTTTTTTCAGCGCATTTTTCCTGTCGAGAGGATGAGGGCAATAAAAGAAATAATCCTCTTTAGGGATTGACAGATAAAACTCCGCTAACGCCTCTCCGTCACTTTTTCTAAATGTACGAATAGTTATTTCCTGGCCATTTTTCAATTTTTCAATTCTGGAAAAAAGGCTTTCAGAGATCAATGTTTTTCTCAGAAGATTCAAATCCTCAAGTGTCCGATCCACCATTGCCCTCACTCCTTCGACGCTTACAGGTGCTGTCTTGGCGGTCAGAGCCTCATAGCCGCCATGTTCCCAGGCGTCCTGAGTTATCATGTATCCGATGCATCCTCCACTCAACTCCACAGGATACGTCCACGGAAACGGACTTTTTTCTTTTATCCTGATGCCCCATTCCACGAAAAGTTCTCCAGGAATGGAGGAAAAAGCGACATCACCGATGTGCCATGAATGGACTGCCGTATCAATCTCGGTTCTCCCTTCAGCACGGAGTTCCGCCAGTGTTCCCCTGAAATATCTTTGTTCCGATTCACCCCATTTAGAGGCTTTGAGCCGTTCTTCCTGATCTTCGTTGAGATTGCGAAAAGGAATAGTAAGAGTTTGCTTTTTAACACCCAGCGAAGGAGCCTTTTCCATTGGAGCACGAGCTTCCAGTTTCTGGCAGATCACCCTCGCAAGTTCATTGCCTGTCTCATCGCATGATCTTATTGGATTGATATCGCCGCAGGCGCCAGGCATGAAAAGAGGAACGACCTTTGCCCCGAATTTCTCCTTTATCCTTAGTGCAACTACTCCGGGATAATCGGCGCTGTATTTCAGGCCAAACCTGTTATTGGCATGGAGCGAGAACTGATACATGACGGCCAGGAGCGTTTCCCTTTCATCTTCAAATGAAATGATTCCGATTTCCGGGTCAACCGGACCAGACGAGCCAAGGCTTTGGATGTCATCGGCATTGGATAAGAGCCAGGTGTTGATGTCATTCTGGTTTTTAAATCTGATCCGTCTGTTGTGTGATATCCCATAGCTGAATCCGCGCATTCGGCTCACCCTGGCGGGAATTCTTTTTGAAGATGCTTCTTTCAGGCATAGGACAAATTTGTCCAAAACGTGATGCAGCCATTCAAAGTCAATGACTTCCTCCTGATTCCCTGGATACACGCTTTCAATTGAGACAGGCCCCGTATGAGTATGCGAACAAGCCCAGATGATGTTATCCTCAGGGATTCCGGTTACCAAGGCGGCTTTCTTTATATAGGGAATCATCATTTTACCGCTCAGGCCGATTAGATCAAAAATGACATATGCGAGTTTGACGCCCGCTGACTCCAGCACTACGGCCCTTACATAAAGAGGATCATGGACGCCTTCTGCACGGCGCGTCCTGGGATCCAGGCTCCCCGCCAATGGCAGATCTTTATCCGGAGTGATTTCCATTTCTGCCGTACCGACAAAAAAATCTTTTCCCATAGTTAAAACTCCATCCTGCATGTTCAGAATATTTTATTTCAATTTCAATCTTTGGTTGATACCGTTAAGATGATCTCTTCCCGAATGAAGGCGTTCTTCAAGTTCATCAACATATGGGATTTTCTCATATTCAAGCGGGTCACGCCGTTCCCCATTTGCAATTTTACATTGTTCCTTCCAAGCGATGCCAACAGTCATTGCCAATTCCCTACGGGAAAGATCCCGTTGTTCGCGATGCCACCACTCCTCGAATATCTCCGCGCCAAACAACCATTTGTGATCCTCGATGGAAAGGGGCAGCTCCGGTTCATACTCATGGAGAACAGGAAGGAGAAGCTCCCAATCAATTGCTCCGCGTCCGGGAGGAAGCGTCTGACGCATCAGGCCCTTGTCTGAAAAAAACAGGAACGCATCCTTTATGTGTGTAAGGTGGGTGTAGGGCGCCGCCCGCTTGGCAGCTTCAAGAGGATGCTCGCCGAACAGCATGACATTGGCGGTGTCAAGACAGATCCCACAGACTTCAGGACCGACTCTTTCGGCGATTTCAACGAGTTCAAAAGTCGTTGTGTCAAAATGCGGCTCCAGATTTATCCTGCAGCGCTTGTCCGTCAAAACCGGTTTAAGTTCATTCATTATGTGAACACTGTCATCAATCTGCTTTGTCCATGATACGCTGGGGTGCCGGTAGCGGTTGCCGTCACTTCCTAGAGTGCTGTGAACTTCATGCCAGCCGCATTCGGCAGCCGCATCTATTTCCTTCGTCATCTTGGAAATGATATCCCGAGCCGTAAGCGATCCTAAATGCCGATTTGGGCTGCTTACGGAAACATGGCTGTACAAATCCAGAGAATCGGCATGACTCCTGATCTCTTTCAGCTTCGCAACATCAGTGCCAAGACAGCCGAACTGAGCTCCGGCAAATCCGTGCTTCTTTATCCAGTCGAGCTGCCCGAACTCATCGAGGCCAAGCTCCCTAATTGAAAAAGTGTCTATGCCCACTTTCATCTTTTCGTCTCCTTTGATAATGGGTTATCAGGATTTATCTCATCTCTCACGCCCACTCCATCCATTTCAGCGGAACAATGTGATTTAACAATTTTCGGACCTGAAGAGTCAACCCACGGCTTTGGAGAAATGGGCAGCTTGATTGTTTTCCCCTGCTGCTCCGAGAGATATGCCGCTTCAGCAACCTCGACAGTGCCGCGGCATTCCCGACCGCTTGTCCTAATGTCGGTTTTTTCATGACGGAGGCTTTTCAACCATTCGTCAATGCATCCGAGGTGTCCCTGGGTATCCGTATGCGGCACTTTGACGAAATTCTGGAGAACTTCCTCACCGTATTTCGCTATCACAGCCTTATTGTTTGAGTCATGGATTTTAATGAATGTTCCTTTTCCGGACATTCGATAAGCTTCACCTTTGGTGCCGCAGACTTGAACCATTTCATACCAAAGTGAGTTGGCCCCGGCATTGGATCTGGTCCACCAGTTTATGGATAATTCAGCAAGTGCGCCTGATTTCATTTTCGCCAGCAGCATTCCCATGAATTCGCCTTCCATGCGCTCCGGAATCGTCTTGGTCATACAGGTCACTGAGTCAATTTCCCCGCCGCACCGAAGCTTGCCCGCTTGAGTCTTGAGCGCTCCGGACTCGAAAT
>CAZION010000149.1:0-17565 GCA_964540865.1 uncultured Victivallis sp.
CCTCGGTTTTTGGAGGCATGATTCCGGAAAGGATGCCGAATATGGATTTCCTGACAGTGAGTGGGATGTAGTCTGCAAACTGGGAATACTTCATCACAAGGTATCTGTAATAACCTGCGAAAATCTCGTCCGCGCCGTCTCCGCTGAGCGCAACCGTAACCTTCTCCCTGGTGAACTGGCTCAGTAGATAGGTCGGAAGCATTGAAGCGTCGCAGTATGGCTCACCATAATATTTCACAAGCTTCTCCACCAAGGAAAAATCGGTGGGGTCTACTATCCTTTCGCTATGTTCTGTTGCGAATTTCGCAGCTGCGATCTTCGCATAGCCTCTTTCATCATATTTCCCCTCCTTGAACCCGATGGTGAAAGTCTTCACCGGTATTTTAGAATGTTTCGCCATCAGTCCGACAATGATCGTGGAGTCCACCCCTCCGGAAAGGAAAGCCCCGAGTGGCACATCGGACATGAGCCGGATCTTCACGGCATCCTCAAGTTTTTCGCGGAGGAGGTTTTTGGCCTCGTCATAAGTCATGTCACTCTTTTTGTCGAACTTGCAGCTCCAGTAACGTGTAAGCCGGGTCCTGCCGAATTCGAGGTTGACTTCCAGTATGTGGGCCGGTGGAAGCTTGCGGACCTTGTTGTAGATGGTGTCGGGATGCGGAATATACTGGAGGGAGAAATAGTCATGCACCGCCTGCAGGTTTATCTCACGTGGCATGTCGGGGTGTTTGCGGAGAGACTGAAGTTCGCTTGCAAAAACAAGTTTTTTCGAATCATGGAAATACACGAGGGGTTTCTGCCCCATGCGGTCACGGGCCAGAAGAAGTGTTTTCCTGCGGGTGTCATAGATTCCAAAGGCAAACATTCCATTTAGGAACAACACGCAGTCACGTCCGTATTCCTCATAGAGGTGGACAATGACTTCAGTATCACACTTAGTCCTGAAAATATGACCCTTGTTTTCAAGGTTTCTGCGAAGTTCGCAATGGTTGTATATTTCACCGTTGTAGGTGATCCAGACAGTCCCGTCCTCGTTTGTGAGCGGCTGTTTCCCGCCGGAGAGATCAATGATTGAAAGGCGGCGGTGTGCCAGCCCTGCGGAACCGCTGGCCCATATGCCTTCCCCGTCAGGGCCGCGGTGGATGATTGCAGAATTCATCCTGTCCAGAATCTCAGGTGAAACCGGACTCCCGTCAAGATGGACTATTCCGACTATTCCGCACATGTTTCAACCGCCATTCGTCTTTTATGACAATTCCAATTAAATCAAACACGGAGTCACTAAGACATAGAGTTTAAGAGTTTAAAATTATTTCAAATACTAATTGGTATTCGTTTCCCGACATCAAGAATCTTCTGTGTCTCTGTGGGTAAAATTCATTTCCCGTTCGGTTAAAATACGGTCACAAACAGATAAAATCAATCGCACAAAGATATGGAAGATTGGATTGTTGGATGAATGGGTGATTGGGGTTGAACACAAGGGAGCACCATAAATACAAGAAAAGATTGAAAAGGATGTTCTCGGACAGGGAGCAGGGAAACCACGGGAGTACAACGATCTGGATGATTTAATCGGCACAATGAATGAAGTCGATGTGCGTAATATCGAGAAATCTGTTTCCAATCACCGGAAAATCGATCAGGAGCTGTGGAAATGAAGCGCGTTCTTATTGACACAAGCGTTTATAGTCGCGGGATTGCTGGGGAACTATGGCCCTCTTCAATATTGCGTCAGGCCGAAGAGCTTCTTATATGTCCAATAGTTGCCGGAGAACTTTTTGCCGGATTCAGAAAGGGTTCGCGAGAATCGCACAACCTGTCTATTTTTCGGAAATTCCTTGCGACTCCGCGTGTCACAATTCTGAACATTAGCCTTGAGACATCAGAGTTTTACTGCACAGTTCTGGAGCAACTTCAGAGGAATGGTACGCCAATACCGACAAATGACATATGGATAGCCGCATGCACCATGGAAAACGGCGCACATCTGGCGACAATGGACAGCCATTTTAAACACGTCGAAGGCCTGCTCACGGTTTTCCCAGAAAGTTGAAAACGAGACAAGAATGGCGAATTAACTCAGGGTCGATCTTTCGTTTGCCATTTTGTGTCTTTAGGATTTCGAATCAATGGCATCTGAACAATGCGCGTATTGGGCTTGAATAAAAGAATGTGTCCCGTCAACGCAGTCATTGTTCGCATCAACATAATCCAAAAATTTACCGACCGCCTCGAAGCAACGTTTGTCTTCCAGAAATTTGCCTGCCGATACCAATGAAAAAAGAGCCCCGGCTGTTTATCTGCGAACATCATTGAACAGGATGAGAAATCAATTTTATTTTTTGCGTTATTAGGTAACAGTCCCATGCGTAGATTAATCTGATTTGAGTTTCATAAAAGGGCGAGGAAACGTTTTCCAGGACGCCACGGGATCGCGGATTCCACCGAATTCCTTCTTTATCCGCTTTCGTTCAGGGAGACGCTTTCTGTGAAAAAGATATTTTCCACATCTGAGATGGAAGAACTTGCCGGACTCAAAAATATCAACATGAAGAAAATGGATATCCTCTTCTCTGAGTTTGAAAGGTATATGATCCACGGCGGCTACATGACCGCAATAAATGACATTGCCTCCCACGGCAGAATTCAGCCCGCGACATTCTCCACATATTCAGACTGGATCAGGGGCGACATGCTCAAGCGGGGAAAGAAGGAGAATCTCCTCCAGGAAATACTTTCCGCGTTAATTCAGTAATAAATTTTCCCGTCTTCGGGAAAATTTATACGTTGAACCTTATCTCGATGATGTCGCCTTCCTGGATGATGTACTCGCGGCCGACAAGCTTGACGAGGCCTTTCGTGCGGGCCTCCTGCAGGTTGAAGACATCCTTGAAATCATTGAAGCTGACAATATCGGCCTTGATGAAGCCTTTCGCCAGATCAGTATGTATCTTGCCGGCGCATGTCACAATGTCGGAACCTTTCCTGATAATCCAGGCATGTACTTCGGGCTTTCCGGCGGTATAGAAAAAAGTATGATTTGATTTGTCGAGCACGTTCTTGATAAGGCCGTTTACTTCGGGGGCTTTTTCATCCGTGACGAATATCGGCTTGGAACTTATCGGAGAAAGCAGTTTCATCAGAGCGGCCTCCTCTTCAGTCAAATCCATATCGCAGAGGGGAAGGCTTTTCTCTAATTGTGCAAGGCATCTCTTTATGAAAACCTTCTCTTTTTCATCCTCGGTCCTTTCGAGCCTGGTTTCGAGCTTTTCAATGTCGACTATCAGGAGATCAAGAACATTGTCGGAATGAATTGCTATCGCCTCAGCCTTGTCCCAGTTGTCCTTGGAAAATTCGGCGAAGAAAGGAGACACCTTCTTCGGGGAGAATTTCTTTTCAAGCTCGATGAGCATCGGGTCGTTATATTTTACTTTGCCTTCCGGCAGGTCCAATCCTGTGAACGAAATCTTCATGCTGAATATCCTTTTGATTGTTGATGTAATTATAAAATTCCGGAAAACTTGGATGCGGGGAAGTGAAAACCTTTTAAGGAAAGGTTCTTCCCTTCCCCGCACCCCAACCCTTTCCAAACCTTTATGCGATTCCATCTGACTGCCGCTGCAGTCAGATGAATGATAAAAATTTTCCCACTCGTCCAGAACTTCTGCGATTATCCCTGGTTTATGGGAAATACAATAGTCCGTTCCGCCGGAAATGGTATGTTCGCAAGGGGTATTAATCCGGAAATTTTAATATGCGTACAAATTTCAAGCAGCACTTGAATAATGTACGAATTATATTATTGTAAATCGGAAAACTCGGATAAAAAGGGGGGGGGGCGTTATGATAAAAAGAGAAATACAGGTTGTCCTTAAAAAGCTTTTCTCCCAGTTTCCCGTAGTGACGGTTGTCGGGCCCCGTCAATCAGGTAAAACCACACTTGTCAAAACGATGTTTCCAAAACACTCCTATGCAAATCTGGAATCTCCCGACATAAGGGCCTTGGCCGAAAACGACCCTCTTGAATTTTTAAGGCAATATCCGGCTCCGGCGATAATTGATGAAATACAGCGGGTGCCAAAGCTTCTCAGCTACATACAGGTGAAGGTGGACGGCGAGAAAATTAATGGAAGATACATACTGACCGGGAGCCAGCAACTTGAACTCAGATCTTCGATTACCCAGTCACTGGCTGGAAGAACTGCTATTTTACAGCTTCTCCCCCTTTCAATCATGGAACTGAAAGCGGCAGGCACCCATCTCGACCGCGACGAGCTGATTTTCCGTGGATTTATGCCAAGGCTCTACAGCGAGAAGGTGGATCCCGAATCCCTCTACCGCAGTTATTTCCAGACATATGTTGAAAGGGATGCACGACAGATTATCAATATAAAAAACATGTCGTCCTTCCATACTTTCATACGTCTCCTTGCGGGAAGGATAGGACAGGAAATAAACCTTCATTCCATGTCAGGAGATGTCGGTATTTCGAGCACAACACTGAAGGAATGGCTCTCTGTGCTGGAGGCGTCCTTCGTGGTTTTCAGGCTTCCTCCTTACTTTGAGAACTTCGGCAAGCGGCATATCAAGTCACCCAAAATATATTTCACCGAGATCGGTCTCGCTTCATACCTTCTTGGGATACGGAGTGCCGAACACGTGTCCAGGGATCCTCTCGTAGGAGGTCTATTTGAAAACATGGTTGTCATTGAGGCCTTAAAGTCGAGATACAATTCAGGAAAGGATCCGGATCTTTATTTTTTCAGGGACAATCATGGATTGGAAATTAATCTCATAGGAAGCAGTCACCGGCAATTGACAGCGGTTGAAATCAAGTCATCAAGAACTTTCTCATCAGATTTTACAAAAAATATTGAAAGATACAGGAAAATATCCCCTTCCGTAAAATCCGGCGCTGTTGTTTATGCCGGAAAAATCACACCAGATTTCCATGGAACTAGAATTCTCAACTTTACCGACACGTCGAAGCTCTTCAGTGACTAACTGAACCACTGGAATCCATAGGGAACTTTTGAGTAAGAAGAATTATCGTTGGAGAAAATGAATTAAAAAAGCGGAAAATGTTGAAACTGGGGGCATACCAGTACATTTTATCATGATGGAATCAGAGACCACCAGTTCAAAGACAGTGACATTCAGGAGCCTTGCCTTTTACTTCATACCGCTTGCGCTCCAGGCCATATCGCAGTCAATCACATATCCGCTTGTTGCGGCTGTGGCCGCGCGGGGCATCGGCGGCACTGCGAACATCGCAGGGCTGGCGCAGGCAAGCATATTGCTTTTCTTCATAGGCTCCGTCGGTGCTGGAATATTCATCGCCGGAATGATTTTCGGGAAGACCGCCGAAGGCTACAGGGTCCATCACAAAGTCTCCCTTTACACCGGAATCATGCTTTCGTCAATACAGGCGGTAATCTGCATTCCGCCAGTGGCGCATCTGGTCCTCGGCGTAATCATGGGCTTGCCACCGGACATGGAGGAGGCGGCATACATTACCCTTCTGGCAAGCATTCCGCTGCAGTTCATTTTCTCACAGAGGACGCCGTATGTCACAACCCTTTTCCTGAACCGTGCAACCGGCAGGGCATACGTGGCAACAGTCGGAAGGATCACACTCACCGTCATCCTGGCATACATATTCTGCTCCACAGCCTTAACCGGCCCCCTCTGGGCGGTGATCTGCCAGACGATCCCGATAATCGTTGAAAGCTTCGCGATGTACCTTATGGCCAGGCCGTTCATCCGGAAACTCCCGCATGTCGGTGCAGCACCTACGCATAAGGAAATAATTTCATATGCTGCGACTTTCTCGATCGGCCAACTTTTCCTAAGTCTTTCAGGATACATAATAGGATCCTTCGCATCAAGGGCGCCGCATCCCGAGACAACACTGCCTGTCTATTATGCCGTAATAAGTCTTTTCAATGCAGTCAGCTTTGCCGCAACAAGGATTTCCGCAACAGTAATCACCTTCTACGATGAGGTTGGCGGCAGAAAAAAGCTGAAACGTTTCGCCGTCACCGCAGGCTCCGTGCTCGGACTCGTACCTCTGATATTCATTATCCCGTTCATGTCCAGATGGTACTTCATAGGGGTACAGCAACTGCCGGCAGAGGACATTCCCCTGATTATCGGAACTTCCCTTTCCCTGATATTCATGCCCCTTACAATTGCTATGAGATCCTACTGCGAGGGGAAGGCGGCGCATCTGAAAAAACCTGTAGCCATTCTTTCAGGCCAGGCGGTTTATGTGGCAATGATAACGGTATCCTCGTTCTTTGCGCTCAGTCTGGGAGTGGCCGGAAACCTGATCGGCGCGATTTCACTCACATTTTCAAATGTCATAGCCGGATTGATAATACTGTTCTCGTTAAACCTTGAGAGGAAAGAGGAGATAGAAATCCCTCCGGAACCTACATCAATCATCCCACAGCGGTGAACATCCAATATTCAACACTCAATTTCCAGTTTTCATCGGGATTGAATCCGAAATAATCTTTTGGGGCTAGCGCCTGCGGAGATTCAGGACAGAGCTTCGCGGAGTTTTGCCGACAGGGCTTCCGCCGTGAACGGTTTCTCCAGAAAATGAATGCCTTCATCCAGGACGCCCTTTTGCGCAATGATATCGGCTGTATACCCTGACATGTAGAGACATTTTATGTTGCTACGCATTGAGCTGATTCCGTCCCTGAGATCCCGTCCACTCATTTCCGGCATGATCACATCTGTCATCAAAAGATGGATTTCCCCCTTATATTCACCGGCAATCATGATGGCCTGTCCCGGACTGCTGGCTGGCAATACGGTATAGCCAAGTTGTTCGAGCAATCTTTTGGCAAATTGAAGAAGAGACTCCTCATCCTCGACAAGGAGGATGGTTTCAATCCCGGAAAATATTCTTGCCTTCCCTGTTTCCTTTTCTTTTGCCCCATCCACAGGCTCATGCATTGGCAGATATATCTTGAATGTCGTGCCTTTTCCAATTTCACTGCAAACATCTATGAACCCTTTATTCTGCTTAACGATACCGAAGACGGTAGCAAGTCCGAGACCAGTTCCCTTCCCGACTTTCTTTGTCGTAAAGAACGGCTCAAATATGTGATCGAGAGTCTCCCTGCCCATGCCGCAACCATTGTCGCTGACAGAGAGAACGACATATTTGCCCGGAACGCAATCCGGATGCGTACCGCAGAAAATTTCGTCCAACTCCTCCCTGCCGGTCTCAATTTCTATCTTTCCGGCAACGGAGACGGCATCACGGGCATTGACAATAAGGTTGGCCAGGATCTGGTTGACCTGGGCTGGATCCATTTTCACTCGCAAGGGGGTGGCGGCGGGCTTCAATACGAGTTCGATATTTTCACCGATAAGACGCTGGAGCATCTTGAGCATGCCGACAACGGTATCATTCCAGTCAATAACTTTCGGAGCTATGGTCTGTTTGCGGGCGAATGCGAGCAGTTGCTGTGTGAGTTCTGAGGAGCGCAGGCCGGCCTTATGGATTTCTTTGATGCGCTCGTAGTTCGGATCAGCCGTAGACATTTCCACGAGCATCATGTCCGAATACCCGTTGATCACAGACAGCATATTATTGAAATCATGGGCGACTCCGCCCGCCAGCTGTCCAACAGCCTCCATCTTCTGCGACTGGCGGAGCTGGGTTTCTAGCTTGATATTTCCCTCCTCCGCCAGTTTTCGTTCGGTGATGTCCATCGCAATGCCGAGAAACATTTCCTTATTTCCCGACGGGGTTAGGCTGAACAGCTTGCCTCTTGTAAAAACCCAGGTCCAAGTCCCCGACTTGTTGCGAATGCGATGTTCACTCTCGTAAACAGGGGTATCCCCACGTAAATATGACTCAACCCTGGATAGCATTAGCGGCAGATCGTCCGGATGGTGATGCTGGGTGTTCACCCACTCCTGATCTGCAGTCGGAAGTTCCCCTGGCACATAACCCAGCATTGCGTGAAAGCGTGAATCGAAGCGTACCTCTTTGCGTTCGAGATACCATTCCCATACCCCTGCATTGCCTACTTCCAATGCTATGGAAAGCCTTTCTTCACTCTTTTTCAGCTCCTCCTCTACCCGTTTGCGCTCTGTGATGTCATTCCCTATGCACAATACTTCGGCACAGCGCCCTTGTTCATCCAAGATAGGCTTGTTTGTCCACGCCACCCAGACCCGAGTTCCATTCTTCAGAATGTTCTCATTTTCATTGTTCTTGTAGCGTTCCGGATGGGTGGTGATATCAAGGATCATCTGCGACAGGTCTTTTCCAGAGCTGTCAAGACGAGGCACTATCGTTCCAAGCACGCTCTGTCCGATAATCTCGCCATGGGAGTAGCCAAAGAAATTCAATGCATATTCGTTCATGAAGGTTATTTTCCCGAAAGTATCCCATCGGAGAATGATGCTGTTGGCATTCTCAACGAGCTCCTTATATTTTTTCTCGCTTGCCTGCAGCTTTTCCATGAAGCGGAAGGAGGACTCCTGATCTGAAAGTATTTTACCGACTAGGATAGTCGCGAGCGGATAAAGAAGCATCACAGGCAGACCAATGTTCTTCAAAACAGACAGGGCGGTGTCGTAGGGCAAGGTGAAAATCAGCCCGACCATCACAAGATGAACCGCTATCCCGAACATGTAGAGCATCCATGTTGACGGCGGATTCGACTGGGGTTTCCAGCGAAAATGGCAAAAAAGTCCGAGTCCGGCGGATGAGAGTATGACCAGGACGCCCATGAGCGCCCCTCCTCCACCCAACCATAGGCGGCACGCCATCGCCATAAGGACAGACGGTACTGCGGCGCATGGGCCGAAGAACAGCGCACAAAGGCTAAGCATAACAGAACGGCCGTCAAAGATCAGGCCGGGACCAAGGGCAAGGGGTTTCATCATTCCAAAAACTGCCGCAGCTCCAAAAAGGACACCCTGAATTATTGCTGCAGTACGGTTTTCCCTGGACCAGCGCTTGGAAATGAAGCCGGAGACAACACTGATGGCCACCAGCAAACCCAGATTTAATATTAATTCAATATACATAGAAGTTCATTTTACATTAAGAACCTTCTCCAACTCCTGTGCCAGAAGTTCCTCGCTGAACGGCTTCTGGATGAATCCTTTCATTCCTGCATCAAGGAGGCTCTGCGCCTCGCCTTCAATGCTGAAGCCTGAAATCAGCAGTGCTTTGATATCCTTGTTAAACGCCTGCATTTCAAGAAACGCATCTCTCCCGTTCATCCTCGTCATCATCATGTCAAGAATGACAAGATCTGTTTCCCTCCATGAGCGCTGATAAAGCTCAACAGCTTCCAGGCCGTCATTGCAAGTTACAACCTCATGGCCTAAAGAGCACAGGATACGGGAAACAAGGGTGCGAATCACCTCATCGTCGTCCACCAGAAGTATTTTAGCTTTTATGCCGGGCTTCACAGGCGCGGTTTCATTGGTTGCTGCTTCAGCCTTATCTCCAATAAGGGGAAAGAAAATTGTGAACACAGTGCCTTCCCCAAGCCTGCTGTCCAAACTGATTACTCCCCTGTGGCTTTTAACTGTACCGTAAACGGAGGCGAGGCCCATTCCGGTCCCCTTGCCCGGCTGCTTGGTGGTGAAGAACGGCTCAAAAATATGTTCCTTGGACTCATCATCTATTCCGATCCCGTCATCCATAACGCATATTTTAATATAGTCACCTTTCACGGCATTGCTTTTTTCCTCAGCACTGAAGAAAACATCTTCCATCCTCACTTTTTCAGTAGTGAAAACAATTTCACCTCCGCTGGGCAGCGCATCCTTAGCGTTGATGGCGAGATTGAGCATGGCGTTCTGAATCTGGGTCGGATCTCCGGATATCATCAAGGGGATTACATTGAGCACCCTCTTGATTTCAATCCTTTTATCAATGCTGTGCTGGAGCAGGGAAATCACCTCTTCAATGATCTTGTTGACATTCACCGGAACGTTCAGATATTTACCTTTCCTTGAAAAAGCGAGAAGCTGACTTGTCAGATCCGAAGATCTTCTGGCTGACTGCAGGATATTTTCGGCATCTTTCTTGAGAACGGGATCATCAAGCCGCTTGCAAAGCAGTTCCGCATATCCCATTATGCCCATGAGCTGGTTGTTGAAATCATGGGCTATTCCTCCGGCGAGCTGGCCTATGGCCTCCATTTTCTGGGACTGGCGGAGCTGTTCCTCCATTCTTTCGCGATCGGCCTCTGCCCTATTGCGGTCGGTTATGTCGATGGTATAACCCGCCAGCAGGGTTTTACCCTTCTGGACAATGGGGAACTTGATCGAGGCATAGTTGCGGCCATTGAAGTCCTCATCCACCTTCAGCGTCACTCCGTTTTCAACGACGTTCCAGTCGTCGGCAGTAATCTTAGAGGCAATGTCGGCCGGGAAAAGGTCCGCCATGTTCTTGCCCACCATATCAAAACTTGAAATGCCGAGCATCTGCCTATAATTGTCGCTTGCCTGCAATACGCGGCTCTCGGTGGGAGTCACCTCCTTGATGAAGGCGTAGATCGGTGAATTACGGATGAAAAGGGAGAACAGATCCTGGCTCTCCCGCAACGCCTCCTCTGCTTTCTTGCGCTCGGTGATGTTGCGCGCTTCCGGGACAAGGAAGGTTACATTTCCATCCTGTCCAAAAACAGGTTTTATGGAAAAATCGAAAATCCCCGTAATATCGCCGGCCCCTTGCAATTCCACTTCATAACGGACAAATTCACCTCTCGCGGCCCGAAGTATGGACTCCTTCAATTTCAGCACACGTTCCTCATTCCCTTTCCACCAGTGGGTCTCCCAAAAAGGCCGGTTAACGACATCCTTCAGATCCAAGCCGACAAAATCAAGGGCGGTCCGGTTCGCCTCTATCAGCTTGCCGTCCGGAGTCATCAGTCCTTTAATCTGGAACGTTGAATCGAAAATAACCTTGAATTTCTCACCTCTTTCACGCATCTCCAGATTCTTCAGTCCGCGTTCGGCGAGCATAACGGCTATCTCAGAAAGGAAATCCAATGCTTTGTGAAACTGGGTTTCAGAAACTACCGGGACTTTCTGCAAAGCCTCAATATATGCTTTCTCATCAAATCCATATAGCCTGGCCTGGCGTTTGAAGCGTTCAATGTCGGGTTCTGAGAAGAGCGCCTGCCCGGTGGCGAGAAATGCGATGCATTTGCCTCTGATAATAATTGGCGTGGCCCCGTCAACCATGCCGTTTTCACATCTCCGGATGTTCTGCTGGCGGGATTCCCTGAGATTCCTGAAAAGCTCGGAATTGCTGGAGCTGCAATGGCTGGCCGAAGCGGGACATACCCGATGAAATTTTTCGCAGACATCCCTCCATCCGGTAGAGATGAGAATATTCATTGATGGATATTCCAGGAGTCCTGTCGTAAATCCGGTAAGCTGTGAGAATTTCTCGAAAACCATTCGAAGATGGCCTATGTCCAAGAGATCCTTGATGGAATACTTTCCCTCGTCAAGCTCCGGATCCAAAATATGTTTATCTTTTCCGTTCAAACAAGCACCTCAAATGTGGTTGGTTTAAACTACTGTCTCCATATGCACGGTGTTTTTAAGTTCTGTGCACTAAAAACTCCAGGACTTTCACGCCCAACAAATCACCCTACACAACCAATATATACTGCGAATAATGGAATTCACACATTTAAGTTCATTATTGTATATAACCCAAACCTTTTATGCCTTTCGGATCCGTCCGCCTAGGGATGCGATCTTAAGGTCGATGTTTTCGTAGCCTCGAGATATGACTTCGGCCCTGTGGATGGTGCTTGTCCCCTTTGCGCAGAGAGCTGCAATCAGAAGGGCCATTCCGGCCCGTATGTCAGGGCTTGACAGCTCCATGGCGCGGAGCTTGGATGGGCCTGAAATTACAACGCGATGAGGGTCGCAGACGATCGCATTCGAGCCCATCATGATAAGCCTGTCGACAAAGTACATTCTGCTTTCAAACATTTTCTCAAAGAAGAGCACGGTCCCGCGAGCCTGGGTCGCCATGACAATTGTACAGCTCATCATGTCGGTGGGGTACTGCGGCCACGGTCCGTCGGAAATCACGGGTATTGCATTTCCGAAGTCAGGCCTTACTGAAAGACGCTGCCCGCCGGGCAGATGAATCCTGTCGCTGAAAAGGGCGAATTTTACTCCGAACCTTTCAAAGATACGTCTGAGCATCCAGTAATGTCTTGGTATCGTCCCGTGAATTGTCAGCTCCCCTCCGGTTACTGCGGACATTGCAAGGAAACTCCCGGCCTCCACGTGGTCGCCGACGACTTCATGCTCGGCCCCGTGAAGTTTTTCCACGCCCTCCACAGTTATGGTGTTCGAATCGGTGCCGGTTATCTTGGCTCCCATTTTCCTGAGAAGTTCGGCGAGATCCTGGACATGAGGTTCAGAGGCTGCGTTGCGTATGACAGTCTTTCCCCTGGCAACTGCGGCGGTCATCATGATATGTTCTGTGGCTGTAACACTTGCCTCATCGAAAAAAAGGTCTCTCCCCCTCATCTGAGGCGCGATAATCAAAAACGGAGGTTCAGTGGAAACAAGTTTTGCGCCTAGACACTTCAACCCGTAAAAATGAGCGTCAATCCTCCTTCTCCCGATATCATCGCCGCCGGGAGGCCAGAAGGAAACTTCCCTGCACCTGTGGAGGAGCGGGCCGGCAAAGAGCAGTGAAGTCCTGAGCTGGTTTGAAAGTTCCTGCGGGATTTTATTGGTTATGATATTCTTCGCCTGAAGTTTCAGGGTTGAACCGAAGCGCTCCACTTTTACGCCAAGGGATTCCGCGATTTTAATCATGGCGGCGACATCGACAATGTCAGGCACGTTATGGAGGACAACCTCTTCTTCTGTAAGCAGTGAAGCCGCGATCATCGGAAGTATTGCGTTCTTGTTTCCAGAAAGCTTCATTTCACCGGAAACAGGATATCCCCCCTCTATAATAAAACTGCCCATGTCTACTTATTCCAATCAATGTGTTTTCAAGGCTAATTCCATTTTGAAAACAAAATTTAGTTCCTAATCTGAAACTGAACACCCAATATTCAACACTCAATTTCCAATTTCCATCGGAATCTAGATTTAGATAAATTCCAAGTGGAGAAGTACCCGAGTTTTAAAGAAAAAGACAAACTAAAGTTTGAACTCCAACTATTTTCAACTCCGATTCTCCGTTTCGCCGATTCTCCGTTTCATTCGGTCACTTGGACATTGGATATTCCGTGTTCGATATTGGATATTCATTTCCAGATGTTGTTCATGAATAACATGCTTCTGAGTATTCTCGTTGTCATTCCGCTTGAGATGTGTTCGGAATTGTTTCCGGATGTGTAATGGTTAATCGCTTTTACGATTTCAAATGCAGATATAAAACGCTTGTCTGGGGTTTTATCAAGCATTTTGGCCATTATATCCTGAAGCCAGGGTTCAATATTGGGATTTATCTTCATCGGTTCTTCTGGACTTTTCTCCCTTATGGCGTTAATCAGCTTGTAGAGAGTATCCCCTTCAAACGGGCGTACTCCGGTGAAAAGCTCATAGCAGATTACGCCAAGCGAGAAAATGTCAGTCCTGTAATCAATCGCTTTGGCTGAATCAAAACTTTCAGGGGACATATATGCCGGCGACCCCATGACATCGCCAGTTAACGTAATTTCCGAATCTATTATCTTGCCGATTCCAAAATCGGTGATTTTTACAATGCCGTCTTCAGTCACCAATATGTTCTCAGGTTTTATATCCCTGTGTATAATTCCCTGCCTGTGGACATAGTCCAACGCGTCTGCAGACTGTTTTATTATTGAAATCTTACGCTGGAAGTCAAGGCTGTTCTGTTTAATGAGCTGAGAAAGCTGCCTTCCGTTGACATGCTCCATTATCAGATATGGAAGCCCTTTCTTGTCGTCAAAATTATAGTCATAGATCTTCACTATATTCGGATGGTCAATCCTCCTGAGTATTTCCGCCTCCCTTGCAAATCTCTGCATTCTGAAGGCATAGCTTTCAGGGGTTGTGTCCTTCCGCAGTACTTTGACTGCAAAATAATTACCGTCCTTCTCAACAAGCATCACAGTTCCTACATTCCCAATGCCAAGAGTCCTTATTACTTTATAACCCATGAATTCCGATTCCTGAGACGGTTCCTCCGTATTCATTTTCCCGTTCCCCTCGGAAAGGGCTTTTTCAATCAGCGCATATAAAGTATTCAGTTCTACAGGTTTGGACAGATAGTAGAAGGCTCCCTCTTTGACGAGGTTCACGGCATCGGAGAACTTTGGCATACCGGTCATGAGGATAAAAGGGATTTCAGGATAAATCTTCCTGCATTCCAGGAAGAACTCCTTTCCAGAAATACCTGACATATTTATGTCGCATATGATCAAATTGAAGTGGGAATTGTTGACTTTCCCTGCGGCTTCTTCGGACGAATCTGCCGACTCGACATAATATTTCCTCTTGAGTCCGGCGATGAGGAATCTCCTTATGCCCTCCTCATCATCAACAACTAGGATTCTCGGCAGGGGCGCTGTTTTATTATTTCCATCCATATTATGGTTCATTTTGTTTTCCTGATTCATGGAACCTTTAAAATTTCATGGACAAGCTTAAGAAGTTTCCTGATGGGATATGGTTTGTAGAGGAAATGGTACCCCAACCTGTCTATTTCCTTCCATCTTGACTTTTCGTCGGTATATCCACTTGTCAGAAGAACTTTTAATCCGGGCCTCATTTTCAGAAGCTCTCCGACAAGTTCCACACCGTTTCCGTCCGGCAAAACCACATCGCATATCACAATTTTAAATTTTGAATTTTCACCTCCGACCATGATGAGGGCTTCTCTGTATCTGGAGGACTCCCAGACCTCGTATCCGTATTGTCTGAGGATATTACATGCTATGTTACGCACCAGGGGGTCGTCTTCAACAACAAGAACACTTTCACCGGAGCCTTTACTTAATTCTTCATCTGCCTCTGCACCTTCTTCCTTGGCAGAATCTTCCAGATTAGACTCTGGGAAATAAATCTTGAACACCGATCCCTTGTCAGGCTCACTGTAAACATCAATCCATCCGTTGTGCTGTTCAACTATCCCATGAACAACAGACAGTCCAAGTCCGGTTCCGTTGCCAGCCCCCTTAGTGGTGAAAAATGGCTCGAAAATGCTCGAAATCACATCCTTTGTCATCCCTGTCCCGGTATCTGATATGGAAAGACAGGCAAATTTCCCTTCCCTGGCATTGCTTCCAGGCACAGCATCATCCTCGGAGAATACAGCGTTTGATGTCCGGATTGTCAATCTCCCCCCAGTCGGCATCGCATCTCTGGCGTTGACGGACAAATTCATTATCACCTGTTGGATGTTGCCCGGGTCCGCAGATATATTGAAAGGGTGTTCTTCAAGATTCAAATCCAGAATTATGTCCTCACCGATGATACGCTTGAGGATTTTCTGCTGCAAAACCACAAGATCGTTCAGGTCTAGAACCTCCAGGGATATAACTTGTTTGCGGTTGAATGCTAGAAGCTGGTTAGTGATGTCCGAAGCCTGCTTTGCGGCCCGTCTGATCTCAACAAGATTTGAATACTCAGTTGACGACGTATTGGCATCGAGCAACATCAGTTCAGTGAATCCGATAATAACCTGCAGACAGTTGTTGAAGTCATGGGCAACCCCTCCAGCAAGCCTTCCGATGCTGTCCATTCTCTGGATCTTGCGGAGTTGCTCCTCAAGGATTTTCTTCTCCTGTTCAGCGTTGAAACGCTCGGTGATATCCATATCTGAGCCACGGTATCCCAGGAGTTTACCCGATTGGTCGAAAACGGGAACGCCATTGGTCGAAAGCCAGACAATTCTTCCATCAATGGTTACTGCGGGATTGACAAGTTCCCTGATAATGGCTTTCCTCTCAAAGGCATCAAAAGCCGCCTTCTTGAACTCCTCCTTCTGGCTCTCGGGATGCAAATCGTAAAAATGCTGTTTCCCTATCAGCTCCTCGGACTCATATCCCAAAATATTCCTGCTTAGCCTGCTGACATAGGTATATAGCCCTTGAGGATCAACCTCCCATATCATTTCCCTGGAAACTTCGGCAACCTGTTCGAATCTTTCATTGCTGATTCTCACAGTGTCTTCTACTGCACATTTACCGCATTCCAGCATATTTAAAACTCTTTATGGATTTAAGAAAGACATTAATATGTTTCACACCGGTACAAACATATGAAAAATATATCCGTGCAAACTGAAAAATACCAGCTTGCAAACAGCTGAGCTGATTGCAAAACTCCTGTTTTCCGAGAAGTCAGGATACAGAATTCAGAATTAAATTTGTACTCAAATTCAAATTTATTCTGGCCGCTGAATTCTGACTACTTTTGAAATTGGCTCAGCATTTATACGGCCGCTAGTTCTCAATCCTGTCCCTGCCATTGCGCTTGGCTTTGTAGAGGGCAATATCCGCCCTGTTGACCAATGCGTCCGAACTTTCCTTGAAATCAAATTCCGCAACCCCAAAACTTGCGGTGACCGCAATCTCCGACGAGGTTATGTCAAACTGCTTGCCTCGTATCACACTGCGGATGCGCTCCGCAGCAGAAAGGGCCTCACCCATGCAGACGCCAGGCAGCAAAACTATGAACTCCTCCCCACCGTAACGCCCGAAAGTATCATAGGGCCTCAATTCCGCCTTTATTCTTCTTGCAAGTTCCTTCAGAACTGAGTCGCCTGCATTATGTCCATAGCTGTCATTAATTTTCTTGAAGAAATCAATGTCGAGCATGATGGTGCTCAGTGGAGTTCTCTTCCTTGCTGACCTTGTTACTTCCTTATCAAGAATCTCATAGACCGCCCTCCGGTTTAAAACCCCGGTCAGGCTGTCAGTTCTTGAAAGGATGATTAATTTCTCCTTTGCGTCTCTGAGCTGATTCTGCAGTTCTATGATGCGCTGACCGGCGCGAATGCGGACGGCGAGTTCATGGGGGTCGAACGGCTTTAAAACATAGTCGTCGGCTCCAGCCTCCATACCCGTTATCAGATCTTTCTTATCTGTTTTGGCGGTAAGCAGTATTATAAATGTATAATGGTCTATTCCGGCCTCACGCTGTCTGACTTTGCTACAGACCTCTGTACCGTGCATACCCGGCATCACCCAGTCAAGTACTGCAATCTGCGGTGCAGATTCGGAGTTGAGGATATCCCAAGCTTCGGAACCTGTACCAACCGCCAAAACCTCATATCCCAATTTTGACAGTATGGATTGGAGCATTTTCCTCGAAATAAGATCGTCTTCAGCTATTAATATTTTCATAATATTCTTGTTGTATTTAAATTAAATGCCTAAACATAACAATGTTTATCCGAAATAGCAAAAAAACCAGTCTCGAAAATACGCCTTAATTAAGTTTTCAGATATCAAATTAGGCGGCCACCCAGTCATCCGACGGGGCAAGAGGACCGCAACTTTTCTTGATGCGAAGCATCCTTGGAGATAACATGAGTCTAACCCTTTAACGGGA
>CAZION010000150.1:0-17515 GCA_964540865.1 uncultured Victivallis sp.
CAAGAAGGAAGTCCACCTCCTTGAGCGTATTCTTCGTAAAGACATTCTCGCCATATAGCGGCGCGTGAGCGTCAAAGAACGTCTCCCATGTGGTCTTTTCTGTCATTCCTTTCTCCATAGTGATTGCCGAACGCTCGATAATGACCGGACCGGTGCTTCACCGGTTCGGTCTATGATTTAGTTAGCGACTTTTTATACAAATATTGACTCAATAGCTCCAATCAAAAAGAATCCCCCATAATAACTAAAAAAAGTTAAGACTGCAGAAATAAGTATTGAAGCAATTACTCGGATATAAATATTGAATGAATTCGTCTTGATAAATAAAATGCCATAAGCGGCAAATGTTAAAACGATCAAAACAACATTGAAAACGTCAATCAAATAATTATGAGAGATAAATAACCTTTTAACAAGATAATTGTACTCATAAGGATAAAATATTAAAGCCATAAGTATCGTGAATATTAAGAAAATGATTGGATATCCGGTAATTTTTTTCATATTTCTTTATCCACCGCTAACGTCCAGAGATTATCTATCCGGCGAAGACGGATTAGATACATCTGTTTGTTCGATTCCCTCTCTAACCTCCAAATGAACTTCTGATTTATCTGGATTTAACCAGTAAACGGCATCCCGTCGCGCAAACTCAATGTCAGGAAGAGGGATTTCCTTGATCTCGCCCAACTCTATATGGCTGACGGTCATGAAATAGAAGTAAGCTTTTTCTCCTGGCTTCTTTACCCACGATACTTTTCCCGAAAATGATGGCACGTCTTGCAAGGCAATGCGGTAGTGAAGAAAGTAATACTTTCCTCGTTTCACAATGTATGGTGGCTCGGCAAAATGCACGTCCTTTAGCGCAATATCTGGCGGTGGGGATGGCAAGAAACTCACGAGTGTAGCTCCTATTATAAAAGAAACAGGTAGCGCTAACAAAAGGATCATAAGAACAATATTGATACGTAGAAACCAATTAGGCTTTGCGTTATTTGTATTCATATTTATTTTCACCTCATCGAACGCTCATGGTCTGGCATCGAGCGGAGCGAGATTACCAGAACCAGCATGGTTAGAAAATTGTATTTAGAATTTTGGATTTAGAGATTTTGATAAACTTGTTTGTTCTTTATACTTTTCAGATAACAAATCATATTTTCCGTGATTGGACACGGGAAGATTGGTCTGTCGATACCCAATAACATTAGGCAGGTCTCTTGGAAAGCAAATCTCTTCCATATCTCCAATACCCCAAAGCCGGACTATCTTCCACTTCACGTTTTTTTTATTTTCAAGATAGTCGTTTGCGTAGGGGAGCAGGCAATCAATTTCATTTTCAAGATGATATGTAACCCAACCGTAATGATCAGGGGCAATTTCTTTTGCATTACATTTGTGTAATAAATTCAGTATTCTTACATTCTCTGCGGTTGCAACAGATGCTCGTCTTAGATTTTCAAAACTTTCTCCTGCGTAAAATGAATATCTCATCCCTGCATAAAGAATGAGCGAAAATATAGTAATGCAAAAATAGAGAGTTATCAGGGATGATTTTAGCCATACAATTTTAATTTTCCTCACGAAGAGAATTAGCAATGTGCTGAATAGCGCATAGGCAAAAAAGCAAAATATGAATGCAACGATGATTTTTAAAATCATAATAATTCTCCTTGTTTTCTAACTGTTAATCTGCGAATGTTCGCTTTTCCGGGAAAAAGCTTTTTGGTTGTTAAAATCTATTGAAAAGCCCACAATAAATACTGCAAATTTCCGTTTTCTAATATAAAATAGCCTAATATAAAGCAGTCATTGTACGCTTTGTCCGGGGAATAACCTGGATATGCGTCCGGACGCGTATCTAAGGAAACCACTTATAAAATATGTTACAACACCGGAAAGGCAAGGGAAAATGGATATTTATGGTGAGAAACTGATTGAATTCGGGAAATATCTTAAAAGTGATAACCTTATCCCCGAGAACAAGATAAAGTATTTTATCAACTGAACCTGTCGAAAAGAAAGAGCAATCGGCCCTTTCCTGGCAGGAGGCTATATTCAGGCTAGACTCCTGTACCACATTAAAGAAGATGCCGGCAAGGGTGCCGGCGTTCCGATAGGAGTTACGGATTTATGGCCGCCTAATTTAACGTTAAGGAATTTCAAAGTTATCAAAAGATTCCGAGTGCCCGAGTTTTAAAGAAAAAGACACGCTAAAGCCGTGAACTCCAACTAATTTCAATTTCTAATTCGTAATTTCTAATTCGTAATTCGGCTGTTCGATATTCGATTGTTCAAAAGTTGCGGCCCTTGGCCGCCTAATTTAAACCTTCCTGTTTGTCAGGACGGTCAGGCTGTATGGGGTCAGTACGAATTCGGCGCCTTTTGCAGGATCTGAAGGGAATTTTACGGGTTGGATTTGGCTGCCTTTCCGTGTCTCATCGACAACTATCCTGTTGAATGTCATTCCGGACCATGGTCCGTTTCCGACAATCACATCATGGTTCTTTCCAGGTTCGTCGTTCACAATGATCAGGTTGATTTCCCTGCCGTATTTTGTCGCAACCGCATGGACGGGAGAGCGTCTGCCTGCGGAATATCCGACTTTGACCTTCATCACCTGGCATCCGGGGCGGATTGACCGCATGAGTTCGCGGTACATGGGATAAATATTAGGAGTGAGATAGACACCCTTCTCGTTCCATTCCACAATGCTCCATCGTCCATCGAAATGTTCCGGCACACTGAAGGTCCATCGGAGGAAAGCCTGAACTCCTCTTGCAAGCGATCTTACAATAAACTGTGCATCAGAGATGGCGCATGTGTGGCTTGCAGGACCTTCCATGTCCTTTTCGCCCCAGAAGAGCCTGCCGTAAGCAAAGCTTCCCATTTCGGTTATCATGAAAGGAAGTTTTTTCCTTTTTGCAAAGTCGCACCAGCGGCGGACATTGGCGTCGACCGTCTCATGGGTGCTGAAAAATTCATCATTCGGAGGGGATGCGCTGTCCAGGTGATACATATAGTAATGATGGTCGAGGGCTCCGAGATACGGGGTTGGATCAACGCCGCTTGCGAGGAAGTCAGACATTGGGAATTGGTAGGCGCATAGGGCGGATGGCCCGATAATCTTTATCTGCTTGAAGCCGGCACCGTCAAGCGAGCTGCGGACCTCCGCATACATTTCACAGAGGACTTTCAGCTGATCATCCCCTTCTTTTACTGTGAAATTACCGGGATTGCGGTCATCCTGATTCCAGACAGGCTCATTAAGGAGGCCGAGATATCTTATGTTCTTGCACTTCAGTTTATCAACGGAGTGTGTGACAAGTGGCATGACATATTTTTCAGTGTACATTTGCAGGTCGGCGGGCGCGCCGCGGTGGGATGTTCCGCTTTCTCCGGAATGTTCAATCTGCATGCTCCTTGGGATCCACCAGGGATCGATCATTATCGGAAATTTGAGTTCGACTGCAAGGGTGTCGAGATATTTGAGGACTTTGAAGAAGTCATTTTTGAAATCGTATTTCTGCAGCTTGTCGTCCCATGGGGATACGGATGCCGCATCTCCTGCCACGTCTCCGGAGCCGGACGGCAGGAAACCGATTCTGAGCATGCCGATTTTCAGGTCGCGCAGAAGGGAGTCTATCTCCCTCCATTTCTTTTTGTCTCTGAAGGGAGGAAGGTTTCCTTTTCGTCCGAGGAAGAAGTTGCAGCCGACGCCACCAATTATACCGTCGGACCATCCGCCTTCTGACTGGAGGCTGAACTGCGGATAACTGCCGATGTCTATGAATTCACGTTCTTTCATCGCCTACTATATTGCCGGTTTCGTTTTTATCAAAAAAATGCACAGGCATCCCACAGGATGCCAAGGTTGATAGCTGTATAGGCTGAAGGCTGTTAGGTTTTGACACAAGGCATTTTGCATTTTTTAATCCACTCTTTTGGATTGCAACCTATTTACCTACAGCCTATTAGCTTACAGCCTCCCCGTCCGCTATGGGACGGGTGTGAAAAAAATGCATGTTTTTGGTTATCGCTTCTTGAAAGCGTTTCGAGAGGGCGGTATGATAAGTCTTGATAAGACATAATAAGAGGTGAAAATATGAGGGTAAGAAAATTCAGGGCGGATGAGAACAGTTCAATGACCCTGTATGCACAGTTGAAGCAATACTTTATTACTCAAATCCGAAACGGGGTTTACAGGCCCGATGAACTTCTCCCATCAATAGCCGTGATAGATAACCAAGTCGAGCTTGGAAGAGTTACGATCGTGAGGGCCATGCAGGAGCTGGTGAAGGACGGGTTTGCAACAGGCATACACGGAAAAGGCTATTATGTCACACAGCGCGGTGCAAAGCCCCTGATAGGGATTGTTGCTCCCTTCAACAGTGTATATATGCAGATATATGTCCATCTTGCGGCGGGAGTGAGGAATGCGGCGGACAAGCTGAACAACGAGGTGATCATCAGATCATCAGAAGAGGAGCCGCGGATATTCATGCAGGCTGTGGATGAATTTGTGAATTACCGCGGCTGCAAATGCCTTGTAGTTGTACCACCCATGGATGCGCACGGCAACATCAACAGGGATGCGTTAAACAGGCTGCGTAATCTGAAAAGGCTTAAAGACATCAGATATGCGGTAATTGACAGGGTTGCTCCATCCAATATTTTCCAGATACGCCAGGACCGTTTTGAAGGGAACATGCTTCTGATAAAAAGGGCTCTCGCAAAAAACTGCCGGAAAATACTTTTCCTTGACAGGATCATGGATAATCCCAATTTAGGCGGGCCGAAGCTCTTCGAAAGCATTGTGAATGAAACCAGGGAGATCGATCCCGGAATTAAAATAGATCATTCAATCACAGTTTCCGCGGAAGAGGATTTGAAGCGCATACTGATGGAGAATTATGATGCTGTCTTCACTGATGATCTGAATGCCAGGAAAATTGTCAACATGACAGGGGTGACAAGGCCTTTTAATATTGCCGGATACAATGGAATGGCGGCTGCGACCTCAATAAATCCAAGAATAACAACGGTGAATTCGAATTTGACTGAGGCCGGACAGATTGCGGTTGACTACCTTTTCGATAAAAAGAGCAGGAATGGAAATATAGTCAATATCAAACCGTACCTGATGGAAGGGGAGACGTTTTAAATTTTTCCCGAAGGTAAAAATTTAATGAAGTTCGGAAGTTTTGGAATATCCAATAATACACACAATAAATGGGGATTGAAAATGATAACGTTAAAAACTGTTCCAGTCCTGATGCTTCTGGCTGCTGCGAACTTCGCAGGCGCCGAACCGAAATATCTGCCGCTTGAATCCGTCGCAAATTCAAATATAGAGGACGACGGCATAGCCGACAATGGCAAGGGAGGCTGGACGGACGAGGGTATAAACGACATGATCATTTATCCCCAGATTTCATTCGGAGAAGTCATTAGAAACGGGTATAAGTTCAAAATAATAAATCCAGCCGAAAACAAAGGCAATTCAGTGATAATGCTCAAGGGCGCCGACCGCTGCAAGGAAAATCCGCAGGAGGTGTCAGTGAAGGTTCCATCCATAAAATCCAAGTACATCTACATCCTGCAGAATTCGGCCGGTCAGATAAAAGGCGAGCCCAAGAACTATCTTGTCGCCGTATATACTGTTAAATACGATGACGGCACATCGGCGGAGATGAAAATACAGGATGGGATTGAAATTCACCAGTGGTGGACGCAGAGCTGGTGGGACAACAGCGACAGCAAAAGCTGGCCGATGTTCATGGGGCACAATTTCTATTCCCTCAAATGGAGCCAGCATATCGGACTCTGGGCGATGCAGTGGGAGAATCCGAATCCAGGCAAGGCGATCACCGAAATCAAATTCAAATCTGAAGGCAAGTCTGTACCCGTCATCTGGGCTGTGACTTTTGACGATGCAAATTATTTTACGAATCCGGACATCAAAGCGGATTTCAAGCGTCCGGACGGACCTCCAGATGGATTCTTCGATAAGCGTATCGCCCAGGAGCAGGAACGGCTTTTCAAGGAGATGAAAAGCGTAGGAGCGGTTAAGGGAGTCAGGAAGGCCGAGATAATCAAACCGGACTTGGTCGCCATTACGGTTGATGCTGTTGTGGCGGGGGGTGCAGGGCAGGGCGAAGCCAAGGCTGCGGCACTCCAGAAGAGCGAGAATTTCACGATTAAATCATCCGGCGGGAAAGATGCGGATTTCGCAAATGGCACGAAGCCTGAGAAGGTTGGAAGGCACAGTTTCAAATATGACACCGTGAGTATAGGAACGTTTCCGGGCAACAATATCTTCTGGCACACTTACTATCTAAAACTCCCCAAGGCGCTTAAATCAGGAGAGAAATATCTGCTTTCAGTGAAGGGGATCCCTTCCGAATTAAAGAGCGAGATTGAACTGGAATGTTACGACAAGACCGTAAGTCCTGTGATCAAGACAAATCAGGGGGCCTATTCTTCAAAGGCTTCAAGGCGGTACGCATATCTCGGATGGTGGGCTGGAGATCTAGGTCCGCAGGATTATTCGGATTTTAAGAAGTTCAATCTTGTGGACGACAAGACAGGGACAACGGTTTTCAACGGCGATATAAAACTCAGGAAGGCGTCGGACGCCCAGGGGACAAAGCCCGATATTAAAGAATCCAGCATAAGCGGGGAGAATGTGTATGAACTTGACTTTTCCGCGTTCAACAAACCCGGGAAATACCATATTGAGATTCCGGGTCTCGCCAGTTCCAGCCCATTTGGAATAGGGGGTGAGGAAATGAAGAACTGCTATTATACGACGATGCGTGGTTTCCTTGTCCAGCGTTGCGGCTGTGAACTTTCAAAGGATGTGACCGATTATCCCAGACCCGCATGCCATCTGAAAAACTATGAGAGCGGGCATCTCCTTTACGGTGTCAATGAAAAATATCTGAACGGGAAACCGGAGCTGCAGGAGAAGCCGGTGAAAGACGGAGAACCTGTGAAGGAATTCCGAGGCGGCTACCATGATGCCGGCGATTTCGATGTATTTTACGGGCACCTGATGGCGAATTCGATGATTATGACGGCTTTTGAATTCTTTCCGGATGCTTTCAAGGACGGAGAGCTGAAACTTCCTGAAAGTGGAAACAGGATTCCGGATATTCTTGATGAAGCGGAATGGGGCCTCAAATTCTATGCTGACACGCAAACCGATGAAGGCGGGGTTTACGCGGGCCGTGGGAACGATGAGGACTACATTGGCAAGGAATGGAGGAACGAATTCAAAAAATGGAAGGAGATGAATCCGGACTGGAAGAAATACGGAGACAATCCCCCCTACGGTAATTTCTTCCCGAGCGCAGGTTCCTCATTCACTTTTGCAGCGGTGGCGTCCCAGCTTTCAAGGTGCTTGAAAAATTATGATGCGAAAAAATCGGAGATGTATCTTTCAAAGGCCAGGAAAGCCTATGAATGGGCGGTGAAACATCAGGCCGAAGGATATGAGAAGGAAGGAATATCATATGGCAGGATCGAGTGGAAGAAGGCCTGGGTATGGGCGGCCTCTGAACTTTTCAAAACAACAGGAGAGAAACAATACAACGACGAAGTTGTAAGGCTTGCCGACAAGAAGGAAGATGCCTTCAAGAGCAATTGGAACATGGCGCATACGGTTCCTTTCTTTAAGTGGGCATATGCTAGCGCAAAAAATCCGGATGTAGATCAGAAGGTCCAGAAGACTCTCATTGAGAACATATGTAAGAACGCCGATGACGTGATTAAAAACAATGAAAGTCACGCCTACAGGATGGGAAATGGCAGGGAGTCCGGGGGCTGGGGAAACAATGAAGGTGGTGGCTATTACGGTTACTACTGCCTGATGGCGTATATGCTGACAGGCGAGCAGAAATACCTGGATGCTGCATGTATCAATGCCGACTATCAGCTGGGTGCGAATCCGCTTTCCCGTTCTTTCATAACCGGTATCGGGTCACGTCCGCCGGAACATCCCGAGCTGAGGAGCTGGTTATACAGTGAGAAAGGGCCCGCCCCGGGCATTTCAGTATATGGTCCGGGCGGAGATGCGAAATCACTGGGAGGGGTGTATCCCGCAGAAGTTCCCCTCTGGAGATGCTGGCTGGACAACAGGGTTTCCGCGATGCACAGTGAATTCACACTGGGAAGTTCCATAGGAGAGTCCGGAATCCTTTACGCAATACTCTGGGCGTTGGAGAACAGGAAATAGTGAAAAGAATATTCATAGTCCTCTTCGGTGTTTTATTTTCCGCCTGTCTCCAGGCGGATAATAAAATTGACAGGATATACGTGCTTTCCCCGGAATGGGTTGTGGCGGTCAACGACTATATGAGTGAAACGGACGATCTCATATATAAGGAATACAAGATTGACTTTGACGGGATTCTTCCCGAACTTCAGAAAATGGAGAATGGAGAGAAACCGAACTGGGTGGCATTGAAAAGACGGGTCAGGATCTGGCAGAACGGATATGAGAAGTTCAGCAATCAGAGCCTGCTGATGTCGGATCCGGTTTTTTTCTCCCTCTCATCTCCGGATGATGTGAAATACGCACAACCGCAAAATCCGCAGAAGGCAATACACTGGGTGAATTCCCTCGGAGACCGCAAGTATGAGGACAATTCTCCGCTGCGCGGCTGTTTCCAGTATGAAGTTGGGCACTACGCATACCTCAAACTGCCGTTTCCTCTTCAGAACGGCAGGAAATATTCCTTGAAGCAGGATGACGGCAGAAGCGGTTCATTTATTTTTGACGACAAGAGGACTGTCAACAGGGCGATAAAGGTCAATCAGGCAGGCTACCTCGCCGATGCTCCGCAGAAATATGCGTATCTTGGCGGATGGATACCTTCCGTGGGGGCGGTTGATTTTGCAGGATATCCGGAATTCAAATTGTTGAAGGCTGACGACAAGTCCGAAGTTTTCAGCGGAAAAGTTACGCTGCGTGCGAAGAATGAAAATAAATGGGGGTATAATGCTTCTCAGAGCTATTCCGGAGAAGATGTCTACGAACTTGATTTCAGCAGCTTCAGAACACCCGGATCGTACTGCGTATATATTCCGAATCTCGGGAAAAGCTGGGATTTCGAGATTGGGAAAAACGCGATAGGCTCTGCCTTCTACACTGCGGCCAGAGGGTTCTACCATCAGCGTTGCGGCTGTGAACTGGATTCAAAATACACGGCCTGGACAAGGGGTCTGTGCCATCCCCCTCCGGTTTACGGTTGCAAACTTCTGGGTGGTGGTGGAAACTGGTTCTTGGAGAGCGGAGACAAGGCGGCCAAGAACAGCAATAATTTTGATTTCGAGATCATTAGGCAGACAACTGATCTGTCAAAGAAATTCGATGTCTGGGGCGGCTGGCATGATGCCGCCGATTATGACAGGAGCGAATACCATCACAAGGCGGTCTGGGACATTCTCGGCCTCTATGAGATAAATCCGAAGGCGTTTACCGATGGACAGCTTAACATTCCGGAGAGCGGAAACGGCATCCCCGATATACTCGATGAGGCCAAATACGGGATAGACATATGGAGGAGGAGCCAGGACAAGGACGGCGGGGTGAGTGGGAGAGTTGAGACTATTTCCCATCCGCAAAAGCGCGAGATGCCAGATAAGGAAAAACTTAATTTCTGCAAGTCGATCCCGACGCGCCAGAGTACGATGTTCTATGCTGCCAGCGCTGCGATGTTCGCAAGGATTGTCAAGGATTTCGACAGAAAGATGTCGGACGAGTATTGCAATTCAGCCCTTGCCGCCTACAAATGGGCTATGAATCCCGCGAACAGCAGGGAGAAGACTGAATTGACCATTGATATGAAGAATGAAAAAACAAAGAAGGATGAAAAGGTCAAACTCATTTACAAGGGCAAGGATGACAAGATGGGTTTTGCAGGGCTTCATGCCGCAGTGAACATCTATGTACTTACCGGGGACAAGGCTTTCCTGAAAGACGCCGAAGAGAAATTCGCCCCGGACAGCATAAGGTATTTCAAAGCCTGGCCCAACTACCTTATATTGCAGTGGGGGCTTTTCGACTACGCATGGCTGGATGTTAAAGGTGCGAATCCTGAACTTCGAACTGCGGCAAGAAATGAACTTATTGCAATGGCTGATGAGCAGATCGAATTCCAGAAAAGCGTTCCATACAGGAATTTCTGGCGTGACGGGAAACCGCGCACTTGGGGCGGCGGCGTTCCCGCGACCTGGGCGAAGTACACAATTCTCGCATATTTCCTGACGAAGGATGAGAAATATAAAAATTCAGCGCTGAATAATCTTGATTTCCAGATGGGGTGCAATCCTCTCGGCATGGTTCAGACAACCGGGATCGGTGAAGTCTTCCCATGCGAGATTCAGGATATGGAAAGCAGGGCGGATAAGGTTGACGAACCTGTTCCCGGGATAACAACATATGGGATCGTCGGTATTCCTTACGGTGTAAGGACAAATGTTTACAGCATGGATGTCGGGGCTGTCCAAAATGAAAAAGAATCCCACAAGATCTTCTTCCTGTCGGAAGGATTGAAAACCGACAAACCTGAAGTGCCGCTGTGGCGCCAGCTCGGCCCTCACTCCTCGATAAATCCTGAATGCAATGAATTCACAGTCCATGAGACAATGGGGCAGACCGTCCTCATGCTTGGAGCTTTTCTCGGAGAAGGCTGGATGCCAGACAAGACTTTGAAGGAAAGAAAAACGAGGACAAGCGGACAGCTCGAAGGGTTCTTCTGGCTGCCTTAGCCAGATTTCCCTATGAAAAACCGACTGACAGAGATCTCAGTATGTTTGCCGGTTCCTATCGGTCTTATGCGATTGGTACGCGTTTCAGATCCCAAATGCCTTCGGCATATTCCCGTATTGTGCGGTCGCTGGAGAATTTTCCTGACCTTGCGACGTTGAGTATGGATTTCCGCGTCCATTCCTTCTTGTCCTTGTAGAGTGTGGATACATCCTGCTGCGCATCGATGTACATCCTGTAGTCGGCGAAGTGGAAGTAGTGGTCGCCGGAATTGAAAAGATTGTCCAGCAGATCATGGAAAAGATCCGGGTTCTGCCTGTCGAACTTGTTTAACCTTATTGTTTCAAGAACCTGGGATAGCTCGGAATCGCGGCTGACCCATTCATTCGGGTTGTATCCATTATTCCTCATTTCAGCCAGATCTTCAGCCCTGTGGCCGAAGATGAAGATGTTCTCAAGCCCGACCTCTTCGGCTATTTCGATGTTCGCCCCATCCCAGGTCCCTATAGTAAGGGCTCCATTCAACGTAAGCTTCATGTTCCCTGTGCCGGAGGCCTCGGTGCCTGCGGTTGAAATCTGCTCGGAGAGATCCGCGGCCGGCATTATTTTTTCAGCGAGGGAGACCCTGTAATCCGGAAGGAAGACTATCTTTATCCGTCCGTTAATGTCGGAGTCCGTATTGATGGAGGAGGCCATTGAATTGATCAGCTTTATGATGCGTTTGGCGATATGGTAGCTCGGAGCCGCTTTTGCACCGAATATGAAAGTTCTCGGGACAACTTCAACGGAGGGGTTTTCCTTGATGCGGTTGTATAATGTAATGATATGCATTGCATTGAGCAGCTGCCTCTTGTATTCGTGCAGGCGTTTCACCTGAACGTCGAAAAGCGAGTCTGGGGATATCTTTTCCCCGGTTGTCTGAAAAACCACATTTGCGAGCTTTTCCTTGTTGCGGCGCTTAATTGCTGCGAAATCCGAGCAGAATCTGGAATCATCTATGAATTCCTCGATTTTCCTGAGCTGGTAGAGGTCCTTCTTCCAATCAGGGCCGATGCGTTTTGAAATAGCGTTGGTGAGTTCAGGATTGCATTGCATCAGCCAGCGGCGGTGGTTGATGCCGTTTGTCTTGTTGTTGAATTTGTGGGGTTCCATCTCTACGAAGTCGGGAATCAGGCGTTTCTTGAGGAGTTCGCTGTGCAGTGCGGAGACACCGTTTACCGAATGGCTTCCGACTATTGCCAGGTTGGCCATGCGCACCTGTTTGTGATCCCCCTCTTCAATGATAGACATGGAGCGGAGCTTGTCTACGTTGCCTGGGAAGCGCAGCTCGACCTTCTGCATGAAGCGGGAGTTTATGTCGAAAATGGTCTGCATGTGGCGCGGGAGAACTCTCTGCATCAGCTCCACAGGCCAGCGTTCAAGCGCTTCCGGAAGCAGCGTGTGGTTTGTGTATCCGAAAGTCTTCGTTACGATGTCCCAGGCCTTATCCCATGGGATTTCAGCTTCATCTACCATGTAGTTCATGAGTTCGGCGACGGCGAGCGCGGGATGCGTGTCGTTAAGCTGTATCGCATTGTATTTGTGGAAGTCGATCATGTCCTTGTGGTTCTTGAGGTAGCGGCGGATGATATCGCTGATTGCGCAGCTTACCATGAAATATTCCTGGATCAGGCGCAGTTCCTTTCCCGCATAGATGCTGTCGGAAGGATAGAGGACCTTTGTAACGGTTTCCGCCCAGTTCTCGTTTTCGACCGCCTTTACATACTCGCCACGGTTGAATACGTCGATGCGGAACCCCTCTGATGCCCGGGACGCCCAAAGCCTGAGTATGTTTGCGGTGCGGTTATGCGTACCGACGACGGCAATGTCGTAGGGAACCCCCTCGATCATCTGCCAGTCAAGCCATACATCCTTCGTCTTTCCATTGGGGAGCTTTAATTTCTCCAGGCGTCCGTAAAGGAAGATAGGGACGGTGTATTCCGGGCGAACGACTTCCCATGGAGTTCCATACTTGAGCCAGTCGTCCGGCTTCTCCTTCTGCCATCCGTCTTCGAATTCCTGCTTGAACATTCCATGCTCGTAGCGCAAGCCGTATCCGTATCCGGGCAGTTCCATAGAGGCCATTGATTCCAGGAAGCATGCGGCCAGTCGTCCGAGTCCTCCGTTGCCCAGGCCTGCGTCAGGTTCCATCTCGCAGAGCTCATCCAAGTCAAGTTTCAGAGTAGCGAGTGCCTTCCTTGCCTCGTCGATTATCCCCAAGGCATTCAGGTTGTAGCGTAAAAGTTGTCCGATGAGGAATTCGAGGGATAAGTAATATAGCCGTTTGGTGTTTTTGTCCAGGTAGGTGCTCTGGGTGGCGATCATGCGGTCGGATACAAGGTCTCGTGTCACATGGCAGAGACTCATTAGCTTGTCGAAATCGGTTGAACTGCGCAAGTCCTTATAGCATGTGTTTTTGATGTGCAGTAGGAATTGGTTCCTGATATGGTCTGCAGTTATCTCCCCGGTTACCGGCGGGATGTTTAAGCCCTTGATTTTGTTGGTTTTCATACTTCTCCTTAATTTTATAATTCAGTCATGCTAAATTATCCGGTTTCAAATCATACATAACGCCTTATCACCTCAAGCATCTCCCCCTTATTGATGGGTCATAGATATTGAGTAAGTTTTTTACGCTGCAGCGCGCCCACTAATTCCTTTACCATTTCAGACTTGTCTTTGTCTACAATCAGGATTGCGTCTGGAGTTTCAATGACGACAAGGTTGTTCACACCGATCAGTGCGACCATCTTGCTTGAGTTTACATAGTTGGATTTACTGTCTATCACTTCATTCTTGCAGAGCAGGACGTTCCCGTCTTTGTCAGGTTCCATTAATTCCGCTAGTGCCTTCCAGCCTCCGACGTCGCTCCATCCGTAATCCACAGGTATCACAGCCCTTCTTCCGGCGCGTTCCATGATTCCGATGTCGACAGGGATTTTCGGCATTTTGGAATAGAGCGCTGAGATGTCGGCATTTTCTCCTTTTTCATCCCATAGTGCAGCTATTTCAACGAGTATGGCATATATTTCCGGGGCGAATTGACTGTAGGCCGAGAGAATCGTGTCGATCCTCCATACGAACATTCCGCTGTTCCAGTAGTAGTTCCCCTTTTCGAGGAATTTAGCGGCGGTTTTTAAATCGGGTTTTTCCTTGAAACAGTTCACGTTGAAACCTGCACCGAGATTTTCTCCGCTTTCGATATAACCGTATCCTGTCGCCGGATATGAGGGTTTGATCCCGAATGTGACCAGATATCCGGCGCTGGCAAAATCCACCGCCGGAGCGATGCTCGCGCGGAAATTGTCGATGTCCTTGATCACGTGATCTGATGGGAGAACCAGCATTATGTCGTCGCCCTTGTATCTTCTGGACATCAGCATTGCGCTGAGTCCTATGGCGGGGGCTGTGTTCATGCCGAACGGTTCTATGATTATGTTTGAATGTGGAAGTTCCGGGAGCTCCCTTTTTACAAGAGGGCATTGCCTTTCCGAGGTGACGACGTATGCGTCCTTTCCTTCAGTTATTGTGGAGAGACGGTCAAAGGTCATCCTGATCATCGAATTGTCTGATATGATCTTGAGGTACTGCTTAGGGTTCTTTTCGCGGCTCATGGGCCAGAATCTCGTACCAGATCCACCCGCCATGATCAAGGTTGTAAGCATAACAATTCTCCATGTTATTATTCTTGTCAAATGCTGTCTGGGTTAAACTTACTATAAGTATAGTCCATGAAACGCGCATTCATAATACGGAAGGCCTTCCTTTTCTGAACTTTTTTACTGGGAGATACAGGTCTTTCGCAGTTGTGTTTGTAGTTGAGGATTTTTACTTTTGCAAATGGTTAAGGACAATAATGAGCATATCCCTTGATTCTTGGCGCTTCATAAATTATTGTTAACAGCATGGAAACGTAGGTGGTGGGCGGCGTACGGGATTTCCTGGTGGAGATTCCTTCGCGTGTAGCGTTTTGACCATTTATTTGGCGCATTGATGCGGAAAGGTGTCTAACATGGATGTACTCGCTGTAGACGATGATAATTTTTCCAGGGATCTCCTCAAGGTATTAATATCCAAGGCCGGACATAATGTTGTTTCGGCGGAAAACGGCACTGAGGCCATCCGCATATTGAGCGGAGGATGTATAAAGATAGCGATTGTGGACTGGATACTTCCGGACATTTCGGGTATTGACGTGTGTCGCAGGATCAGGCGCATCGACTTCAATATACCCCCTTACATCATCATAGCGACTGCATCGATGAGCAGGAAGGATGACATCATAGAATCTCTCCGAGCGGGAGCGAACGATTATGTGGAGAAGCCGTTCAACAGCGAGGAAATGGCTGCGAGGCTGAAGGTCGCAGAGAAGTTCATTTCCCTGCAGCTTGATCTGCAGGATCGTATTTCCGAGCTGGAAAAGGCGCTTGAGGAGATCAGTACGCTGAGGGGCATCCTCCCGATATGCATGCAGTGTGGAAAAATCCGGACCGACAGGAAGAGCTGGGAGAAGATGGAGGAATATCTTTCGAAACATACAAATGTCAAATTCAGCCACGGCCTCTGTCCAGAGTGCATAGAGCAGAAGTACTGCGATGTCCTCAAAGCTCCTGTTGCGGCGAAGCTCTGATCCGTAGACGAAATCATACGATTCCAAATAATGCTTGTACTCCAACATTTGAAATTCTTCAGCGGCATTCTCATGGCACTTTCTACCTTTATCCTCTTATTTATCCAGAGACTGTAAAAATATGAGCATATAAAATCCAAGATATTATCTACTCCCCCAAATGAGATATCTATTCCTTTTTTTCAAACTGACCGACTGATGGGAGTTTTGATCTTCATACTGAATTCCTAAGTTTCACGCAGAGCAAATACACCAATGATATGAATGCAACTAATTCTAATATAAGTATATACACAGCATGGCACTTTTTACCCTGAAAGGTATTGAGAAGCATCGCCTGAGGGAGCTCGTAATCAGGGATCTTGAAATCTACAAGGAATCCGGAATATCTGAGATTCACAACCGCATAGGGGCTGAAATACCAACCTATAAGTTGCGAAGGGAGCTGGCAGTCCTCGCCAAGGAGAAACTGATAGTTACCAAAAGCAGCAAACGCTGGAAAAGATATCTATTGAACAAGACTGCATGAATTAAGCGGAAACTGTTAAATAGAATCGTTCAATAGGTGTGGTGTTGCGAGTCCAAGATGTTTATATTCATTAACTTGCCTAATTAACATAATTGCTCCGAATCGACTAAGTACGGAATGCTTTCCGAGATAGGCAGTTCATTGTATAGGGGCATCTGTTAGCAGAGGACCCGGTATGCGAATTAATCGGCGGATTGCTTCGAGTATTAAACCGGGGTGAACAGGGGTTCTAATCATCCCCGATTCCGACTTCTGCCAGAGATGGAGCATATCCGTGTAATGGGAAAGGTCTACAGCTGCGGGAGGGGATAATAGCCGAACCTGTCTGCAAGCCGCTTGAAGGGAAAGTCCGGATAACTTTTAGCCGAGGGGTTTGTTAGGAGTGGGAAGCCGATGCCGGGAGGTTTATGCAGAACAAATACGCCAACGATATGAATGCAAGTAATTCCAATATATGAATATACCCAGCATGGCACTTTCTACCCTCGAATCCATGCCCACCCGACGACGAAGTTGAAGGACTCGGACCGTTTGACCCTGAAATCGGCATCATCCGGATCGATCGGCTGAACGGGAAGCCTTTGGCGGCAGTTTACAATTTCGCGTGTCACCCGATGTTCGGTGATTATTATGGCCACATTACAGCCAATTTTCCGGGATACGCCTCTAAAGTCATTGAGGACGGTCTAGGTAGCGGAGCGATGGCGCTGTTCCTGCAAGGCGCGGCCGGTGATGTTTGCGATGTAACATTCAAAGCCTTTGAACGTCCGCGCAATGTCGAATGGCTTGGCACTGCGCTTGGACTCAGCGCATTAAAAGCTTTAAACGGGATTGAAACAAAGAATGCAGAGATAAAGGTCATTTCCGAGACGATAAAATTGCCAAGGCGAACCGACATCCCGGAACGGATTAAAGCGTTGCGGCAGGAGCAGAGCATACTGCTTGAAGCGCTGCATTTCACCAGCCTGAATTTCAAGAGTTTTCTGCCATTGTACATGAAACATAAGCTGAATCCGGATTATCCGTCTGATTATTCTTTCAGTTATATGCAAGCTCAGCATACAGGAGACCAGAAGTTTGTCGACATGGATTCATATAACCGGAAAAACATTGATAAATATCTGCGTAATGTTCAAGCGATGGAGACACTGGCCAGGATTCAGGATGATATCGCCACACTTGAGAAGCATCTGGAGATAAACGAAGAGTCCGGCGAAGATACCGTTGATGCGGAAGTGATGGGTATTAAAATCGGGGACTGCGTTATAATAAGTTCTCCGGCGGAGATGTTGGTCGAGGTTGGGTTAAACGTTAAAAAGGCATCACCTTATAAACACACTTTTATGGCGGCATATTCCAACGGCTATCTTCACTACGGCGCCCCGGCGGCAGATTACGACAAAGGCGGGTATGAAGTGACGGAATGCCTGTTGGCGCCGGAGTGGCAGGAGATTTACGAGCGGAAAGTAAATGAGATAATACGTAAACTGGCCTCTTCTGCGGTTTGTTGCACGAAGGTCATAATTTGGCCTCATTTTTCATT
>CAZION010000151.1:0-17486 GCA_964540865.1 uncultured Victivallis sp.
TCCCTTTCAGTTTCAGCCTTGTCTACGGCGGTATAGGCGGCGCAGTTGACGATGAAGTCGGCGTTGGCAACGGCGCTCTGGATATCTGCGTCACGGGTGATATTGAATTGCGGCAGATCGAAAATTGAAACTTCATGACCTGCTGAACCTGCGAGTTTCGCAAGATCCGAACCGAGCATCCCTTTCCCTCCAAGTATGGCTATCCTGCTCATTTTGGTGGGTTCTCCTCTACGAGTTTCTGCACATGAGAGAGGGATTCGAAGGTGCCGGCGTCGCTCCACCAGCCGTCCATCCGGCTCCAGCTCATTATGCCGCGTCGGATGTATTCGTTGTTGACATCGGTGATTTCAAGTTCACCACGGCCCGATGGCTTGAGCGTCCTGATGATGTCGAAAACTTCGCCGTCGTAAAAATATATTCCTGTGACTGCGAGATCAGACTTCGGATTCTTTGGTTTTTCCACGATTGAAAGGACCTTGTCGCCCTTGACCTCGGCCACGCCGAAACGCTGGGGATCCTTCACCGGTTTCAGCAGTATGTGCGAGCCATTTTTCTGCTTCAGATATTTTTCGAGATAGGGCTTCATGGAGTCTTCGAATATGTTGTCGCCGAGGATCACTGCAACCGGAACACCGTTCGAAAAATCTTCGGCAAGGCTCAGGGCCTGGGCGATACCGCCGGCCTGATCCTGGACTTTGTATGTGAAGCGGCAGTTGAAATCCTTGCCTGAGCCAAGAAGTCCGACGACGTCGCCCATATGGTCGACTCCAGTCACGATCAGTATGTCCTCTATCCCGGCGCCGGTCATCTTTTCAATGGGATAATAAATCATGGGCTTTCTTCCGACCGGAAGTAGATGCTTGTTGGTTATGTTCGTAAGCGGACGCAGTCTTGTCGCGGTTCCGCCAGCTAGAATGACACCTTTTACAACATTTGAAGGTCTTGTATTCATTTTTCCACACCCGTTTTTTTATTTACATAAGCTGAAATATAATCCTTTAAGGCTGAAACTTCTTTGTTTATCCCCTAAAATATCCCTAAAATATAATTTGATATTTTAAGCAGGCCGAATCGCCTTAACCTTAGTAAAGACATTTTCAAAAAGAATGAATCCTCATGCATTTTAATATAGATGAACTGCATGGGAAAAAACCGTCGGTGTTTCTGTTCAACATAAAAAAATTCTCACGGGAGCTTGATTCCCGGATGACGGACAAGGCTCTGTAAAACCTCAACGCCGCCATGGAATTCGCCAAGAAACTTTTGAAGTAGTCGGGAAGATTTAATACATTTTTAAAATTTACTTTTTCGCAAGAAATGCTAAGTTCCCTTAATTAACAAAAGGATATATGGAAATGAAATACTCGATTTTTACTGTCAGCCTGCCGGATCTTGCGCCGCAGGATGCTCTCCGTGAAATGAAGAATGCCGGATATGAAGGTGTCGAATGGAGAGTGGTGGACCAGGGTGCGTCTGCAGATGGCAAGCCAGGCTTCTGGTCTGGGAATCTCTGTACCTGGCCGCTGAAGAGCTTTGTTGACGATGCTGACAAGATCAGGAAGCTCGCTGTGTCCGCAGGGATGGAGATGCCGTGCGTCGGGACTTACGTGAACTGCGAAAATCTTGAAGCTGTCGAGACCGCCATGAAAGGCACGGCTAAGATTGGCGCGAAAAAGCTCAGGGTGGGGGTTCCGGCGTATGACGGTAAAAGTTCATATCTCAAGATCCGTGACCGTGCGGTCGGACAGTACCGTGAAGTTGCGGAACTCGCAAAAAAGCATGGGTTGAGGGCGCTGATCGAAATCCACATGGGAAACATCACACCCAGCGCAAGCGCCGCTTCCGCATTCGTGCATAATTTTGATCCGGCATATGTCGGAGTGATACATGATGCCGGCAACATGGTTTATGAAGGATATGAACAATACGGGATCGGAATGGAAATGCTGGGACAGTATCTTGCGCATGTCCACATAAAAAATTCACGCTGGGAGGTTTCCGGTACGCGAACTGACGGTTCAACCGGATGGAAGGCTGTGTCAGCTCCTTTTGACAAGGGTATTGTTGATATTGCAGTCCTGCTCAAGGCATTGAAGAACGTTGGTTACGACGGATGGATCTCTTTTGAGGATTTCTCCACGGAAGACACAACTCTCCAGAGACTGAAGAAGAACATAGAGTTCGTGAAAAACGTCGAAGCAAGCCTGAGCTGAATTCAGGTTATTCCGCCTTGTTCCCGATTGCGTAAAGGGCGGCCCAGGCATCTTTCAGTTCATCCTCGCCCATCGGCTTGAATGCGCTTTTGGAATCGAGTCGTTCCGAGATTTCATCAGGCAGTTCAAAGAGGAATGAGGAAGGTCTCTGTATGGCGGTTTTACCGTACTTCATCCTTATGCGGGCGTGGATCAGGTGGACGTTTTTCCTTGCGCGAGTCAGGGCGACATAGAAAAGCCTGCGCTCCTCTTCGGTGTTGCCCTCCTGCACGGCCCTCTCATGTGGGAAGATATTATGCTCCATGCCTGGCACGAAGACGAAAGAGAATTCAAGGCCTTTGGCGGCATGGACTGTCATCAGCGTCACGGAATTCTTGTCTTCCTCATCCACTTTGTCGCTGTCATCGTATAGGGCGTAGACCTCGAGGAAATTCTGGAGTGTGGGTATGACCTCCGAGTTTTTCTCGAAGGTGGCGATGGCGTTGATGAGTTCGTAAATATTGTCCCTGCGTTTTTCGGCTTCATCCCTGTCCTTGTAGAGCTTCATGATTCCTTCAATGAAGTTGAGATCCTTGAAGTAGCCCAGGGTTTTATCGGAGAGACTTCCGGGTTCGGAGAATACACCGCGCCATTTCATAAGGGCGGAATGCATGTCCTTTGAGCCTGATGCGGCCTTGCCGCCGACATGCGAGAGGAAGTCATCGTTGCCGATTAATTCGGTGAACGGAAGGAAGCATATGTGCTGGAGTTTTTTCAGATGGTCTATCGCCTTATCCCCGATTCCGCGCGGGGGAACGCCGAGAATCCTGAGGAAACTCTGGTCATCCTTGGGATTTGCGGCGAGCTTGAGATATGCGATCGCATCCCGGATTTCACGTCTTTCATAGAACGAACGTGAACCGATCAGCCTGTACGGGATCCTTGAATCCCTGAGTGCGTTTTCAAATAGGCGTGACTGATGGTTTGACCGGTAGAGCACTGCGAAATCATTGTACTGGGTTCCTGGATTTGATCCGATTGTGTCGTGAATCGCCTCGGCGATATACCTGGCCTCTTCCTCATCGCTTTCAGCCTTGACTATTTTTATCTTTTCGCCGTCGCCGCATTTTGACCACAGCTGTTTTTCGCATCTTTCCGTGTTCCTTTTGATCACGAAATTCGCAGCCTTGAGGATATTGTTCGTGCAGCGGTAGTTCTGTTCGAGTTTGATTTCCTTTGACTTCGGGAAGTGCCGCGGGAAATCAAGGATGTTTTTCATGTCGGCGCCGCGCCATCCGTAGATGCTCTGGTCGTCGTCACCCACCACGCAGAGGTTTTTCTTTTTTCCGGCAAGGAGTTTGACCAGCTGGAACTGAAGCATGTTAGTATCCTGATACTCATCAACCAGGATATGGGTGAATTGTTCGTTGTACTTTTCCAGTATGTCGGGATATTCCTGCCAGAGCCTGACAGTGAAGAGGAGGAGATCGTCAAAATCCAGCATGTTCTGGTTCTGGAGGATCTGCATGTAGCGGTCATAGGCCTGGGCGACCTTCGACTCAATTTCATTTTCCGCGTTCCTGCTTATGTCCTGCGGGGTCAGCATTTTCCCCTTCGCACGGCTTATGAGTGCGACACAGGCTTCCGCGCTCAGTTCAGTCTTTTCAAAGCCAGCCTCGGCGATCGCCTGCTTTATGACTCCGAACTGGTCGGAATCGTCGGCGATGGTGAAATTGGTTCCGAATCCGAGCACCTTTATATCCTTTCTCAGGACTCTCACGCAGAAGGAGTGGAAAGTGCCAAGAAAAACTTTTTTAGAGTTCTCATGGTTGACGAGCTTGTCAAGCCGCTCCCTCATTTCACCGGCGGCCTTGTTGGTGAAGGTCATTCCTGCGATGTTCGCAGGGTTTACACCGTGCAATATCATGTTGGCTATCCGGTAGGTGATGACACGGGTCTTGCCTGTGCCGGCGCCGGCGAATACGAGGACTGGTCCGTCAATGACCGCAACCGCCTTGGCCTGCTCGGGGTTGAGCTGCCTTAAAAGATCTTTTGAAATGTCTGACATATTTTTTTAATTCCAAATCTCAATCTTGAAGGTTAAAACAAGAATTAACTCTTTTGCTCTTACTATTTTAGGTTGGAGTACAAGCTTCAGCTTGCGTCTTGTCGGTGTTCCATCTTTAGCGTGTGGTACCTGTCGAATACCAAGACAAACTAAAGTTTGAACTCCAACGGGGATTGTTCATGTACCAACAGACTCCGCATTTATCAAAGCGTCTTTACAGCCAGGCTGTATCCCTTGTCGGATTCGACGGCGGCGGCGGATGTAACAGGATTTTCTAATTCGGCAAATACGCCTTTTCCTATTACGTAATCGCAGGCCGATTCGGCGTTGGCGGCATTGAATTTTGCATCCGCATAATGCGAACACGGCACGGTGTGCTCATATGTGGCGACATAGTAGATGGTTCCGGGTTCGAGTTTGAATTCCGTTACATGTATGGAACCTTTTTTCACGATGCCGAGCCAGCCGAGATCCGAATTCTTCTCAACCACCGCCGAGATCCGAGGAGTGTTGAAACTGTCTTTTTCATAATCGAGTGCGAGCATACTCAAAGCGAGTGCATCCCTGACATTCATGCCTGAAAGGATCTTCTCGGTGATCGGATCCGTGTGGGAACCGTTGGTGGCAACCGCGAAATTCCCGGCGAGCCGGATGCAGTTATACGCGATATACGGATTCTTGTTCAGATCATCCTCGAAGCCTTTGCGGGGCATGATTGAAACGGTTTCATTTTTCAGGCGCGCCTCGCGGTTCGGAAACGAACGCGAAGACACACGGTACATCGCGGTGGATTTTCCCGCCGGTGTTTTCCCTATTGCGACTATTCTTCCTACATACATGGTATGAACTCCTCCTGTAAAATTTGAAATTAGAAGCACCAAATTAGAAATGCAAAGTTTAAAAAATTCAAACTTCAAATTCTACTGGCGGAAATCTGTTTTGCAAGCTAGATTTACAATTGAAACATGCAACTTGGAATTTGTAACTCGAAATCGGATGAAAATGGACAAAATAATCAAAAAAGCTCGAGAAGTTCTGGATATAGAAATAAGGGGGCTTGAAAGTGTAAGAGACAAGCTGGATGGAGAGTTTGTCAATCTTGTAAACACCTGTATAAGAATACTCGACGGAGGCGGAAAAATTGTTTTGAGCGGTGTCGGGAAAAGCGGACATATCGGACACAAGATTGCTGCGACTCTCGCAAGTACCGGAGCGCCCGCAGTCTTCATGCATCCTGTCGAGGCCATGCACGGTGACCTCGGGATCCTCCAGAAAAGCGACATCCTTATAGCCCTCAGTTACAGCGGTGAAACCGAGGAGCTTCTCGCAATACTTCCATCCGCAAAACGCCTTGATATTCCGATTGCATCAATCACGGGGGATGCCTGTTCGAAGTTGGCGCAGTGGAGTGATATCGTAATCCCCATGACTGTTCCCCAAGAGGCGTGCCCGTTCAATCTTGCACCGACAACGACGACGACCGCACTTCTTGCCGTAGGCGATGCACTGGCAATGACTTTGCTCGACTTGCGCGGGTTCACGAAGGAGAAATACGGGCATCTCCATCCAGGCGGTTCAATAGGCAGAGCTGTCACCATGCGCGTATCCGATATCATGAGGACGGGCGAACGTCTTGCCATAGTTTCACCGGATACGAGTGTCAAGGACACGCTGCTGAAAATGACCGAGTCGAGAAGCGGATCGTCCGTGGTCACTGATAAAGAGGGGAGACTCCTCGGAATCTTCACGGACGGCGATTTCCGCAGGCATGTCGAAAACGATCTTGAGATTCTCAAGAAGCCGGTTTCAAGCGTAATGACAAAGAATCCGACGTTTGTCAAATCAACGGATCTAGCTGTTGAAGTCCTCAAGATTCTGGAAAAGAAACGCATTGACGACATAATCGCCGTCGACTCCAATGGAAAGGTGGCCGGGGTGGTTGATATCCAGGATCTGCCAGGCCTGAAGATTATGTAAGGTGAGTCAGGTTCAAAATTGCTTCAGGTGAGCTGATTTCTTAAGTTTGGAGCACAAGCTTTAGCTTGCGTAACGTGATGAATGCTAAGACAAACTGATCCGCCTAGGAGCCTGTCGGACTTAGAAAAATATCCAGGCATTAACTTGCGTTTGGTACTTTTTGTTAGTAGTAGTGCAATTTATTGCACGTTCCTTTAAGATAACGGCGTATAAATTCGCCTACTACGAACGAATTCCAAGTTCACTCACTGCCTAAGTCCGACAGGCTCCTAGGCGGACCAACACGGAAGACATTTCCTCAGACACATTTCCCCATACAAATATATTCATCTCATCCCCATGCCAGTTTATCTGGCAGGAAAAGGAGATTGCCGGAGCTATTGCATCAGCCTATACCACCATTCCCCCGCAGCCGGCGGTGTTGTCACCGCCGGCTGCGGGGGAATGGATTGATTGTACTCCTGTGTTAACCTGAACAATCTTTTGCTCCTGCCGGACAAGCCGGCAGGGGGACAATATTAACGATTATGCCTCAGGTGTGCCCCATGCGTAAAAAAGACGTCTCTTTTTGGGCTATGCCGGACAGGCCAAACGGCTGTATCATGACAACAGGATGTGATTTTCAGAAATAATGCGCTTGGAGTACCGGCTTCAGCCGGAACCTTTGGGCGTTTGTGAAGAATTCACATTTTATCTCACATATGCCGGATTTTTGCAAAAGAAGAAGGCGGATGTCGAGTTTAGGGGGAAAGGAGAGCAAGTCTCCATAACTCAACACCCGCCATGAAGTGGGGTATCTTTGTAGACAAGGGATAATTATAAAAGTTCCATGGCAGCAAAAGAAATTTGATTTTTTATTTTTCTTTTGAACTACCTCTTCAAATAATCCGGAACAGTTGTGTTCCTGATCATGTCCTCGAACTCCTCGCGTTTGCGGATGAGATAATGCTCTTTCCCGTTCACAAGGACTTCGGCTGGACGGAGTCGTCCATTGTACTGATAGCTCATTGCGAAGCCGTAGGCTCCAGCATTTTCAACCACCACGATATCGCCTTCTTTAATTGTAGAAGGAAGTTCGCGTTCCTTGACCCAGAAATCTGTGTTTTCGCAGAGCTGACCGCAAAGGCCGACCTTTTCCCTGGGATCCTTCTCTTTCCCGTCAATATAAATATGGTGATAGGCTCCATACATGGCCGGACGTGCAAGTGTGTTCATGCCTATGTCTGTCCCTATTATTTTCTTGTAGGATTTCTTTATCGAGTGGACTTTGCCGACAATCCAAGCGGCGTTGCCGACAAAATATCTGGCAGGCTCCATCATGAGGCGGGGAGCCTTGAGGCCGTATTCCTTCACTTTTGATTTGAATGCTCCAGCCACCTGTTTTGCAGCTTCATCGAGGTTGAGCCCCTCTTCGCCGGGGCGGTAGGGTATGCCGAGCCCGCCACCGAGATCAATGAACTCAAAATGAATTTTCAGTTCCTTTCCGACCTTGCCGATTATGTCCATGAGAAGGTTTGTGATGAACGAGAAATATTCAGGTTCGTTTATGCATGAGCCCGGCATCATGTGGGCGCCGAAACGGGTTATTCCGGCTTCTTTGGCGGCACGGTAGGCATCCATCACCTGGTCGGGATGGACCCCGAATTTGGCGTTGGGACCCGCATTTGTGACAAATTCGCCGACATTGCTCTTTCCATATCCGGGATTTACACGGAACGATAGAATCTTAGGTTTCCCGAATTCGACTACTCGTGGAAGGATGGACGGATCGTCAAGATTGAAGATTACACCGCTTTTAAGTCCGAATTTGATGTCGTCATCAGAAAGGAAGTTACCGCTGAACATCACGTCTTCGCCGCCAAGCCCTATTTTCTTTGCAAGCTTGATTTCGTTGACGCTTGCTGCGTCTATGCCGGCGCCTTCCTGGCGCAGGATGTTCGCTATCGCAGGGTTGTTACAGGCTTTTACAGCGTAAAAGAATCTGAAGTCAGGATAATATTTTGAGAAGGCCTTGAAGGCCTTGCGGTAGTTTTCCCTGATCTTGTTCTCGTCGTAAACGTATGTGGGAGTTCCGTATTCTGTTGCGATATCCCTTACGGCGACATCCCCGATATGAATTTTGTTCTTGACTATCCTCATGTCTGTTCCTCTCCTGTATGTGATCATAAAATTGCGCCTCCAGGCATTCTTCAAGGGCCGATAAAATAGCATGGATTCACGTTGGCACAAATTTATTATGTCCGGAATTTTTATGCAACCTCCATAAATCCACTTGCTTTTAAATATATCTAAATTAATTTATATGTTGTAACAAAATTGTAATATTAATGTTTTAAATATTACAGAAATGTAATTAGTCTTAAAAAAAAGACTGGTAATGAAAATCATATATATATGCGGATAAGCATGTTGTGAATGACGTAATGCCGTTGGCATGCATGCTGCTAAATAAAATCACTTTAAAAACTCAAGAATATTTATAATATGGAGGGTGTATGAATCTCAGGAAGCATGTGATATCGAACATCGCTAACAGGAAACTGGAAATCCGCGGGGACGGAAGGGAAGGCGACATCACTGAAATCTATGGACAGGATGTGTTCAACCTCAAGACGATGAAGGACTATCTTCCGAAGCCGGTATACAAGAAGCTTCTCCTCACCATCAGGAACGGCGCAACCCTTGATCCGACAATAGCGGACGATGTTTCAAACGCCATGAAGAGATGGGCGCTCAGCAAAGGTGCGAGTCACTACACCCACTGGTTCCAGCCTCTCACGGGTACTACGGCTGAAAAGCATGATTCATTCATAGAGCCGGATCTCGAGGGCGGAGTGGTGATGGATTTCTCCGGAAAATCGCTTGTCAAAGGTGAACCCGACGCATCAAGTTTCCCGTCCGGCGGAATCAGGGCGACCTTTGAAGCACGCGGTTATACTGCCTGGGATCCGACCAGCCCCGCCTTCATCAAGCACAGCGCGTCCGGCGCTGTCCTCTGCATACCGACTGCTTTCTGTTCTTACACAGGTGAAGCCCTCGACAAGAAAACTCCACTCCTGCGTTCAATGCAGGTGATTGCGGCGCAGACCAAAAGGCTCCTTGCATGCTTCGGCGAAAAAATAGACAGCAAAGTGGTAGCGACACTCGGACCGGAGCAGGAATATTTCCTGATCGACAAGGAGCTCTATCTAGCCCGTCCGGACCTCATCCAGACGGGGCGTACCCTGTTCGGTAGCGTACCTGCCAAACACCAGCAGATGGAAGACCACTACTTCGGTGCCATCAAGGAACGCATTTTGAACTTTATGAACGAAGCGGATCAGACCCTCTGGAAACTCGGCATTCCCGCCAAGACACGACATAACGAGGTTGCACCGGCCCAGTTTGAACTGGCCCCGATTTTCGAGGAGCTGAATCTTGCGGTAGACCACAATATGGTTGTCATGGAAGTTCTCCGCCAAGTCGCATCACACCACGGGCTTGTCTGCCTTACACATGAAAAACCGTTCGCCGGCGTAAACGGTTCAGGCAAACACAACAACTGGTCCCTGATGATTTCACCTGACGGGAGAAACCTCCTCGAACCAGGAAAAAATCCGCATGAGAACGCAATATTCCTTACAATCCTATGTGCAATAATCCGGGCTGTCGACCGTCATGCCGACATTCTACGTGCGACAGTCGCACATGCCGGAAACGACCATCGCCTCGGCGCAAATGAAGCTCCTCCGGCGATCATTTCAATCTTCCTCGGCGAGCAGCTCACCGATGTCATCGAACAGATTGAAAAGGGCGGCTCTAAATCCTCTAAGGCTGGCGGGACAATGCATGTCGGAGTTGACACCCTTCCGATTCTTCCGAAGGATGCGACAGACCGTAACCGCACAAGCCCGTTTGCGTTCACAGGCAATAAGTTTGAGTTCCGCGCCGTTGGTTCAAACCAGTCATGCGCAGGCCCGAACATCGCCCTCAATACAATTGTCGGCGAGTCCATTGATGAAATTGCTACCGAGCTTGAAAAAGTTCCGGCTGCAAAATTCAACAGCACCCTGCAGTCAATACTCCAGGAAATCATCAAGACCCACAAGAGGGTCATTTTCAACGGAGACAATTATACTGCGGAATGGGCGAAAGAGGCTGAGAAACGCGGACTTCCCAATTTCAAGAAAACTACCGAAGCCCTCGACTCCCTCCTTTCTAAGAAGGCGGAACACCTCTTTGCAAAATATAAAGTGCTTAGCAAGACGGAACTTCATTCACGCTATGAGGTCTATATCGAGGAATACAATAAGACCATTGTTCTCGAAGGCACCCTCGCTCTCAGCATGGTAAAGACGATATTTATTCCGATTGCAATAAAACAGCAGAGCATGATTGCGGATAACATAATCAAGCTCAAGGCAATTGGAGTCACCGCCGGAGCCGAAGAACAGAAAAAGAAAGCCGTAATTATAGGAAATCTCATATCTGATATCTGCAAGGCCTGCGATAAGATAGAGGAAGCTCTTGGAGCGCATAAGGCGGCGGCAATCCTCAAAGAGACTGAAAATATGAGGAAAGCCGTGGATACGCTTGAGGGCGAAGTTGATGATGATCTCTGGCCTCTTCCCAAATACGGGGAGATGCTTTTCATTTACTAAACCTGCATTTGAATCTTAAAAAATGGAAACGCGGAAGGCCTTGCGCTTTCCGCGTTTTCTTTTCCTTTTCCTTTGATTTATTTTCAACAGGCTCCATTTTACTTTCAATAATTCCGCCATTTCCTGAGTTTTCCGTAGATCCATGGAAAGGGTAGGGCGGATATAAAGAAACAAAATGGAGGAAGTATGAACTCTTATGTTGTAAGAGTGCTGAACCACCTGCATGAGACCTGTCCCTGGGAGAAAGAGTTTCTCCAGGCCGCAAAGGAAGTCCTTGAATCCCTGAGCCTCCTGATGGACCAGGAATCCAAGTACGAGAAACACAAGATTCTTGAAAGAATCACGGAACCGGAAAGATCAATAACTTTCAGGGTGTCCTGGGTTGACGACAAAGGTCAGATCCAGGTCAACAGAGGCTACAGGGTGCAGTTCAACAGCGCCATCGGCCCCTACAAGGGCGGCCTCAGGTTCCACCCCTCGGTGAACCTCGGGATTTTAAAGTTCCTCGGTTTCGAACAGATCTTCAAAAACAGCCTGACCGGACTCCCGATGGGAGGAGGAAAGGGCGGATGCAACTTTGATCCCAAAGGAAAATCCGACAACGAAGTAATGAGGTTCTGCCAGAGTTTCATGACCGAACTCTACCGCCATATCGGCGCGGATACGGATGTGCCTGCGGGCGACATCGGCGTAGGCGGACGCGAGATCGGCTACCTCCAGGGCCAGTACAAACGGATTGTCACCAGCAATGAATGCGTCCTCACGGGGAAGGCCCTCAACTGGGGTGGAAGCCTCATACGTCCGGAAGCCACAGGATACGGTGCCACATATTTCGCGGAGGAAATGCTGAAGGCCAAAGGCAAATCTTTCAAGGGGATGACAGTTCTGGTTTCAGGTTCCGGAAATGTCGCCCAGTACACGGTTGAAAAAGTAACCCAGCTCGGCGGAAAAGTTGTTTCACTTTCCGACTCGGCAGGCACAATCATAGACAAGGACGGTATTGACGAGGAAAAACTCAAGTACGTCATGGAACTCAAGAATATCCACCGCGGACGCATAAGCGACTACGAGAAGAAATTCAAGAATTCCAAGTTCCACGAAGGAAAGAAACCTTGGGGACTTGTATCTGCGGAAGCCGCATTCCCGTCGGCCACACAGAATGAAATCAGCGGCGAAGACGCGAAGGCTCTCTTGAAGAAGGGCTGTATCTGCATATCCGAGGGCGCAAATATGCCTTCAACACCCGAAGCTGTTGAAGTCTTCCTCAAAAGCAATGTCATGTACGGTCCCGGAAAGGCTGCAAACGCCGGAGGCGTTGCGACATCCGGACTCGAAATGTCCCAGAACGCAATGAGGCTCAAATGGGAGAAAGATGAAGTTGACGGCAGACTACATCAGATCATGATCAACATCCATAAATCGGCATATGAAGCCGCAGAAATGTATGGAACACCGGGAAACTATGTGAACGGCGCAAATATCGCAGGATTCACGAAAGTGGCAGATGCGATGATAGATCTAGGTGTTGTATAACACGTTATAGCGTAAAGCTGGCAGCCCCGAAAGGCTGCCAGCTTTTTTTTCAGTCTTATTATTTCTTTGCCGATGCCTTTTCCTGTCCACAGGAATCATTGTCATATTTGACTTTCCCGAGATAGCCGGGAAGATCTATTCCTGCCATGCTTGCGACATCATGAAGCGGGGGGAGACTCTGCATCATGCCGCTGAGAAAATTTGCGGTTGATGTCTTGCCACTGGCATTTTGTCCGCCTTCCCATACGGTCACCTTGTCAATCTTGATATTCTTGATGGCTTCGGTCTGGAGCTGGACAATGCTTTCGAGTTTTTCAATCAGCAACATCTTGGATGCCGCATCGGAATCGCTATTACAGGACTTGATGATTTCCTGGAAACCTGCGGCCTTTGCCTTCAGTATTTCATAGTTACCGCGGCCTTCGGCCTGGAGTATTGCGAATTTCGCATCGGCCTGTCCTTTGGCCTCGCGACGGGTTTTCTCAGCTTCGGCTTCGGCTGCTATTTCAACCTGCTGCTTGGATATTTCAGCAGGGACGATGATTTCAGCCCTCTGTTTCTCGCGTTCCATGTTGGCTCGTGAGGTCTGCGCCTGCTGTTCGGCTTCAAAGTGGGCCTTCTCGATCTGGGCTTCGGCTATGCGTTTTGCGGATTCTGCTTTCCTGAAAGCTTCGGCTTCCTGTTCGGAACGGATTGCATTCGATTTCGCGATTTCTATGGCTGAAATATTTTCACCGTTGACGGCTTCCGAGTCAGCCTGCTTCACAGATATACGGCGGTCTCTGGCGGCATTTGCTTCACCGGTCTGCGCATCTGCTTCATTTTTAGCCACGGATATTCTCTGCTGCCTTGAAGCCTCGGCTTCACCTATCGAACCAAGCTTGACCTGTTCGGCAACGTCAATTTTCGCCCTGTTGATCGCTTCTGACGCGGCTTTTTTACCGATGGCTTCAATGTATCCGCTCTCATCTGTGATGTCTGTGATGTTCACATTCAGCAGTTCGAGACCGACTTTGTTCAATTCGGCGGCCACATTGTTTTCAACATTCTTGAGGAAGGTCTCTCGGTCGGTGTTGATTTCTTCGATTGTCATTGATGCAATGACAAGACGGAGCTGACCAAAGATGATATCTCTTGCAAGTGCGGAAATTGCGTCAGGCGTAAGTCCGAAGAGACGTTGTGCGGCATTGCCCATGATCAAGGGGTCTGTGCTTATCCCGATTGTGAAAATAGACGGGACATTGATACGGATGTTCTGTTTGCAGAGCGCATTCCCGAGGTTCACTTCTATCTGCAGGGGGCGCAACGAAAGGAAGCCGTAATCCTGGATCACAGGAATTATGAACTTGGCGCCACCGTGTATGCATTTTGCAGCATCTTTGCCCGAGGTTTTTCCGTAAATGACCATGATCCTGTCAGAAGGACATTTCTTGTACCTGCTCGCCCAGATCATCAAAATCACAAAAAACGCAAACGCCGCAGCTAACATTCCACCAATCAATGAACCCATAGTAAACTCCTTGTTTTTATTTTATCATTTGAATTATATTTTTTTGACAAGAAAACGACGCCCGTCTATCTGCTGGATAACCGTCACGGTCGAGCCTGTCTGAATATTCTCTTCCGCAACCGCGATGATCTCCCTGGAACAGCCCCTGAGATTCACCGTTACTTTGCCATGCTGGACTTTTCCTCCGGGAACATTCATGTAGACTGTCCCGGTGCATCCGACATAATCCTGTGCGTTTATGTTTCCGCTCTGCTGCAGTTTCATAAGGTAGTATAGGAAAATGGAAGTGGCGAACATCATGAATATGCCGCTTGCAAGCGCCGCAAAAAAACCGCTCAAGCCGTTTTTGCCCCAGATCACACCGCCCCATCCGAAAAAAGTTATGAATGCGACAACCGATTGCACGGAGAAAAGCTTGAAAATGGAAAGCCCGGCATCAGCATGGCTTGTGGCGGTGTCCACGCCGGAACCTGCGTCCGCATCGTGTACGGCACCAAAGCCGAAGGCTGACATTATAAGCTGGATTATGAAAATAAATGAACCGAAAATCGCAAGGGCCCAATAGAATTTCATATCACCCGAAATATCACCGAATAAACTTTCCATGATCCACCTCTGTATATTGAAACTTTCGCCGAGTCAAAAGATATATTCTTTGAGTGAAAACTTCAAGCCATATGCAGGTGTTTAGCAATAAATGCGCAAGGTATAGGTTTTTACGGGGCATGAACCAGCGCCAATTTGGTTGGAATTATACATGTAACGCCTTGGCGTTAACCTATTGTGTTATTTACTGCAGTTCTCGTTTTTGGCTCCTCTACAACAAACATCCCGCGTTCTTCATCCATTCTCTGGCGATTATTTCATGACCTGATTGGAGATTTACCGGTTCGGTCTATTTTTTGGTTGGCCTCTTGATCATCTGAACGCCATGGTCTAGCACCGAGCGGAGCGAGATTGGCAGCACCGGCATGGTTAAAACTCTAAATCCTTTATTCTCTCACTGAGGCACGGAGACACAAAGATCATTTTCACCGCGAAGATATGAAGGGCAGGAAAAAGGGCATCAAGTTTATTTTCCCCTCGCTTCTTACTCGGTTGAGACAAACCCTTTTGAAAAAGCGGTCCTTTCTCAAACTCTTTTCCGAAAACTTTTGCCTATTTTCATTCCTTTGCGACTTTGTGCCTTTGTGAGATAATATCTTTTTTGATTTTTAACGTCCCCGAGCACCTGCTACCCTGCGTCCGAAGGATCTGTGACAAAAGTGCCGAAGGCATGGTAGCTAGGTGCATCGGCCCGTTAGGCCATGTGTGTTTTTGAGGTGTTTTTGCCCCTGCGTCGGCTACCCGTTGGAATTGCGGATTTCTGCGGTATTCTTCCATTTGCCGTTTTCCTTCGCCCAGATAGATATGTATTTTCCCTGCTGTTCAGCCTCATTCGGCATTTTCCATCTGACCGAACCGTATACGTAGCCCATGTCGTCAGACGGGCTAACATGGGCCTCAATGGGTTCCCAGGAGAGTTCGACGCCTTCCGTTTTGAGTAACTCCTTGAACAACACCCGTTGGTTTTCTCTCCCTACGATTCTGTCCATGCCTGGGGGACACGCCATTGCATTCTCCATAAAGTAGTCGTCCATCGCTCGGTCGACATCTCCGGCCAAGAACATCCGAAGTATTTTACGCTCGAGTTCCATCAGTTCATTCACACTTGTTGCTTGTTTGTTCATCATCATCATCTTTCGTTATTTGGGTTGACTGTTGTCTTACGATCAATTCTCGGCCAAAGTCTTGGTCTGGCACCGACCGGAGCGAGGTTGCCAGCACCGGCATGATTAAAATTCTAAATCCTTTATTCTCTCACTGAGGCACGGAGACACAAAGATCATTTTCACCGCGAAGATATGAAGGGCAGGAAAAAGGGCATCAAGTTTATTTTCCCCTCGCTTCTTACTCGGTTGAGACAAACCCTTTTGAAAAAGCGGTTCTTTCTCAAACTCTTTTCCGAAAACTTTTGCCTATTTATCTCTGTGTCCTATGTGGCTCTGTGAGATAATCTCTTTTTTTGATTTTATTTCTTTGTCCGACAGTAATTTATTTTCATCCCTTAAAATATTTCCTGGTTCATGTCCTCCCAGTCCGGAAGTTGTTTTCAGGTATATTATAGATTCCTTTTCAGATTTTGATATTCTAACTGTGACCGGCTCATGATTTGTTCTCAACAATAAGAATCGTAACTGAAATTGAAAAACGTTATTATGGAAATCGTTCGCTTCATATTTTGATTTTCTTTTTGATATACTCCAAGGGGTCATCAAGAATTTTATCATACTCTGATTTGTGGATTCTTTTAGAATCAAAATCAATCTTGACATCTTGAATAAATTTTTTAAAGTCTTTATTTTGAGAACACAGTTTGTTCATTGTTTCCCAGTCAAGACTTGTTTTGGGAGTAGCGGGAAATAGAACATTTGAAGAATCAAAGTCATTGATATTGAGTTGAATAATTCCAATTCCGAATGATAATGTCAATCTTTCCAATTCCGAAAGAAAATCATCATCTTGCTTAATTTCAACGGCTACTAAATATCCTTCATTAGCCCAAGATGAATTGGATACGGCTTGGAAATATGATTCTCTGTAATTTGCTTTGTTTAAGTTCTTCTTTAATTCAAATGAGTACAATTTGATTAATTTGTTATCTGCTATTTTGCCCAATTCGATTATATCAGACTCCCAATCTTCAAGAGGGAAATATACTCCTATAATATCTGGATAAAGCCATTCGCTATACCCTCTCTTTTCTGACTTCTCGTGGTATATGGTTTTTGTCAATATTTCTCGTCCTCTCCCAAAGGCTGGATTTGCGCTAACAAAATATGTCAAAAGTGGATGCAGATCTCGTTCGTGAAAGTTTGATATCTCTTTTTCTGGCTTGGATTCTTCTCTTTCAATAATTGCTATTGCATCCTTTGGAACTTCTGAAGCCCTCTCTGTCAAAAAAAATCTTGCTGGTCTCTTGCCTACTTTGATGAACAAAGAATTTTCATTGTCTCGAATATCAACAAATAGGCGAGCCCCTAATGTTTGCCAAGGCGTTTTACCGGTTGTCCTTAGCTTTTTGGTTAAACCCTTTTCTTCACCGCTCTGCCATATTTCCTGATATGTCATTGGGGCTTTTGTTTCAGATAGAACTTCTTTTGCTAAATCATGGAATGTATACATGATATGCTTCCTTATGTTATTATTAGCGACGCCCATGGTCTGGCATCGAGCGAAGCGAGATTACCAGAACCAAATTTAGTTAGATTTCATATACTTAAGCCGTATCTACATTCATTGAATAATAACGGCAATATTAGTGCAATTATAATTTCAATTACTATAATTAAATATAAGTATCGAGCTTTTTTCTCTAGTCCAGTTATTGCGTGGACTATTGCAGATATGAATCCTATTAATAATGCTGTGATTGCAGCAAATCTATAAGCACCAGAATGGTTCGACATTACCTTCTTGTTATTTTGCGGGATTCTTCATCATCCACCAAGGGGTATTGATAAACT
>CAZION010000152.1:0-17360 GCA_964540865.1 uncultured Victivallis sp.
ACATGGTCATTCCTGAAGTTGCCGTATAGCGGCCTGAAACTTTCAAACTTCCTGAAGAATATGTTTCTTGCGGTGAGCTTCACAATCTCAGATTGTCCACGCCCCTCGGCTCCTTCCCGCTGTCCAATACGTTCTCTTTCTTGAGAAGCAGTTTCTTCAATTCACCATTCAAGGTTTCCCGTCTGAGCTTCCGTACGATGTACTCGTTTGACTCCACCGCCTTTTCCAGGAGGCTCTTTTCGAGGGAGCCGTAGTTTTCAAAATCATATGATGTTATCTGGTTCAGCCCGAAATAGACCTCGAGCATTCCGGGATTGTCTTCAGGCGAATATATGGAAAATAACGGATTGTTCTTGTCAAAATGCTTGCATATTCTGTGGCATCATCGAAGTTCACATACACAACAGGCTGGCGGACCCCATTCAGCGTCTTGCCTTTATAATCCTTACTGTCATGATCCGGCTTGAACTTCCTGTACTCTCCATTTGTCACCTCGTACTTCCCCACCCAGCAGTCCAAGGCCTTTATCCACACGAATTCCATGCCGATGTCTGGCATAGTCCAGTCTTTACCCATCTGAGCTATTTTCTTATTTTCATCGATAGAACTGTTCGTCGCATCCAAAGGATTAGCAGCATCTGGACAATGGACGGAATTTTTTGTTAAGGTTCAAAGAGAGATTTCTAAACTCTTGTTTTTTTTAAGTTTGTATTGCCTTTTATTCATAGTTATATTTAAAGAGTGGTAAAGGATTGCATATTAAAAGGTCGGCAACAAGAATAAGGCTCCTTCTAGATGTCGGCCGATAATTCTCGGAGCCAAAAGCAAACTGGGGTAATTATGAAAGAAATAGTGCTGTTAGCTGGTGTTCTTGGTCTCTTTCTGTCTGGCTGCGCGTTTACAACGGATAGAATTGATCTTTCGTATTCTCCGCAACCTGGAATTACCAAGATACCTAATGCGAATAATGTCATGGTAAATGTGCAAGTTAACGACCAGCGTCTGGAAAAGAGTAATAAAGTCAGTTCCAAAAAGAATGGATACGGAATGGAAACGGCTCCGATTTTAGCAAACGAGGAACTGACAGCGACAATACGTAAAGCGTTAGAACAGGAGTTGCAATCTCGTGGTTTCATAATTGGAAATGAAGCAATAGTTTCAATTATCACCGATTTGTCTCGTTTTTGGAATGAGTTCAAGGTTGGCTTCTTTGCTGGCGATGCAATAGCTGATCTAAACATGAATGTCATGGTAAAGAATAAAAAAGGAGCCATTCTCTACAATCGCAATATTCAGGTACAGGGAATTGAACCGAACATACAACTTGCAAGTGGCGATAATGCTCGTACAGCCCTAGATAATGCGCTTAGAAAGGGGGTAATGTCATTATTTGAGGATCAGTCGTTTATCAACGCATTGCTTAGTGCAAAATCATTGCCTGGTGTAGATGATGCCGCAGTCCCGGAAAAGAAAGAGCCAGTACTGAAAAAGAAGGAAAACCTTGATGCTTTGCTAAAGGAACTATAGTTTATCCAAGACCTAATCCGTCAGCAGATAGTTTGTGAGATGTTGAATGTTTGGTGGATGTGGGCAGGCTATCGTGATTACACTGATTAAGGACTGAAAGGAGTCAGGTGGATATGCCTGCAATGAGATTTTTATTTTTGAGAATATTGCCGCTGCTGATTGTTTTTCTGTATGGCAATTTCGCTTTTGGAGAGATTGCGGGTGAGCGAGGGGTGATGGTAAAAGGCGTAAAACAGCTCCCTTCCGTATATGGCAGAAGAGTTGCGATTTGCGTTGGAATCAATGAATACGATTCTTATCCTCGACTCAAGTATGCCGTTTCTGATGCAAAAGAAATGTCTAAGGTATTTGATTTTTACGGATTCGACAAGGTTACACTCCTGATAGACAAGGAGGCTACTAGGCAGGCCATAATCGAAGGTGTGCTGATGTCGGCGCAATACGAGCTAAAAGAAAACGATCTTCTGGTTTTTTATTTTGCCGGACATGGAGACACATTGATATCGGGGAAGGGGGTGCAGGAGGGATACATAATACCTTTTGGCTGTACGAAAGGCGATGAGAAAAATAGCGCTATATCAACTGAGATTTTCAGATCCTTCGCTGAAAACATGAGATGCAACCATGTCCTTTTTATAATAGACAGTTGTTATTCCGGCACCTCTCTCTTTGCGATAAACCAAGAATCGGCCGGGAAAAAGTTAGAAAATAATTTTCATAAATACGTCTCCAGCGACATCTTGAAGAATCGTTGCGTATATATGCTTACTGCAGGCGGTGCCGGTGAACTCGCGGTTGAGATTGACGGCAACGGTCTTTTCACCAAATCCATCCTAGATGTTCTCTACGGGAAGACTGAACATCTTGCCAAAGGCGGCGTGTCAGTTGTAGAGGATCTTGGTCCCCATGTAAGGAAGGAAGTTAGAGAGAAAACGGGGCAGTCGCAAAAACCGATGTACGGCTATCTTGACAAGGGGAATGGCGATATTGTATTTTCATCCTCCAGCTCCGAAGAAAAGCCGTCGGTCGAGTCAGAAGCTGTGAAACCTGATTTCAACCGTATGCAGAAGAATGTTGAGGAACTGGAAAAAACAGGAAATATCCATGAAGCCTACCGTGTTTGCATGAACATGTACAGGTTGTTCTCCATCCGCGAGCCATCGGACAAGAAGCAACAGGCTGAATATCTCGAGAAGCTGCTGGCTTTGACTAAGCGCATCAATAAGACCGGGGACTTCGCCCCGGACATGGAGGCATATCTTGCCGACAAACTGCTCCAGGTTTCGGATGCCGACATCAGCAGGGCCAACTGCTATAATATTCTCAGCAGAATGTATCTTGCAAAAGGATACTACGCCCATGCTCTGGACACTGCTCAAATGGCATTGGACATCTATTCCCGCCAATCCCCGGAGCTGCAGGCAAACAGCATGGAACTTTCCGAAGTCCTTTTATGCATAGGTTGTGTCCGCCGGGAAACATATGATTATGAAAAGGCGCTGTCATATATGGACAGGGCGCTTGAGATCCGGAAAAGGTTAACAGGAGGCAAGTATTCAAAAGACATTGCTGAAGCAAACAATGCAATAGGGGAAGTTTATTTTGATAAAGGGGAGAATGAGAAGGCCATAGAGTTCTTCATAAAGGCCCTTGACGAGTGGAAGGAATGCCGTTGCAATGAGGATGTAATAACCGCAACTGCCAATCTCGGAGATGTGTATGGCAGGCTAGGCAAGTATGATGATGCGATAAGATATTACAATGATGCCATGCGCTCAGTGGAGCGTTATTACGGGGAAGAGCATCTGAAGGCGGCGCGAATATATGCCAATGTAGGTTATCTGTATGTGAAAACCGGGAAACGCGCGGAAGGAATGGCATTAATTCAAAAAGCGACCGATATGCAGCGTTGGAAACAGGATTTGGAGCATCCTGACCTGGCAGCGTGCTATGACTGTCTTGGTAATGCATGCCTGATAACAAATGAACTGTCCAAGGCTGAGTATTTCTTTGGCAAGGCTCTTGCCATAAGGCGGAAGAGATTCGGGGAAAAACATCCCGACACAATAGATAGCCATTTGGATCTTGCCGAACTTTATAAAAGAAGGGGCAAAATCCTGATTGCTCAGAAAGAAACAGAACTCGCCCTTGAAGGTAGGCGAGAAGTCTTTGGAAACAAGGATTTCCGTGTCAAGGAGATTGAAGGTGATATTGTAAGACTACAGGCGGATATGCAGGCCGATAAGAACAGGACGGACATGCAAGGAAGTGCGAAAGATAAATCCAGGAAGAAATGATGAGTTTTTTTTCAAATAACACACCAAGATATTATGTCAGGGAACATGCTCCTGCCAGATTAGTCATAACAGCTTTTCTGTGGCTTATAATGCTGACGATGTCCATATCTCTTTTCTCATGTATAAGAATAGACAACGGAAAGGGCGATCCTGCGCCAGGCCTCAATGGCGGGGATGTCAAGGAGATTGCCGATAAGATGGTCAGATCCATGTTGAATTGTGATGTAGTAGAGAAATCCAAAAAACCGCCACGCATCGCAGTCTTGAGATTCAAAAACAACAGTCGTTTCAGAATTGACAGTGACATTTTCCTTGCGAAACTGCAGGCAGACGCCAATTCAAAAGCTCCGGGAAGACTTGTCTTTCTCGACAGGACGAGTATAGACGCTGCGGTGAATGAACGCAAGGGGAGGAGGGAATGTGAATTTTCCTTCCGTGAGGGAGATTTGGAAAAAGCGATAAGCGGCGCCGACTATTTTCTTTCTGGAGCCATGCGTGGACTTTCACGTTCGGGGGGCGACGGCCGCACCGAGGATTATGTCTTGATAACCGTCTGGCTGGTGAATGCGGAGAATACCCAGATTGTATGGGAAGATCAATTCGAACGTGATTTTAGCGGCAGGGTTAATTTTGTATATCGATAAATAAATTCCAGGGGTGCTTTATGAAGAATATTTTAAAAAAGTTTTTCCCGTTAATGTCAATTATCCTCATTGTGAGCCTTTCACAGGGATGCCGGTCCGAAGGCCCTGAAAAGGTTTTGCCCAGAAGGGTAAAGAATTCTGAAAGAAATGCTGAGGCCATAGTTCTTGATCGTGCACTGATGCCAAGTTGGTGGGAAAAAGTGTGGGATGAAGGGAATTTATCATTTGAAAACTCCCAATTTTCCGCTATATGCAATGACAGGGCAATGTCAATACAGTCTGAGATACGCAACAGACTTATTGACAAGGACATGGAAATAGAGGTGTCGGTTTCATTTCGCAGCGGTGGCAATATAGTGGATGAAACTGTCTGGGAGAAGTTCAAGCTTACGCCGAATCAGGCCATCGCATATAAGACAAACTCGGTATGTCCGGCGGATTCATATTGCGTCAGGATCCGGTTCCCAAGGAAAAATACGAATTCAATCAATGGGCCGGGAATCAATCTCATGGCTGACAAGATGTTGCGTTCTCTTTACCGGAGCCCCGTCGTATATGATGCCGACAAGCCGCCGGTAATAGCGTTGCACCAATTCAACAACCGAAGCAATGAAAAGATTGACGAGTCATTGTTCCCTGCAAAATTAAGGGTGGAATTGAATTCGCGGGCCAACAATCCCGTCAAGTTTGTGGATCGTGAATACGATGTGAAGGATGCGGTAGAAACTGAACGGCGGAGCAAACGCGAAAATCTGTTGAGCGACAACAAAATTGGAACTAGGGAAAAGCTCACAGGTGTGAATTATTTCCTGACCGGTGATTTGCGGAACATTTCCGACTATTGGCATATAACGTTTCGGTTGACTTCCGCGGAAAGCACGGAAATTGACTGGGAAGACCAGTTCGAATTTGGGAATTACTGATGAAAAGCTCATATTTCATATCGGCCCTTAAAGCATTGATTTTTCTGTTGTATTGCGGATGTGCTACTGAATCCCCATTTAAAACGGAATGGATACCAGTATCAAATGCCGAGCGAGATAACCGATGTGTTGCATTGACAAGAGAGATGGCTGACTCTTTCTCATTTGAAAATCCTGTAATAAGAAAACTTCAGCATGGACGGATGAGATTAAATACCGAGTTGAGGAACAGGGAGGATAAGGACATGCAAGTAGAGGTGTCGACGGTATTCCGGCTCGGTGGGGTAATCGTAGATGAATCATTTTGGAGGAGGATTTCATTTTCACCAAATCAGACAATTGCATATGACGTAAGTTCCTTGACGGAAGCGGATTCCTATAGCGTAAGGCTGAGAGCTCCAGGCAGATAAACAACAAAAAGGGGGAGATAGCGTGTTATGAAATTACGGCTTTGCATTTTACTTTCCATCATGATGATTTCCGGATCCGGATGCGCTACACAGTCATGGACCGAACAGCGTATCAACGAGGAAAAAGAAAAGATTTCGAAGCAACTGGAGGAAAAGCACCTGGAATTGTATGAGAACTACAGAGGAGAGACCGAACGGAACCGGAAGTTAATAGACCTTATGAAAGATATAGCGAAGACCGCAGAAGAGTTTAAATCTCAGCTCGAAAATGCAAAAAAAGATCAGGCGGAACTTGCGAAAACCATTAAGGAAACAGAAAAGCAAACAGTAGATTCTCTTGAAAAATTTCTCAGGGACGGTGATGCCGAGGTATACCAAAAAGTCATAACTGTGCAACAGAAGCTTGCCGAGCAGCTCAGGGAGGAGATGAAAGTGGTTGAAAGGGCGGAAAAGCAGGCCCGCGACTTAGATGACGTGATCAAGAAGATACTTGAGGCATATAAAAAAGAAAGCGGGAGCAAAACAGGTGGAGGTAGTCCCGACAATGCAAAATAGTACTATTAAAATCCTTGCAGTACTGCCATGCGCCGCATTCCTCTTCTCCTGCGCATCTGTTGACTGGGTTGACACAAAGGTCAGAAATGAATTCAATGAATACGACATGCAATATTCCGGAAAAATTGAGAATGACGGGAAATCATGGCGGAATACGGTTGGCGAAATCTCAAGTAAGAAGGAAAAGTATGCGGCGTTGTACCAGGATATCCTTATCCGCTTACGTGAAGGTGCTAAACAAAGCGGCGACGTAGCCGACGAAGCGGTCCGGCAGCGTAATTCATACAGCAAGGAGATGGAAAGGATTGGCGAGAAAATACGTAATTCTGCCAATATCACCGACAAAGAAAGTTTTAGGAAAAGCCTGGAAGATGCAAAAGCCATTGCCGATGCCCAGATAGGTGATTGGTCTGGATATTGCGGTAGAACAAATAAATGGCTCACTCTCTCTTACGGGGATTTTTTCGAAAAAGGCACGCTATATGAGCTTGCTGCCACGCCAATAAAAAGAAGAATCTGCAATCCCCTGCCTGAAAAACAATGGAAGCTCTTAAACGCTGATATCGCAAAATACGATGAGCTTATCGAGAAGTTCAAAAACGTGGACGACAATCCGGAGCTGGCGCAAGCTAAAGTTCAAAATATATTTTTGTTCAGTGCAATAAAGAATTATAGGGTTTCAGCAATGACCTGTATGCGCCGGCTTAATATGCCGGAGGAAAAGTATAATGGCTTAAAATGGGACGCGGACTACCTGATTATTGAGAAACTCGGAAATTTAACAGCGTCGGACAGGGAGTCAGATGTGGAATTGTCAGCCGCTCTCGACACTATGCATATAAATCAGGCCTACGCCTGCGACATCCTCATCAGGATGCAGAATTGCACTTCACAGGAAGAGCCGCTTGTCTTGGCCTATTTCATCCAGAGGATGGGAATGACTTGTAATTATTTGCCTGAGCCATGGCGCAAGGCTGTTTCCGGCCTTGTGGAGATTTACATTGTCGATTTCAACAACAGAGCGCCAATGACGCAATAAAAAAAAGGATAGATTATGCTGATGCGCATCCATAGAGCGAGAAAATCCCCTGCCTACTTCATCTTCCATTTGTTTGCAACATCATCACTGGTGGCTTATCTGTTCGGCTGTTCGACCACACCTCCCCCTGCGCCCGAAATTGTTCCTGCGCAACATGCTGACAAGATTCCGGAGGTCTTCCAGAACAGGCTTTCCAGCCTGAAAAATGAAATGGACAGGAATGCTGTGGTAAATCTTACTGACATTGCAGTAACTGGTATGAATAACGGCTTATCCCTTAGCGAAGACCAGCGCAAGTTTTTAATTGACAGACCTCTTGATCTGGCCATAGAGCGTATTGAAGACATATATTCAAATACTCCAGAAGCACAGAAGGCTCTGTCGTATTGGCACGACGAGAATTCAAAACCCTTCAAAGGTGAACCATACGAGAGATCATTTGTTTTTCTGCTAAGGGGGCTCCGGTATTATGAAGTTGGTGATTATGGAAATGCAATGGCGTGTTTCAAAAGCGGAATACTTCAGGACAGTCTGTCCGTAGAGGGAAAATATAACGCCGATATGGCGACATTTGAATGGTTGATTGGACTATGCGAGATGAAACTGGGGGAAGGTCTGGCTGCCGTTGATAGTTTTAAGAGAGCAAAAGAACTAGTACAGGCTCTACCTGTTCCCAAATATACTGACAATACCCTTGTAGTTGTATTTTCAGGCACAGGACCGCTAAAGGAACAGTCAGGCAAATATCAAGATATTTTGGTATTCACCCAGAAGGATGTCGGCACAACGCAAGTTGAACTGTCCAAGCCGTCCTTTGGTCGTCTCCCTGTTTTCTACGAAGCGGCGATGAGTGATGACATGTATTTCCAAGCCACAACTCGTGGGGGGAGGCCGATCGATCAGGTCAACGAATATAAAGCCATAGTTAAGGACACTACAAAATCAGTCGGGTGGGCATTTATAATCGCTGGCGCGCTCTGCCTTGGCACCGCGCTGATTTTGGCCAGCTCAAAAAGTGGAAACGGCGATGCCACGATAATTATGGTCTCTGTAGGAGGAGGTCTAATAGTTATTGGAGTAACCGGACATATTGTCGCATTATGTATAAAAACTAAGGCTGACACCAGAAACATTGCACATGTCCCCGGCAAAATTCACCTCTGGTCAGGTTTAGTTTCCCCGGGAGAACAGGAAATACCAGTAAAAATCACAAATGTCGTGGACGGGACAAGCAATGCCAGCCCCCAGTTAATTTTTCAAAAATGTATTGTTTCGCCAAACAAAAAGAACAATGTTGTCCTAGTATTTAACTCGTATAAAGATAGAGATGACAAGGATGAAGATAAATAAAATCAATTTTTGCCCAACCTTTCCTTCACGGTATTCTTTGTTGGACTTCCATGATTCTGATCGTCTTATTGTTTTCCGGATGCGTTTTTAGCAACAGAAATCTTAACTTGAACATTCTTTTCTCCATTTTGCAGTTGTTCGTTCTTCAACTGCTTTCAATATAGATCAAGACGATCGTCGTTGCAGTACATGTTCAATCAATTATTAGAAGAACCATTAAGTTTTGAAAACACCTCATTTGCCCGAGGGAAAAGTTGAAATCATGAAGTGAGCCTCACTCCACTCCAGTGGGCCTTTGGAATCATCATCCATCTTGGATAAGTTTATCTCTTTGAGAATTACACCACGCTCAATTACTGCGAAATCCTGGCTTCCGGAGATTTTCTTGAGCTCCTTGTCGATCCTGGCTATAAGGGCGTTCTTATTCGTGCATGCAATGATCTGGACGACATCGTCCCCATATGGAGGAGATACAGCAAATTCGAATCTGTCTTTCTCTGGAGCTGGAACCGTAAGCGTCCTGTCTGCTTGAATCCATGTGTCCTGAGACCACCTGTTCGGATATATGAGGATACTGGTGTTGTCAGACTGGTGAATGAACATTGCTATGTGGCAGTTTTTCTCGGAGATGACACTGAATTTAATCTTTTCCCCTTCGTAATATTCGGTTCGCCTGTCCTGGGTAAAGAGGATTATCTTAAAACTCGCTTTTATTCCAGAAGCAATCTTCTCTATGTCCTTCAGGTTAGTTGTGCTCTTGGAAATTCGTCCCGCGAATTCCGTTTTCATCTCCTGCGGATACTTTATAAGTATCCATGCATACCATCCCTCCTCGCACTTCTGCGTCTTTTCATCGACAACTCTTATTCCGGAAAAGGAATGTTTGGAATTGAGTTTAACGGAATTAATACCTGAAGATACTCCAGCATATATCCTCTTCGACAGCAGGGAAAGGGCGTTCCCGTATGCTCTTTCACGGGCGGCATGTTCGTTGAAAGCGCCTTCTGCGCTGGCCTTTTCATACATGAAATCAGCATCATCCCCGTGCGGATTCGTCCACCAGTAAGGGGCTTCCGGAGCGGAACATTCCTGTTCATGCAGAGTGTTGCAGGAACTTAAAAATAACATGTACGAGGAAAGAATTCCTGTAAAAACAATACTCGTAAATCTACTTATATATCTGATATGCTTTTCCATAAGTTAATTGCTGTTTTTCGTTATGAATATGAGATCCCCTCAGGCGTGTCCTGACTTGTGCTGGTGCAGCAGCCGGCGTATTTACAAAGAACGTCGTCGATATTCTTAAAAGCCTGTTCGAACATTGGTGCCTTTCTTATGGAATTCTTTAAGTGGTCGGTACGCATATGCCGGTTTCCGATAAGTTATGTTGATGTTGTAGAAAATAGCACGCCTGAAAATACATTCAATTAGAGCTGGCATGATTTAAAGTTACTCATTATCATCCTCCGGAAACTTCTTCATGGTCGCAGCGTCGGATTCGATGACATTCTTCATGATAACCCGGCACACGTCTGTTTCATATCCTGGGACTGGTGGAGCTTCGTGTTTTTTTGAGCATTTCCGGGATAGCGATGAATACTGTTTATTTGCTTGAAACTCCTTGATATAAAGTAATTTGACTGTACTTGGTAGGTTAGACTGTCTAGGGCTATGCCCAAGGCAGGTTTACTTGGCAGGTGAAATGTATGATAACTGCATAATATAAATGAATATAATCACAGGGCTGGGAATATGAAGAACAATTCTTGCTGGAACGGACTCTTTATTGCCGCATTTATCGTATGGACTTTCGCAGGTTTTGCGTGTTTAGCAGATGAAGTTGGAAAAGCCGTAAAATCATTCCCTTTTTCCGAACTAGGACAAAAAGCCGCCGAAAAAGCTGATTCGAATTCACTCGGAATCAAAGCCGTTGACAATGGTGCGGAGATTGTCTGCAAGCTTCAGGCGCTCGAAGCATCGGTAACATCATCTGGGGTTTCGTTCAAATCCACTTCCGGCACCGAAGGCGCTGGAGCATTCAGCATGAAGGTTACTGGACTCGGACGTGCCGGCCAAAGCCTTTCACAGGATTCATCAGAGGGAAATGTAAAAGTCTCAAAAGACTGTGTACAGATTGTCCGTCCGGATCTTGTCGAGGAATATACAGTCTCCAGCGACGGCATCCGTCAGGATTTCATAATTTCCAAAAAACCTGAAGGTAATGGCGAACTTGCACTTGCCATAGGACTTACTGACGCGACTGTCGAACTTTCCGGCTCTGGAATTAAGATCCGTCTGACCGAAACCGGCAGGGAATTTGCGTATTCAAAACTTCTTGTTTCAGATGCCTCCGGCAAAAAACTTCCCGCCGAATTCAAGATAAGTTCTCCGGAGCAATTTATTGTTACAGTTAATGACTCCGGTGCTATTTACCCCATTCGCATAGACCCCACTATATCCGATGCCAATTGGGTCAGAATGGGAGGAATTACAGGTATGTCAGGGGATGTCTCCTCTCTTGTTTTCGACTCTTCAGGCAACCTCTACGCTGGGGGAGGTTTTGACATTGCGAACGATGTTTTGGCGACTTGTATCGCCAAATGGAACGGCTCAAAATGGAGTGCACTCGGTTCGGGAGTGGATGGAATTATTGGAACGGATAAAAGTGTCTATGCCCTTGCTTGCGATTCTTCTGGAAATCTATATGCGGGCGGAGGCTTCACCACCGCAGGCGGGGTGTCGGCGAACCACATTGCCAAATGGAATCCAACAACCTCAACTTGGAGTGCTCTAGGAACGGGGATGAACGGTATGGTCAGCGCCCTTGCTTGTGATTATTCCGGAAACCTCTACGCGGGAGGTGTCTTTACTACAGCTGGAGGAGGGTCGGCAAACTATATCGCAAAATGGAATCCGGTAAGCTCCACTTGGAGTCCCCTCGGAGCTGGAATAAACGGTGAGGTCAACGCTCTTGCTTGCGATTCTACCGGAAACCTCTATGTGGGAGGTAGTTTTACTATCGCTGGAGGGGCGTCGGCGAACCGTATTGCGAAATGGGATCCCACAACTTCTACATGGAGCTCACTAGGAACGGGTATGGCGGGCGGGGAGTTTAATGTGACTAATGTTAAGAAACTCGTATTCGACTCTTCCGGAAACCTCTATGTGTCAGGGCGATTCGCTACAGCTGGCGGAGTGTCAGCTCTTAACATCGCAAAGTGGGTTCCGATAACCTCCTCATGGAGTGCGCTCGGAGCGGGAAAGGGCATTGGCAGCCCCCTCGCTTTAGACTCCTCTGGAAACCTCTACGGAGTGTCGGGATGTTATATCTACAAATGGGATACAACAACATCCACATGGAGCGCACGCGGAGCGGAAATATATGGCAATACTATCAGCGCCCTCGCATTCGACTCTTCCGGAAACTTCTACGCGGGAGGGCAGTTTAGAACTGCAGGGGGGATCGAAGTAAACAATATCGCAAAATGGAACGGCTCGGTCTGGAGTGCTCTCGGAACTGGAATAAATACAGGTTTTTTCTGCTCACTTGCTTTTGACTCTTCTGGAAACCTCTATGCAGGAGGTTTTTTTAGCACCCAAGATGGAATAGGAGGATTGTTACCAGACCGTATCTCCAAATGGAACGGTTCCACATGGAGTGCGATAGGAACTGGAATGAACTCTATGGTCTATACCCTCGCTTGCGACTCTTTCGGAAATCTCTATGCCGGAGGAACCTATACAACACAAAGTAGAACTACACCTCTCTGCATTTCCAAATGGAACGGTTCCACATGGAGCGCGCTAGGAACTGGAATGAACGGGAGTGTGCGCACCCTTGCCTTCGATTCTTTCGGGAATCTCTATGCTGGGGGAAACTTTACCACTGCAGGTGGAGTCTCGGCGAATTACATAGCCAAATGGAATACAACAACCTCCACTTGGAGCGCGCTGGGAACGGGAATGAACGGGAGTGTTACCGCTCTCAGTTTCGACTCTTCCGGAAACCTATACGCAGGAGGAAACTTTACAACTGCAGGCGGGGTGTCGGCGAACTATATCGCAAAATGGGATCCAACAACCTCCACTTGGAGCGCGCTGGGAACGGGAATGAACGGTATTGTCGTGAGCGATATGGTCAACGCCCTTGCTTGCGATTCTTCTGGAACCCTCTACGCAGGAGGGGAATTTACAACAGCTGGCGGAGTCTCGGCGAAGTCCATAGCCAAATGGGAGCCAATAACCTCCACGTGGAGTACCCTTGGAACAGGTATGGCCGGCGGGCTAAGTTTTACGACTGTCAGCTCAATTGTTTTCGATTCTAATGGAAACCTCTATGTTTCAGGGCGATTCGCTACAGCTGGCGGAGTGTCAGCTCTTAACATCGCAAAATGGGATTCAACAACATCCTCATGGGGGAGCCTCGGATCAGGTACGAATGGTGGAATCGGTGCCCTTGCTTTAGGCCCTTCCGGAAATCTCTATGCAGGAGGTGGCTTTACCAAAGCAGGAGGCAAAGTTTCAGCGTATTCTGCAAAATGTCTCATCCCTTACACAGTTACTTTCCAGACTGACGGAACCATAGGTGCTTCTCTGACAGGGACAGCAACTCAGACTGTAAACGGTGGCGAATCCTGCTCGGCTATTTCTGCCAACGCTCCTGCCAGTCACAACTTCTTAAAATGGACAAAAGGCGGAACCGACTACTCAAGTACCAATCCGCTTACGGTCACTAACATCAACAAGGACATGGTTTTCACTGCAGTTTATTCCATTAAAACATTTACGCTTACCTATAACGCTGGTGCAGGAGGCAAGATCACCGGGACAAGTCTGCAGGCGATAAATTATGGTGCGAGCGGAACCGCCGTCAGCGCCGTTGCAAACACTGGCTATAAATTCACGGGATGGAGTGACGGCGTAGCGACCGCATCCAGGACGGATACGAACGTCACTGGCGACAAGACTGTAACTGCGAGTTTCGCGATAAACACATATGCGGTCACATTCGTTGAAGGTGTGAATGGTACTATTACTGGAACCAAGGTTCAGACGATAGATCAGGGTGCTAATTGTTCGGCAGTCACAGCAGTTCCAAATACCGGATACCATTTCGTAAACTGGACTGGTGATTATTCCGGAACGGCAAATCCGCTCACTATATCAAATGTAACCGCAAATAAAACGATCACCGCGAATTTCGCGTGGTCTTCATCGCCTGAAATAGATTTCATGTTTGATGCAGGTACGCATACTATAACAGGATACACAGGCTCTGGAGGCTGCATCGTAATACCGCTAACCATCGGCGGGGTCAACGTATCATCTATTGGAGCCTCGGCATTTAATGGGTGCACCTCCCTGACCAGTGTGACAATCCCCAGTGTTGTGACCTCGATTGGAGTGAATGCATTTAGAGGTTGCACCTCGCTGACATCCATAGCGATCCCTTCGAGTGTCACTTCTATTGGAGCGACTGCCTTTTTTGGTTGCACCGCGTTGACAGACATACTGGTTGACGGTGTCAATCCAAGCTATACCAGTATAGACGGAGTGCTTTTCGACAAGACTGCAACTCATCTTATTTTCTGCCCTGGAGGAAAGAGTGGAGATTATAGTATTCCTTCCGGAGTGACAGCTATTGGAGGTTATGCGTTTGGTTCTTGTTGTTCGTTGACATCCATAACAATTCCTTCGAGTGTTAGTTCGGTTGTAACTAATTCATTCTATTATTGCACCTCGTTGACGGACATACTGGTTGACGGTGCCAATTCAAATTATACAAGTGTAGGAGGTGTGCTTTTTAACAAGGATAAAACTGCTCTTGTTAACTACCCGACTGGTAAAATCGGAGCTTATGAAATCCCCAGCAACGTCACTTCTATAGGAAACGAGTCATTCTGCCACTCCCCGCTGACTATGATAATAATACCTTCAAGTGTGACTTCGATTGGGGCATATGCGTTTTTTTATTGCACATCTCTGACCAACGTAACCATCCCCAGCAACGTCACTTCGGTGGGATACCGAGCATTCAGATCTTGCTCCAACCTTGGCTCTGCTTATTTTGCTGGGAATTCAACGGGCAGCTTCGATTTAACTGCTTTTGAATATGCATCTTCAGGTTTTACAATCTACTACAAGTCCACCAGTACCGGATTCACAACGCCAACATGGAACGGCTATCCATGCTTCCCTTATAATTACATGTTGAACTACAACGGTAACGGAAACACTGGAGGAACCGTTCCGGCAGGTTCCGTAGGTTATCTGGTAAATGCCAGTGTCACAGCTCTGTCCAACAGTGGGAACCTCGTAAAAGCCGGTTGTACTTTTACAGGCTGGAATACAAAAGCTGACGGTACTGGTGCGGACTATGCGGCTGGAACAGGTACATTCAACATCAACGCAGATACAACCCTATATGCCAAGTGGTTCTACACAGTCAAATTCGTTGAAGGAACGAACGGCACTATAACCGGCATAAAGATGCAGGCCGTTGATAAGGGAGGGACTTGTTCTGAAGTTACCGCAGTCCCCAGCACCGGCTACCATTTCGTGAACTGGACAGGAGATTATTCCGGGACGACTAATCCATTGACGATTACCGGTGTGTCAGGGAATATAACCATCACCGCAAATTTTGCTGTTAACACTCTTGAAACGGGACTTGTCGCCTATTATCCATTCAACGGCAATTCCAACGACGAATCAGGGAACGGAAACAATGGAACAGTGAATGGTGCAACCTTGACGACCGACAGGTTCGGAAATGCCAATAGCGCTTACAATTTTGACGGCATAAGTGCCTTCATTGAAGCTCAAAACTCAACATCTTTAATGTCTCCTCAGCAATATTGTACATTAAGCTTTTGGGGATTCTATCGTTCGGGAAGCAATACTACAAATGGACCATGGGTAACTTTTCTATGTAAAAGGTCCGACACGGGATTTCCGAGGCAGTACGCTGCCCTGCTAAATTTAAATACTTCCGCCTTTTATTTTGAAGACTGGTTTGGACTGGGAACGACTACTACCATTCCCGCCCCCAATACCTGGAATCATTACTCCATCAGCTATGATCATGAAAATGTCTCTTTCTTTATAAACGGGAAGAAGGTGGGATCAGCTCCTTATGCTAACAACTTGCAAGCAAATACTCAAAGCCTGTTCTTAGGCAAGGATACCCCTTATGAAACTGAATTCCTCGACGGAAAACTCGACGACATCCGCATCTACAACCGCGCCTTATCCGATTCTGAGGTTGCTGAGCTTTACGACATCGCGAATCTGACAATGGCAGTTTCGCCTTTGGCAGGTGGAACAACCACACCCTCTACAGGGGCAAAGGTCATCAAGAGAGGCGAAACTATTTCAATCACAGCAACGCCTCAAAGCGGATATTATTTTGTCAACTGGACAAAAACTGCCAATGCCAATATTGCCGATGTCAACGCCTCTAGTACGACTATTGTCCTTAACGGAGACGCAACCATCACTGCGAATTTCGCGGCAAACGATGTTCAGATTACGACTGACATCTCATCTCTCAGCATCAATGAAGGATCCACGAACAGCTTCAAGGTCAAACTGACAATGCAGCCGACCGCAAGCAAAACAGTTGCGGTTTCGAGAGTATCAGGCGACAGCGACGTAACGGTGTCATCTGGTTCAAGCCTCACGTTTACGACTGAGAACTGGGATACATACCAGACTGTCACGCTTTCCGTAGCCCAGGATGCGGACACTGCGAACGGCTCGGCCATAATCAGGTGTTCATCCACCGGGATAACTGACAAAGACGTCATTGCTACCGAGTCGGAAAACAACTATACCCTGACTGTGAACAATGACGGCAATGGCATTACTGCCCCGTCAGGCCCATCAGTTCAGATAAAGTCAGCAGCTGTAGGAATCGTTGCTACGCCAAGAATCGGGTACCATTTTGTCAACTGGTCTGTAACGAGCGGGGAGGGTAATTTTGGAAATGCGAACTCAGCACGAACGACGGCAACCGCAGACTCAGACACCACGGTTTGCGCAAACTTCGCAAAAAACACCTATACCGTAACTTTTAATCTTTCTGGTAAAGGGGCGAGAACTGGCGGCGGCGACCTGAGTCAGACAATAAACCACGGAGGCGCAGCGATTGTGCCGACGTTCAATGCGAAGCCAGGCTGGACGTTTAACGGCTGGGACAAGACATTCAACAACATAACGTCGAATCTGACTGTTACGGCACAATGGATTATCGGGCCTCCTGTCATCGGAGATCCGGGAATGCAAAAGACAATGGTAGGTGTTCCGTTCACGTTGCTTCTGGCGGTTGCATCAGAAAGCAGTCCCGTGAGTTCAGTTACAGTTGCCGGTCTACCGACCGGATTGAAGTTCGATGCGAAGACAATGAAGATAACGGGAGTGCCTACGACGGCCACCAGCAAGACAGTGACGGTCACTGCAAAGAACGATTTCAAGACTCCGGCCGTGCTGACTTTCAGCATGACAGTAGACCTTCTACCCGTCTGGGCTTATGGTTCCTTCAACGGCTCATGTATGGTGAATAATGATTCCGGGGCTGCGACCATGACTGTGACGGCATTGGGCAAAGTTACAGG
>CAZION010000153.1:0-17163 GCA_964540865.1 uncultured Victivallis sp.
GACAGGCGAGACGCCTATCCCACATTGTTGGAAAAGAAACGAAAATAATTTAAAAGGAACAAAAATGAAAACACCGAAGTATAGTCTGTTTTTCGACAATCACACCATGAAGGCCTGCCCGGATGTCGGCGCTAATTTCGATGCGAAGAAATTCGTCGCCGAAGTCAAAAGCTGCGGGGTGGACTTCCTTACTTTCCATGCCCGCTGCAATCAGGGCTTCGCCTATTACGACACGAAGCTCGGGATCAGGCATCCCTCATTGAAACGCGACATGTTCGGAGAGCTTGCCGAAGAATGCCGTAAAAACGATATCCTGCTCAACGCTTATATCAATGTCGGGATCAGCCATGAGGAGGGGCTGTTGCACCGTGACTGGGTCAGAATCACGCCGGACGGGAAAATCTATGCCCTGAACGCAAATAAGGACAATGCCGGATTTATGACCATGTGCCCGTCAAATCCGGAGTATGTGGATCATGTCATTAAAATGATACTTGAGGTTCTGGAACGTTATCCGGTATCCGGTTTCTTCTTTGACTGCATGAACCCCAAGCCCTGTATTTGTCCGAGCTGCATGTCCATCATCAAGAAAGAAGGAATTGACTGGAGCAGCTGGAAGGATCTGTTTGCCTTGTCGGCGCGTACTCATCTGTCGGCCGCACGGAAAATGATTGCCGCAATCAAGAAAGTGAAACCCGATGCCATTCTGTTTTTCAATGGTTTTATTCCAACTGTCCAGCAGGAGATATCCGACTATCTCGATCTCGAGTGTCTACCGACCGGCGGCTGGGGCTACGATAATCTGGCGGTGTGCACCCGCTATCTGCGCAACTTTGGAAAGCCGACATTGCACATGACCGGCAGATTCCATACTAGCTGGGGTGATTTCGGCGGATTGCGCACACCTGCAAGTCTGGAATATGACTGTTTTCATGCGCTGGCAAACGGATTGCGTCCGAATATCGGCAGTCATTTTCATCCGCGCGGCGATATCAATGTTGCGGAATTCCACTTGGCTCGAAAAGTGTTTTACGCCGCTCAGAAATATGAAGCGTGGTATGACGGAGCGAAACCGCAGACAGATATCGTGGTTTTCTTTGAACCGCACTGGGAGCGGATGATGTCCGGTCCGGCAATAGACGGCGTCACACGCATGCTTGCCGAACTGAAAGGCCAATTCGACATTGTCTCTGACTGGGAGAAAATATTCAATTATAAGCTGTTGATCCTGCCGGATGAAACAGCTATCAGTCCTGAAACGGCTGAACTTCTCCGCCGTTTCATCAAGGGTGGCGGTAAGATCATCGCCAGTTGGCGTTCCGGATTAAATGAGAAGGGCACAGCCTTTGCCATGCCGGAATGGGGAATCGAATATGTCGGAGAAGACCTTTCAGACCCGGCATATCTGCAGCTCGATTATGGCTTCTTCAAAGATTTGCCGCCGATGCCACTTGCGACATATTGCAAAGGACTGCAGGTGAAAAACACTGACGGGCAGGGGGCTTTGGCAAAAGTTATCGCACCATATTATAATCAGGGTTTTGACGGTTCCAGCGTTTATGCATATACACCGCCGGACAAGCTGACAGAAAAACCAGCCATCATCCTGAAGAAGGACATTGCGTATTTCTCATTTCCGATTTTTAGCGCTTACTATGAAAGTGCATACCCGTATATGAAATACATCCTCCGGGAACTGATGTCAAAACTTCTGCCGGAACCGCTGCTGCGTACGGAGAATATGCCATCGTTCGGGCGTGCAACAGTAACGCGTCAGTCCGACCGCCGGATGGTTCACCTGCTGGCATATGTGCCGGAAATGCGTGGCAAGCATACTGAGATGATTGAAGAAGCATGCGCTGTAACAGATGCGAAGATCGCACTCCGCCTAGAAGGGATGTCACCCAAAAAGGTCTATCTGGCTCCGGATGGGAAAGAGCTGCCGTTTACGGTTAAGGACAATTACATCTGCGCGGATGTTCCGGTCTTCAAGGGATATGCTGTGATAGTTTTTGAGGACTGAGTTTGTAGTAGGCGAATTTATACGCCGTTGCTTTCTGATCCTGGAAAAATCAACGCGCAATAAATTGCGCTACTACGAACAGTTGAAATTCTCGATCTTTAATGATTTAGACCTGCCATTCGTAGCTCACAGAGCGAAGAAGGGAGCAATATGGCCTTCCCAAAAGCGAATTGAAGACATGTACTCCGGAAACAATGGGAGATCAGGACTTCTGGTGGATACATTATTTCCAGGAAAAACTTAAACAGCCCAGGAAAGACCTGCTTTTCATTGGCGATTCCATCACCGACCTGTGGACATATCCGGCGGTCTATCAGAAGTCCAGGGATTATTTTAAATGGTGAATGAGCCGTCCGTAAAACTCACGCCTTGTATCCGTTTGTTGTTAGCATGGTTTCAAAGCTGACTTTGTCTACAGCCTTGAAAAGGGCTTCTTCCGGAGTGACGGTGCCGTTCTCGACAAAGGTGAATAAAGCGTCATTCAGTGTCTGCATTCCAAACTTTTTCCCGGTCTGCATCATGGACGGTATCTGATATGTCTTTCCATCACGGATGATGTTCGCAATTCCTGAATTGACGACGAGAATCTCTATTGCCGCCACTCTTCCTCCGCCTTTTTTCTTCAGCAGGGTCTGTGCAATCACGCCTTTCAGTGAGCTGCTCAGCATTGTTCTGATCTGGGCTTGCCTGTCGGCCGGGAACTGGTCGATAATCCTGTCAACCGTGCTCGCGGCGGTATTTGTATGAAGCGTCCCGAAAACCAAATGGCCGGTCTCTGCCGTTTCTATAGCAATTTCGACTGTTTCCAGGTCTCTCATTTCCCCGACAAGGATGATGTCCGGATCTTCGCGCAATGCGGCCCTGAGGGCCCTTTTGAAGCTCTGCGTATGCCTGTGCACTTCCCGGTGGTTTATGAGGCAGTTCTTGTTTTTGTGTACGAATTCTACGGGATCTTCGATTGTGATTATATGGTCGGTGCGCTTCTCGTTTATCAGGTCCACCATTGCGGCGAGGGTGGTTGATTTTCCGCTCCCTGTCGGGCCGGTCACGACTACAAGCCCCTTGTTCAGGAAGCATAAATCACGCACGGCCTGTGGGAGTTTGAGGGCATCTGCGGAAAGTATTTTAGCGGGAATCTGGCGGATGACGGTTCCGATTCCGTTGTTGTCCATGAACACATTCACCCTGAATCTCCCTATGCCGGGCAGTTCATAAGCAAAATCAGTATCGTAACAGTCCCAGAATTCTTTTTTATTGCGTTCCGGCATAATTTCCTCAATTATCGCCTGGGCTGTTTCCTTATCCACCTTGTCAGTGCCGTCCAGTTTCCTTATTTCCCCATCCGCACGGACGGAAGGAACAAGTTCACTGCCAAGATGCAGATCCGATGCGCCGCTGCTTATCAGGAATTCCAGAAAAGGATCAATTGCTGCCGCCATTGTATATATCCTCTTAAAGTAGTTTTAAGTTTCATGTTTTAAGTTTAGGTTTTTTAAGTCTAATAACTTCCGAACTCTGTGCCTTAGCTCCTTTGTGCCTCTGTTTCTATTCAGACTGTTTCGCCGCGCTTGTCCCGAAAGATATTGACGAGATTGCCGCGTATGGGATGACTACGAACTTTTCAGAGTCGGTTTTCAAAAGCAGTTCGAGCCCTGAAACGTGTTTCTCGGCTTTCAGAAGGATGCCGGAAACATTTTTCCCCGAGTTCAATTCAATTAATATCTTCTGTTTCTGCGATATGAGCTGATTATAGTTAAGTTCCAGTATCCCGCTTATTGAAATCCCCCAGTCAACCGCCTGCCTATAGAGATCGGTTGTATTTTTCAGCCTGTCTGCAAGCACTTTTACGATGAACTCAAGAATCTTTTTGCCGACGGTTGGATTTTTATCAAGAAGGCTTTTGAAATCCTTCTGATTAATTGAGAGCAGTTCAGTTTCTTCAACTGCCTTGGCCGTGGCGCTGCGATAAGCCTCGGAAATGACCGACATTTCCCCGAAGAGACCCCCGCTTCTCAGTGTTACAAGAGTCTTGTCAACATTTTCCGTTATCTTGGTGTAAATCCTTATGCTGCCTTTGATGATGACATATAGGTCGCTTCCCGGATCCCCTTCGGAAAAAACAAGTTCATCGGCGGAAACAGTCTGAGTATTGCTTATCTCTGACACAGTCTTGATCTCATCATCTGTCAAAGAAGAAAATATCGGAAGATCCTTCAACGGTTTACTGTTGTTCATTTCAAACCTCCTGTCATAAGTGATTTTTTCAGTTTAACAATGTTCTCCTGTTTCCTTGCATCACGGAGTTTTCTGGCCGTATCTGTGAAATACTTATGTTTCTCCATGAAATCAAGTTGGAATGCAATCCATTCTTTTTCTGTAAATTCCCTTCCCTGAAGGCTCAATTCCTCCCTCAGTTTTTCCGCGATTGTTTTGAAGTCATCTCTGCCGAGGTAGTCCAGATCGGCATCACAGAGTATTTGCGCCAGATGAGACCCCGGGTTCTGTGGAATGGCAGTAGCCATTATCATGGAGCATATCTCTTCAGTATCATCTTTCCCGTATCCGAATTCCGGCAACGCCTGTCTGGCAATCTCGCAGCCTATATTTTCATTGCAGGCGTATTGGAAGATGAAGCCGGAATCATGGAATAGCGCCGCCGTTTTCAGGAGGTCCAGATCTTTTCCACTTACGTTTTCAGAGGATGCCAAACTTTCCGCAGCCTGAAGAACATCGAGTGAATGTCTCAGATTGTGGTATCGGAAGTCCAGCGGAACTTCCTTTTCCATCCGGGCCAGGATGTATTTTTTTGCTTTGGAATAATCCATGTGAAGGAAATTTCCGTTCAGGTTATTGTTCCCGTTGATCTTAATATGTGATAATCATTTCATAAATCAAACCGGTTTCACCGTTAAACATGAAGGGAACACCTGAAAATTAAGGCTCTTTCTCAGATCGAGAGGGTACTCGACTGTATGGGAAATTGTATTTTTGGCCCCCCTGCGGGCTTGCCCCGCAGGAGGCAAAGATTGGGAGGCCAAGGGCATGTCCCCTTGGCTCTCCAATCTTTCTTTCCTGCCAGATAAACTGGCAGGGGGGAGCTTAAACTAAAGAATCCCGGCGTAGCCGGTTAATTGAACTAGAAAGACTGAATATCCAATATCCAACACGGAATATCCAACCGATGAAGTGAAGAAAAGACGAACTCATTCAACAGTTGGAGAAAATTAATTCTATCTTGAAAAAACCGATGAGTTGATCTCAATATTATTCAAAAGCATAGACGCGGCGAAAAGGGAAAAATGCAATAATTTCCTTGGATATTGGACATTCCGTGTTGGATATTGGATATTCAATTATTTTCATATTTTGTGTATTTACCCACTCAAAATGAAAATGAACTGAAATTAACCTGTGACACCTCAAAAAAATCAATCAGTAAAGCTTATCGCCGCTGCAATCGCTATGCCCAGCATCAGCGCAGTTGTCAGCCACATCAGCCTTACAGATTGAAGTATGTGTTTCTTTTCAGGAGCTGGAAACTCGGCTCCGAAAGGTTTTTTCTCGCAGGGAATCCCGTCATAGTAAACTGTGCCTCCAAGCCGTATTTCCAGGGCGCCTGCAGTTGCGGCTTCAGGAATTCCGGAGTTTGGACTTGCGTGATATTTGGAATCGCGCAACGCTGTGCGGAAACATTTCACCGGAGAATATCCGAGGATAAATGAAGCGGCAGGAAAAAGTATATAGCATAATCGTGCCGGAATATAATTCGCAACATCGTCAAGCCTTGCTGAAAAAGTGCCGAACCTGATGTACTGCTCGTCTTTATGCCCTATCATTGAGTCGCAGGTGCTCATCGCCTTGAACGCCCACATCATCGCCCCTGCGCCTACTGGTGTGAAGCATCCGATGAGTGCAAAGAAAATCGGCGTGAATATCCCGTCCACCGTGTTTTCGGCAACACTTTCTACCGCGCCGCGCGAGATTTCGCTTTCATTGAGATTCCTGGTATCGCGTCCGACAATGCACGAAAGTGATTTCCTTGCTGATTCAATGTCGTTCCTCTCAAGATCGTCGGAAATCCTGTATGCTGATTCGGCGAGGCTTCTAGCGGAAAGCCCCATGTAAAGCCAGAGGATAGATACAATCCTGCCGATGACCGGATCTGCGAAGTTCGCAAGTTCTATTGTCGCATAAACGAAGGTAGCTGAAATGAGGACAGCAAAAAGTCCCGTGAGGGTTCCGGCAAGTCTTTCATTAGAAAATATTTTTCGGGTGCTTTTCTCCAGCCGATTGATAAGCGAGCCGATGAAACGGACTGGATGCGGAAACCTTTCCGGATCTCCTATCATTAGATCCAGTCCGAACGCGAAAATTATGTCAATTGCAAAATTCATAAAAGAAAATTTTCATCTTCAAATGGTTTCATGTTGCTTACAATGGTACCGGTATACAGTATTACAAAACGGCATGATATATCGCTGTAAAGAACAAAAAACAATTCAAAAATCATGATTTTGATTGATTTTTCATGGAAATCTTCTTATACTTTTACTGCAATTGAATGATGTCCGGAAAAATATAATAACTTGTTGACATCCTAAATCCATCCGAACAATGAGGTTAACTGATATGCAGAAAAATGAATTACCGCCTTTTGAATCAATGGACGAGATGGCCGCTGTAACGGCAACCGGCCTTGCCAAGGCGGCAGCGGGCTCAGCCTTCACTCTGTTCAGGGACAAGACGTTTCGCCGGCTCGCACGTTTTAACTCTTTGCCTGTGGCAGAGCATGACCGTATTTTCAATGAGTTATTAATCGCAGGTCTGACCTTGCAGATGCTTACGCTTGAGGCGCCTGATCTGCACATTGACGACGACATTCGTCCATTCCTCAAACAGGTGTCAAAAGAGATTCCTGCGGCCCATGTCCGAGAACTGGCGGCTCTCGGAATTCCAGAGGGAAATCAACGAGAATGGATCCAGCTGATCGGCATGCGTTATGAGGAATATGCAGGTGACCGCCACAAGGCGCGGGCCGCCAGCATGCAAATCGAAATTGAAGAGACACGCTGCCCCCTGGACCGCGAGGCTATGGACGGCATCCAGGCGATGGTGCCGGTGCAAGTGGTCGCCATCGGCAGCCATTGTCACGTTTGCCGTGGAAAGACGGAAGAGTACGACGAGCTGTTCAAGTTCATGCTTAGCCATTTATCCCGGTTTTATGTCGAGATGCGGCTTGCATACGAAGGTAGACCGCTTACCCCGCTGACCCGCGCCATGATCGCCGTCAAACGCCTCTTCCGCAAGACACTAAGATGAAGACGTTTTTAACCAAGGAATACACGAAAAATACAGAAAAATGTTAACTAGGAAAGAATGGTGCGAAACGTGCAGGGATTGTGACAAACTTTTTCGATATCCCCCATGGAAGTAGCACAGGCGTCTCCCCTGTGTCCTTTTCTTCGGGCATCTTGCCCGTCTTAACAGTAGGAGTATTTATGCTCTAGAGGCGTACAAGTGCGCCATTTTATTTTAGCTTTTCATGGTATTTCGACGGTTGCTTTTTTTGATGCGGTATGATATATTGTCATACTATCATTATTAAGGAGGTGCGTATGGCTGTGGCAAAAATTGCGATCACACTCGAACAAGACATTCTCAGAGAAATAGACCGGCTTGTATGCCAGCACGTTTTTCCCAGTAGAAGTCGTGCCATACAGGAGGCGGTAAGGGAAAAGGTGACAAGACTTTCTGTCAATCGTCTCGCCAAAGAATGCGCAAAACTTGATCCCAAGGCGGAGCAGGCGCTGTCCGAGGAAGGCATGACCACGGAGGTTGACTCATGGCCAAAATACTGAGGGGTGACATCTTTTGGGCGGACTTGAATCCGGTCAAAGGACACGAACAGGCTGGATTGCGCCCGGTATTGATTCTCAGTCCGGAAGTGTTTAATGAGCGGTCTGGAACGGTTATCGCCATGGCCTTGACCAGCCAGGCTCAAAGAGCCGGCTTTCCTTTGACCTTGGAAATAAAAAGTGTTACCCTCCCAAAATCAACTTGGGTTAAAATCAGCCAGATCCGTACGCTTTCCGTTGAACGTATCGGCAAGCGGATGGGTCATGTCTCAAATGATGAAATGAGACAGATTGTCGAAGGCCTCAACGAGATAATCAGCGAGTAATAGTTTTTATCGAGTTTATGTTAAAAGTGGTTAATTTTCCTGGTTAATTTAACTTGCTCAAGTCAAGGTGTTTTTCCACCATGTCCGCCAGTTTCTCGAAGGATTCTTCGGAATCATTGGCTTCGCTTTGAATTATTTCGTCGGGATTGATGCCTTTCCTGGAGCATAACCATTTGAGCAGCGAATCCCGCATTTCCTTCCTGTCAAAAATACCGTGAATATATGTCCCGAAAATTAGGCCGTCAGATGATGCCGTGCCATCCGAACCGGAGAACTCCCTGCCGAGCTTCCGGTTGATTTTTAAAACTGCGGATTTCGCAGATTTGGAATTTCGTCTCGACGGGATTGTTTTTCCCATGTGGATTTCATAGCCGGTAAAAGGTGTTCCGGAACTGGCGAACGGCATTGAAATCCTTACCAGCCCCGAAACCTGGGAAAGCTCTTTCTCTTTCTCAAGTACGGTTTCTACCGGCAGTAGGGAAAGTCCAGGTATTGCCCCTGGTTTCCCTTCGACGCCGTAGGGATCGGAGATTTTTTCGCCGAGCATCTGATATCCGCCGCAGATTCCGAATACAGGTGTTTCAGCCTGGACTGCTTCTTTGATTTTCCTTTCAAAACCAGACTCGCGCAGGAATTTCATGTCGGAACATGTGTTTTTGGTTCCCGGAATGAATATGATGTCGGGCGTGCCCAGATCTTTTGGATTCTCGACATATGTGACCTCGATATTGTCAAGCGTTTCAAATGTAAGGAAGTCGGTGTAGTTGCTTATCCGGGGAAGTCTGACAACTGAAATTTCCAATTTCAGTTGTCGGTCGTCAGTCGTTGGTCGTCGGTCGTCGGTTGCTGGGGAGAGGTCGTTAGATTGGAAAGTTGCTGATTTGTTTTCTTTCTGTCCACTGACGACTGACGACTGGCGACTGGCGACTGTCTTTTTCCTTCTCGACTCAAGACCAAGCGAGTCTTCTTCTTCAATCCGCAGATCTTTTATGAACGGCAGTACGCCGAGCACTGGAATTCCTGTGAGCGTTTCTATTTCCTCGATTCCGGATTTCAGAAGAGTGACATCTCCTCTGAATTTGTTTATAACAACGCCGGTGATCAGCTTCCTCTGCTTAGGGGGGATAAGGGCTATCGTTCCGTAGATCGAGGCGAATACTCCGCCTTTGTCGATGTCGGCGACGAGTATGGTTTTCGCCTTGGCGTGTTCCGCCATTGCCATATTAACAAAATCCTTGTCCTGCAGGTTGATTTCAGCCGGACTTCCAGCGCCTTCCAGTATTATCAGATCGTATTTTGCGGAGAGCCTGTCAAACGCCTTGAATGCGTCATTGCGAAGTCCGCATTTTTCCGCATAATATGATTTTGCGGTGACATTGCAGGTGGCTTTCCCGTTGACAATCAGCTGCGAGCCCGCGTCGCCTGTCGGTTTTAGCAGGACGGGATTCATGTCGGTGTGAGGTTCTATTTTGGCCGCCTGCGCCTGGACAACCTGGGCCCGTCCCATTTCGCCACCTTCTTTTGTTACGAAAGAGTTGAGTGACATGTTCTGCGCCTTGAACGGTGCGACGCGAAGCTTTTTCCTGACGAAATATCTGCAAAGCGCGCTTACAAGCAGGCTCTTGCCAGAACCTGAGCCGGTGCCGACAACCATGATTGGGGAATGGGAAGTCGCTGGTCGCCGGTCGTCGGTCGTCAGTTGCTGATTGCCGATTGCCAATTTCTTATTTCCGATTTTTCCTTTACTGTTGCCTAATGCCTGTTGCCTGTTGCCGCTTACCTCTTGCCCCCTACCTCTTGCCGAGTCAAACATAGAAGTTAATTCAGAAATCAAGAGGTTGTTTGAAGCATGGTCGAGGACTGCTAGGCGGAAGAAGTTCGGGCCTAGACCCTTCCAGTTTGAACATGAGCGTATCAGTATCCCACGCTTGAGGAGTTCTGCCTGGAGCATGTCGGCGTTCATTTTGCCTTTGCGAAGTTCGCAGAGAAGGAAATTGGCGTGTGACGGATAAATTTTCAGGGCCGGAAAATTTGCGAGATCCGCAGATAGGCTTTTGCGAAGTTCGCAAATGTTCCGCCTGGTGTCTGCGACGTATATCTTGTCTGAATAGAGCAGGGGGGCGATTTTCTGCGCGATTGCGTTCACGCTCCATGGCAACCGTGCTTTTGCGATTTTCGCAACAGTAGATGGATTTGCATATAGCATTCCGAGTCGGACTCCAGCTAGAGAGAAAAACTTTGTCAGGGATTTCACCACGATAATGTTGGTTGGAAGGTTTTCCGAGAAAAGAGATTTGGTTTCGGCGTTTGGAAGGAAGTCAATGAATGATTCATCGACTACAAAAACACTGTTTTTCCTTTCTGAGGCAAAGTTGAGGATTTTCTCCTTTCCGATAACTGCCCCTGTCGGATTATTCGGTGTGCAGAGGAAGAACATGTCCGCATCTGAACTGGCAAGCTGCCGGATATTGATTTTAAAATTGCTTTCAGCTTGAGCGCAGAATGCCGGAGCCGCCGTGACTCCGTGTGAGGAACATATTTCGGAATAGCCGCTGTAACTGGGGGCAATCCAAGCTATTTTAGCGGGTTTGAGTGCTTGAATTATCATGGAGAAAATCTCGGTTGAGCCGCTGCCGATGATGACCGATTCACTGCTTAAGTTATGGGCTTTAGCGAGTGAGCGCAAAGCTGTCTCCGCGTAAATTTCAGGATAGTCGGAATAGAGCTTGTCGTTGACTGAAATCAGGGTTCTGCCAACGTTTAGAGGAGAGCCGGCGGGGTTGATGTTTACACTGAAATCAGCTTTTACGTCAGGAGCTTTCTTCAGGCCGAGTCTTTTAAGGATCGCATTCAGATTCCCGCCGTGAATGTCTTTTTTGATTTTGAGTTTCATCATTTGGTTTCTGGGATTTTCTGGAAGAGTTCCGGTGGAACCCCGTTTTTGGAATATCCGGCGGAAGACTCTGGAAAGTCAATTTTAGTTCTGAATCCTGGACCGGAGATCTCAAGGGTATCAACTATCCAGAAATTTTCATCCGATCCCTTTTTAAAGGATTTTATCTCCAGCGTCCTGTCTGCTTTTGGAGATTCATTTTCGTTTGAGTTTTTAAACCATTCAACTTTCAACGGGAAGAAATATTGAGAGCTGATATAGACAATCGTGTATTCTTTTTTGTCCGGGCTTAAGAGTTGGAACACTCTGCAGGGATATCCTTTTATATCCTCGCTTTTCAACTCTTTCTGAAAGGGCCAGTAAAGGAATGAAAGAGTAAGGTCTTCCGGGCGGACGCCACAGTTGGCGAGAACTGATTTGTCAGTTTCCGGCCTGTTTACGATAATGCTGGTGCTTTCAGGCTTATCGGAATATTCCTGGCCGATGAGATAATATTCGTTTTTATTTGCGACCACCTGTGCAAGCGTCCGTTCCGGTGTGAATCTTATTCCGAGATAGACCGGATATTTTACGGTTTCTGAGCTTCCTCGCTTATGTGAAAGCTCGCCCTGCATTTTCGCCCATGATTCTTCAAGCGGGGGGCGGCGGGCGATTTTCAGGAAGCCGGCCGCATCCAGTTTTTCCCCTTGGATAACGTCGTCGGCTATCATTCTGCCAGATGCGGCAAACATGCAAAGTATGGAGAAAGACAGAATTCTGGGTAATCTGTATAGCATTTAGTTCCTTTCATTGATACGTCTTATCATGAAAACGTATTTTTAGATTGACCGCGAAGTTCGCAGAGAGAATCGCAAAGTACGCAGAGTTTAAATTTCCTTCCCGGCGTTATCCGCGCCTACTTTGCTTTCTTGCGTTTAAGGCGCATGTTTTTTACTGCCTTAGTTTTTTTCACCTGGTTCTTTTTCGCGGAGGGTATTATACTTGTCGGTTTCTTCTTGGGAGAGGTTTTTTTTGACGGTTTCCTGCTTGGGGGTGTATTCCCTGCCGGCTTAGTCACGATGCCGAGGGTATAATGAAGGGAATCCATTATGTCGGAAACGAATATGAACTTCACTTTCTTCCTGACCTCTTCCGGAATATTTTCGAGATCCTTCTCATTTTTGTCGGGCATAACGATTGTTCTTATACCTGACACCAGGGCGGCTATGACCTTTTCCTTGATTCCGCCGACGGGCGTGATTTTTCCGCGCAGGGTTATTTCACCGGTCATTGCAGTTCTGCTTTTTGCGGGGCGTTTTGTTAGGAGGGATACAAGTGCGGTGGTTATTGTTATTCCTGCGGAAGGGCCGTCCTTGGGTGTGGCGCCATCGGGAATATGGATATGGAAATCATTCTTTTCGAATACTTCCGGAGCGATATTCAGGATTGCATGATGGCTTTTTATGAAACTGAAAGCGGCCTCAGCGCTTTCCTTCATTACGTCTCCCAGGGAACCGGTCAGCTTCAAATTGCCTTTGCCGGGCATGCTTGTCACATCCACCGCAAGCACTGAGCCTCCTGCGCTTGTCCATGCCATCCCGGTTGCGGTTCCTATTACGTCCTTTTTCTCGATTTCATCCATGAAGAATTTCTGCGGGCCGAGGAATTTGCCGAGATCTTCAGGCTTGACACTCGTAATTTTTTCAGGGATGATTTCCTTTTCAACGATCCTCCTTGCGATTTTCCTGAAGACCGTACCTATGGCTCTTTCGAGATTCCTAACGCCGGCTTCCCTGGTGTAGCGGTTTATTGTCGCTTCAACCGCCGGTGCGGAATACTTAACCTGTTTTGGTTCGAGGCCGTTCTCCTTTATCTGTTTCGGAATGAGGAAACGGGCGGCGATCTGTTTTTTCTCCATCATCGTATAGCCGGGGAGGCGGAGAATCTCCATCCTGTCAAGGAGCGCATGGGGAATGGTGTCTGTTATGTTTGCAGTTGCGATGAACATAACTGAACTGAGGTCATAGTCAATTTCAACATAATGGTCGTTGAATGCAGAATTCTGCTGCGGGTCGAGGACTTCGAGAAGGGCTGAAGCCGGGTCACCTCGGAAATCATTGCCGATCTTGTCGATTTCATCAAGCATGAAGAGAGGGTTTGAGCTCTGCGCCCTTTTGAGTCCCTGTATGATGCGTCCAGGCAGGGCGCCAACATAAGTTCTGCGATGCCCCCTGATTTCAGCCTCGTCTTTTATTCCGCCGAGTGACATCCTGACGAATTTTCTGTTCATGGCCTTGGCGATGGATTGCCCAAGGGAAGTTTTTCCGACTCCGGGGGGACCTACGAAGCAGAGTATCGGCGATCTCCTGTCTTTTTTCAGCTGGAGGACGGCAAGGAAGTCCAGGATTCTTTCCTTCACATCCTTCAGGTCATAATGGTCTGCATCAAGGATTCCAGAAGATTCTTTTATATCGATGCGGTCTTCCGTATAAATATTCCAGGGTAGGTTGATCAGCCAGTCCACATAAGTGTAGGCGACGTTGTATTCCGGAGAAGCCTGTGGGATTATGGCAAGCCTCTGCATTTCCTTCCTTATGGTGGCCTCCACTTTTTCTGGGAGCTTAAGTTTTGAAAGTTTCTCCTCGATTGCGACTATGTCGGGGTTCTTGTTGTCCTCCCCGAGTTCTTTTTTTATAGTTTTGAGCTGTTCACGCAGGAAATAATCCCTTTGTGATTTTCCAAGGGCGTTGCTCACCTGGGACTGGATTTTCGTGCCCACATGCAGAACTTCCAGTTCCCTGTTGAGAAGTATTGTAAGAAGCTGAAGTCGGGCGTGAAGCTCTGGAATTGCCAGGATATACAGTTTTTCCATGAAAGAGATGTGGAGGGTGTCAGCAATCAGATCGGCGAGCCTTCCGCTATCGTCGATATTCAGAATGGCCACACGCAGTTCTTCAGGATAGAAGGGGGAGGTCGAAATGATTTCCTGAAACTGTTTGACTGCATTCCTGACCATTGCTGTCGTTTCAATATTATCTTTTTTAACTTCTATGATATCCCGGACTTCTACAGTGAAAGGAAGTACTTCGCTGACTTTTTTGACGAACGCGATTCGCTTCAAACCGCGAACCAGTATCCTGACAGTTCCATCCGGGAATTTGAGCATTTTTACAATCCTGGCCAGGACGCCCATTGTGCAGAGTGTTTTACCGCTGATATCAAAAGTATTTATCGCAGGTTCTGTAAGTTCTATAGGCTTTGGCCTAGGGGTTGGAACTTCGGGGAAGATTGCGATGATTCTTTCTCCAGCCACTATGTTTTCAAGCATTTTGATTATCGGTTCGCCTTCAACCACAAGAGGTGAAAGCGTATATGGGAAAATGACAATGTCTTTAAGTGAAAGCAGTGAAACAGCATAGTTTCCGGGCTTCTGGCTTTCGGCGTTTTTGTCGCTCGTGTCCGGCAGCTCGGTTATCTTTTCATCTGCGAGTACGATATTACTGTAATCCTTAACCATGAATTTTTTCCTTATATTTAATGCAATATAAAGTAACTTGTGAAGATGCTCTTTCCAATGTGAAAAGCAATTTCAAGTTCCATTGTCGTCAATAAGCTATGGCGGACAGGTCGAACTTCAACTTTGAGCCTCTGCCTGTCCAGGCGTAGCGCCTTGGCGAAGACGGATGCCTTTGTGTTTATAGTCCTGAGCCAATTTCAAAAGTAGCCAGTCCGCCGCGGCGGACTGGAGACAGGATTCAGGATAAATCCGGATTTGAGTTTGAATTTCATTCTGAATTCGGTCTTCTGACTCCTGAATTCCTTCAAAACCCGGGTTTTACAATTACCTCTTCTGACTTGTGGTGCTTCTTGGGAAATATCTCTTCTTGTAATTGAATTTATTGAATTCTCAAATAGCTTTAACCCCTTATGAAAAAAAATATAATAACAGATGATAGTTCGATAGGGCAGCTTCGTGAGGCAGAGCTTGCGGGCAAAGCAAAGCGCGAGGGGAATCTGGCGTGGCTTGTCAGCCCGAAGAGAAGCCTGCTGAGGGTTGCCCTGCTGGTGATTTCAGCATTGCTGTATTCATCCGCATTCCCCCCGCTCAACTGGGAGTTTTTCGGATGGGTCGGAATAATCCCGCTGTTTTTCCTGGTCAAGGACAGGACCCCGATGCGGGCATGGGTTGACGGTTTCATATGGGGATATGTCTGGGCATGCACTTCTTTTTTCTTTCTCAGGGAAATTGAGCCTTTCGTCCCGTTCGCCCTTGGTGTGATTCTCGCACTTTTTCCAGCTTTCTGGGCCGCCTCTGTGCCTTTGCTTAATAGATATCTTTTTGTCCCTGCCGATATCCAGCTCAAGGGCGTTGACGCAGAGGAGCAGTTTTGCCGCTCCGCTAAAAAGAGCCATCTCAAAGAATGTCTATTTGTTCTCATTTTGGCCTCATGGTGGTGCGTGCTTGAATGGGTGAGGAGCTGGATAGGAGCCGGTCTGCCATGGAACCTTCTTGCAGTTACTCAGTGGAAAAATACGCCTATGCTCCAGGTCTGCGAGTTTACAGGCATCTACGGGCTCAGTTTCCTCCTGCTGTTCTTCAATATTTCAGTCGCACTTTCACTTGAGATTTGGAAGAACGTTTTCCTCAAGAAGAAATATGAGAGACCTCTTCCCTTTTATATATCGATTATGCTTATAATGCTTTCCGTGTTTTATGGGACTTCATCTTCAGTCAGGCTGAACAGCTCTCCGGACAAGGTAAGAGTCAACATATCGGTTTTACAGGGGAATATCCCACAGTGCAGAATGGCCAATGATGAGCAGGCCAAATTCGCACTTGATGAATATCTGGAGCTGTCTGAACTTGCCGTCCTGACAAAGCCGGATCTTGTCATCTGGCCGGAAACCGCGGTTCCCGTCCCCTACAATCTTGCGCATCCGTTCGGGGCCGAATACAGGTTCAGGCTCGGACAGATTATCACCAAAAGCAAGATTCCGTTCCTGATAGGCACGATTGATTTTGGCAAAGCCTACGGACAGAAGAGGAAACCTGAAGACATCCCCATCTATAACAGCGCGATTTATCTTGACTCGGAATCCAACATTGTCGACTCTTACAATAAGATTCACCTGGTGCCTTTCGGCGAATACACGCCTTGGGGGGAATATTATCCGTGGATCAAGGAGAAGTTCGGTATGGGGAGGAGCCTCACCCCGGGGAACAGGCATACCGTGTTCAAGATCAAGGACAATGTGAAAGCTACTGTGAATATCTGTTATGAAGACGTATTCCCGGAGATTGCACGCAACTGCGCGCTTGCCGGCGCGAACCTCCTGATAATAATCAGCAACGACGCATGGTATCCGAACAGCTCCGAACCGGAACAGCATTTGTCCCATGCGGTTTTCAGGGCCGTAGAGATGAGGCGTCCAATTGTACGTTCAGGGAACAACAACGGGAGCTGCGTCATATCTTCCGGCGGAGTCATTGTTGAAAGCCTTTCTGAAACCACAGATGCAAGGACAGGTAAGGCGATTCCGGACCCGATGAAAAAAATGAAAGGGTTTGCGAATTTCAGCCTGGAGGTCATCCCCTCGGCGCCTCTCACCTTCTATTCAAGATATGGGAATGTTTTCATTTATTTCTGCGGAATGATATGCCTTTTCGCCGGCATCTATGTCCTGTGGTGCTGGCGCGAAAAAAAAGAGATGCTCCTGAAAGCCTTTGAGCGCGATTAAATTTACGTAAAGGGAGTTGTATTTCAGACAGGATAACCAGGCTTCGTTTGGAAACTACGCCAAGGCAAGCAGGATTTACTGGATTGAAATACTGGGTTGCAATTAAAGGGAACCTCTAAAAATTGGCATATGGCGCGCGACAGGAGATTATGGAGATACGGCTAGGAGCAAATACCAGGAGCAGCCCCGTAGCGGGCTGTGACTGTGTTTGCGACAACCTGTCCTTCGAAGCTCGAAGAGCGTAGTAGGACGCCGAAATCCATAAGAATCTGTCGCCCTTCGGGTTGCGGTTATTTTTGGCTCAAGAAAGAATGTTCCTCTCTCGGCGTATCTACTCGATACGCCTAC
>CAZION010000154.1:0-16861 GCA_964540865.1 uncultured Victivallis sp.
TTGATGAGCTTGACCTTCTCGTGCTGATGTCCTGCCAGCATTTGAACGTCCACGCCGTAACGCAATTTGGAATAAACAGCCTTGTTGTTGTCGTAGAGACTGCGGTTGGGATTTTCGGCTTCAATTCTGAGCAGGTAGATGGCGCGGCTGATCTGTTCTGGTGTATACTTCGCTCGGGTCAGATAACCGGCAAGCAAATCTTCCTCGATGTTGCTGTTGTCCTGGCGGTCAGTCCAGTCACCGAGATAGGTGTAACCGAGTTCGTTGCGGAACAGGGCGATGACCCGGCTCTGAGTTTCACGTTCGCTATGTAATGGAGAATTGAGAATTTGCTTCACTTCAACACCTCCCAGTGACCGCCTTTGGCCGAGCCTATTCTTCGGACTACTTCATCGGCTTTCAGCTTGTTGATCAGTCTTTCGACAGTCCTTTCAGTCTTCTTCAACCGCAGTGCCATCTCCGGAATCGTGATATCGGGATTCTCCTGCATCAGCCAAACAATTTTCCCCGACATTTTTCCCGACATTTTCCCCGACATTTTTCCCGACATTTCCACCTTAGTTTTCCCAGTAGTTTCCGTGACTGCGGCAGGGAGTCTCGGAATTATAAGTGTGAAGCCGTCCGTTATCCGGAACTCCGGCTCTGGCAGTCCCGCATCAATGCAGCGCTGGATCATATCGCGGGTACCTGTGCCCATGCGCTCTATGTATTTTGTCAGGTAGAGTGGTTCGGCCAGCAGGGGATTGTGCGGAACCGAACCGTGCGCCTCCCTCAGACGCGCCAGCGTCAGTGTGGAGGGAAGTCCGCCCGGATTCCAGATCTCCAGCCGGTCGGAGAAGAGCATCACCTGGACACTTCCGTTGCTGGCGTAATCACGATGGGCGACAGAATTTACGATCCCTTCGGTAACAACTTCTCGCGGTATTTCGTATGTTACCGGGGCCTGCGTGCTCTCCGCCCTGGTTCCGACGCTCAGCGCCAGTTTTGACATCACGAAATCCACAGCCTGATCAACCATGGTGAAAACCGTACCCTTGTAAACCTGATAAGAGGGGATGGGCTTGGCCACCTCGGTGCCGTGGAAGTGGGCGCACTTAATCTCCGATGAGGACATGAACCGCTGCGGTTCCCTCCCGAATAGCAGCACGGCGGCATGGGTAGGATGACCGTCCTCCGTCAAGTTCAAGTGGGTGAGCAGCTCTTTGCCGGAAGCCGACTCTTTCAGCGGGAAACCCCGCGAGGCGCGGGCATCGCGTATGAAATCCCTCATGACATCGGGGTTAAGGTCTTTGAGCGTGGCCTTGAGGCAGGGTGCGGCGTCGAAAGGGCCGTTCAGAATCAGCTTATGCTCCTCCAGATAAGCGACCAGAGAGGCGTATACTGATGGAATCAGGCTGGCGGAATCGGTAAAGCGGCGGCGGATAAGTTCGGAGCCCGCCCGGCGGATAAGCGCCTGCATTTTCGGATGCTTGGCTTTGTCATCGGCACCTTTAACGTAGATCAGCCGCAATTTGCCAAGCTTCGTGGCGCAGTTGAATTCGTGTTCAGTAGGGGAAAGGCCTGCCTTATCCTCCGAGCCGTATTCGTTGCCGAACAGCCCGATGTACAGCTCGCAGGCGGCAACTTCCTTCAGGTAGAGTTCATTCGCCTTTTGATCGCCTGCGGGAAGGTCTTCAAACAGGAACGCCTCGAAAAAACGACGCAGAAGCGGATCCGACATCAGATAGTTGCGCAGGGCGATTCTGTCACGAGAAAACTCCTTCTGCACACTGCTGATGAATATCCGCTTTGGTTTCATATGAGTATTGACCTTTCCGTTAATAGTTCCCTCCTGGGATCGCCAAGCCCCAGCTCGGCATCTTCTCTTTTTCTATTAAATCCGAGGTAGGCCTCTGCATTCCCATGGTATGGATTCTCTTTCATTCTCAATTTTCCATTATCCATTCTCAATTAATCTTGTCCTTCCAGTTAATAGTTCCTGCATCATACCCTGCTTGAGGGCGCGGGTCTTTTCCAGTCGCTGCTCCAGTGCCGCCAGCTCCGCGTCCATGTCAGACAACACTTCCGCAATGGCGATTTGTTCGCGGAGACTCGGAAACTTGGTTTCGATGTTTTCAATCGTCTTCGCGTTGAGACTTGGAACTCCAGAAGCTTCGTTGTAACTGCGCCAGCGAATCATAGTGAACTTGTAGAAAACGAACTTGGCGTCCGCTTCGCTTGAGATTTCCGTGAAGAACAATGTGTCCACCGTCCAGAATGGCGAATCCACAAACTGTGGAGAATCAATCGTTCCTTTTCTGCCAATCAAAACAGAGGGTTTATTATATATGTAGGTGTTGGTTCTTCCGATTTCTCCGCCGGATGCGAGAATCGGATACTTCCCATCTGTCACGATAATGCCATGTTGGCTCTTGCCGTGGCGCACTTTCAGCACATCTCCCAGGCGCTTCACCTCCCACTTCCCGCTGAATCCCGGAAGCCTTTTCTTTCCGGTGACCAGTTGTTGCATGGCGGCCTGTTTGATGTCGCGCTTCTTGGCGATGAGTCGGTCAAGCGCTTCCAGCAGCGTATCCACATCGCTCAACGCTCCAGCAATGGCTTCTTGTTCGGGGAATGGTGCATATGGAATCTGAACCCGTCCTAATATTCCTTGATTTAGTGATGCCATCGTTGTCCCAATGGCGTTCTGAAGTAGCCAGGATTTAACTTCATAGCACTGAAACTGGCATGCTAGATATGGTGGGTAGCACCCACGTTGTGGTCGAATACTTATTCCATCTGACCCGAGAAACCATCCATCTTCATTTTCTGTCACAAGCGCAGATCGTTCTACCGCCCCTTTTCTACCAAATACGATGTCGCCGGTGCGAAGTAGATACTGAGGAAGGCGACGAACAACCTTGTTAGGCACAAGTGGAGTTTCCTCCGTGACTTTGAAAGTTCCTTCCCCAACTTCTCCAACCGAAATCAAAGGTACCCCATCACTGGATGAATACTCCCGTGCATTGAGTAGCGTGCCGAATGGCCCAGTTTTTATCTGTGCGAGATCTCGCACAGCTTTTACCTCCCATTCTTTAGGGATTACCCCCACCTCGGTCTGCTTATAGCCTTTTTTCAATGGAGAATTGACAATGGATAATTGAGAATTGGTTGTAGGTGAGTTCATTTTCCATTCTCCATTATCAATTCTCCATTAGTCTCAGTGTCCCACATTTCCCGGTAGGCATTGACATAATCGGCGGTGGCTGAAGGGTCAATGTCGTAATAATAACGGCACATGGATTTGAAGAGAATCAACCCCTGCGGGTGGCAGGCGAAGTCGAGCAGATAGTCGAGAGTATGTTCGATGTGGCGGACATCGCGGCTGCGGGTGGCAATAATCTGCTCCACTACGGGAGTGTATTGGGCGATGCCGAGTTCTTGAAGACCGCGCAGGCTTTCGGCCAACCCACAGACTGATTCGAACATTCTGTTATATTCATTCTCAGCGCGTGTCCTGGTCTTTGACTTTTTGTGTCCCTTCATTGTTTTTCTCCCGTGATCTCAGGCAGTCGTACAATGCCGGGTCGGGCGGTGAGTGTCTGCATCTGGCGGATAGCAATTTGGTTCAGGCGTTTCAGCCGTTCACACTGCAAAAGCCCCATGTGGATGAACTCGGCATTCATGCCCTCGATGTTGGCGAGCACGAGAAGCTGTTCGATGGTGGCGTGGTCGCGCATATTGCCATCGAGCTTGGGATTGGCGACATGCCATTGTTTCGCTATCTGGCCAAAAAGCGCCACATTGAGCACATCCGCCTCGCTGGCGTAAGTGATGGCGGCCTGCGCGGGCGTGACCTCCGGCGGAATGAGGTGAGCCTTGATGGCGTCGGTGTGGATACGGTAGTTGAGCTTGGAAAGGGTGCGGTTGAGATTCCAGGCGAGCGAGAGGCGGCGGTTCTCGTCCTCCTTAAGACGACGGAACTCTTTGACCAGATAAATCTTGAACTCAGGACTGATCCACATGCCAAACTCGAAAGCGATATCTGGGTGGGCATAGGTGCCGCCGTAACGCCCCGGTGTGGCCTTGAGTCCTATGGCGTTTGTTTTCTCGACCCATTCCTTGACACTGATTTTGTAATTGTTTAGACCGGCCTGGCTTCTAATTATGGCAAATTCGCCATAATTAAAATCAGGGTTGAAAACAGATTCCCAGATGCCGAGGAACTCCACTGTGTTACGGTTCCTGAGCCAGTCAGATATGAAGAAATCGCCATCCTTGGCCTTTAGCATATCTGTAAGCGAGATGTAATCAATATCCTTGTCTGGCAAAATGGATATGACAGTACCTTGGACTTCTATGATGGGGTTCTGGACTTTTTTCATGACTTGAACCCCATCTTTTCCAGGTGCCTATTCACTTTCGCCTCCAATTCATCAACGTAACAGACCAGTTTCGGCAAGGGTGATGCATAGCGTTCTGCGAGCTGGCGGATGCGTCCGGTAAGTGTCTGGGATACACGGTCAAGTTCGCCCTGCACAGCGGCGGCAAGTGTGGCAAGCCATTTGTCGTCCACCACAAGTGTTTTGACCTCTTCATCGTCCAGCTCGGAATATTTGTCCGCAACTTGTTCAGCCAGCTTGTCCTGAGCCGCCTTGAGTGCGATGTTCGCATCGCCCTCCTGCTCGCTTAGCGCAAGATATTCCTGCAATACCTTGCGTTCGTCTGCTGCATCGGTGTCGCCCTTGATTTCCTTGAGTCGCGCTGTGACGGAGGCCTTGGTAATCTTGTCCTTATCATTTTTTGCATCTTCCAGCAAACCGCCTTCACCGCCGTGTTCTTCGGCCAGTTCCTCAATCTGCTGCTGTAACGCGGCAATATTGGCTTCCAGCTTTTCAATGTCCTCTTGCTCCTTTGCGAAGTAGCGGTTAATGACAAGTGCTGAAGGGATAAGTTCTGTCTTGTATTTCTTTCTGCCGACGATAAAATCCGGTTTCTCCTTCAGTTTTTTGTTCTTGTCGTCTATGATAAGCTTGGGTTTGGCCGCCTCAATCCAGCCTTCGTCGGCTATGAGGTAGCAGTCGTCCTGCATAGTGCTTTCCCAGTAGTCCAGTAGGTGCTGGTAGATGTCGTAATGATCAAGCAGCGGTGCTTTTGCAAATGTCGCAATCAGATCCTCGGAAAGGGTTTCAATTAGTGTCTTCGGGCGACCGTTCTTTCCGAACGCGCATAGCTGGGGTTTGGCTTTCCCGGCCCACTTGGAGAAGAGCTTGTTCACACCGGTCTTGAATGCGGTGAACTCCTGATGTCCGAATATTGCTGACTTCACATCACCGTTGACAAGTTCGAAGTAGCCGGAGTGTTTAGACTTTTTGAACAGTGTGGCCCGCACAGCGGGAATGACCTGCCAGTAGCGTTCCAGCGCCTCGATGTCTCGTTCAGGGATGCCACCGCGAAGATGGCCGTCTATGTCCTGCAAATCCTCAGGTTCGGTGCTGTCTATGTAGCGCGGGATATTGAGATTGAAGTCATTCTTGGGGTCGCTGATTTCCGCCACCGGCACCATGCGGGAGTAGCGCGGGACTTCGGCTTGGCGCGTAAATGTGTCCACAATCTTGTGGATGTCCTGGGCGCGCAGGCGGTTCTTGTTGCCGTCCTTGAGGTAACCCTTGGAGGCGTCGATCATGAATATACCTTTGCGGGCTGCGGTGTTCTCCTTGTCGAGAAGGATTATGCAGGCGGGAATGCCGGTGCCGTAAAACAGGTTTGCCGGCAGACCGATAATGCCTTTGAGGTAACCATGTAGAATAAGGTTCTTGCGGATGGCGGCTTCGGCGTTGCCACGGAACAACACGCCGTGTGGGAGAATACATGCGCCTTTGCCACCGGGTTTGATTGAGCGCAGGATGTGTAACAAATAAGCGTAGTCGCCCTGTTTGGCCGGCGGTACACCATATCCTGAGAAACGTCCGTAATCCTTGGCGGACTGCTGGCCGTCGCCGCCGCTTTTACCGCCTTCATTCGGATGCAGACCGGTGTTCCAGCGCTTGTCGCTGAATGGCGGATTTGCGACGACGTAGTCAAAGGTCTTCAGTGAGTCCCCGTCAAGGAAGAGCGGGTTGGCAAGCGTATTGCCCTGTTTGATCTCGGCGGTGGCGTAGTCATGGAGAATCATGTTCATGCGGGCGAGACCGGCAGTAGATGAGTCCTTTTCCTGACCGCACAATGTGATAGTGACATTTTTGTTGCCGTGCCGCGCCTCTTCGCCTATCTTCAGCAGCAGTGATGCCGAACCGCAGGTCGGGTCATAGGCGGTAGTCTGGTTGCTGGTCTTCGCGTTCCTGATGCCGAGAATGGCCGCAATGACGCGGCTGACTTCCGACGGGGTGTAGAACTGCCCCTTGCTCTTGCCGCTCTCGGTGGCGAAGTGGCGCATGAGGAATTCGTAGGCGTCGCCCAGCAGGTCGTCGCCGTCTGCGCGGTTCCTGGAGAAGTCGAGTGCGGGATTTTCAAATATGGAGATCAAGTTGGTGAGGCGGTCAACCTTCTCCTTGCCGTCACCCAGTTTGGCGGGGTCGTTGAAGTCCGGCATATCGGACAGGTTATTGGCTTTCGCCAGCGGTCCTAAGATCTTCTTGTTGATGTCGTCACCGATGTTCGACGAACCTTTGAGCGCGACCATGTCTGCGAAACTCGCACCCTTCGGAATGGTGATGGGCGCAAAAGCCTGACCGGCGTATTTGTCGCTGACGTATTTCACAAACAGCAGGACTAAGACGTAGTCCTTGTACTGGCTGGCGTCCATGCCGCCGCGCAACTCGTCGCAGCCGGACCATAATGAGCTATATAATTCGGATTTCTTGACAGGCATAGATGAATTCCCCCAGGAACAAGCGGTTAAAAAGTGTTAATGTAACCCCATCCCACAAAGATGCCAGAATTTAACATTTCAAACCAATTTAATTGCCAAGGTAAGACATTTTGCGTCCCTGTCATCCGACGTCTCCAGTCTTATTCCCATATCATTCCTGACCGTCGCTCCGGAGGATATCGCAGCTTTCCCGAAACGGCTCCTGATATTGTCCATGGTGCGTTCGATCTTTAGGTTGTCCTCCATTGCAGCGGATATTGTATATCACCGGCAAGATGTAGTCAATTTCTTTTGAACCTTACTGTCACGATTAAAAGGCAATATCTGTCTCGGGGCTAAAAAAAGAGGGCTGCATTTACAGCCGACCCGGGTCACCCACAAACCCTGATGCTCATGAATCCCGCCTTACTCAACAGTGCGTATACGATCAACACTGCTGATGCCATGAACAACAGCGCCTTGACTTTGGACAGCGCCGCCTTGGCTTTTGTCTTGTCTCCAAGTTTCACGGCACCCACATATTTCAGAAATGGGACACAGCTTGCTACCGTAAGTATCAGCAATGGCAATGCTGGCGCGAATCCGAAGTTCTGTATCCCACAGATAAGCAGAACCAGCGCTACCGTAGAATACAGAAAACCGGCAATCATGAGTTGTAGAGTCAACGGAATCTTCCATAGTGCCGCGAATCTGGTCCTCAGATATTCCAGAATCCCGTCGCCATAAAGCGTCAATACCGCCGTGATGACTGCGAACAGCAACAAACTGCGTTGCGCCCTCTGCCGGAGCTCCAGGCGGAATTTATCCGCGGACTGTTCCAACAGCTTTGCGGTGTTTGCAGCACCGGCACGGTAGCCAGCTGCCGCACCACTACGATAACCGTCCTCGTAACTGGGCTTCTTCTCGCATGCCGTCAGAGTAACGATCATGACGAGAACCGACAATAACGTCAGCTTCATACTCATCCCTGCTCCTTCCTGAAGAACTTCCTGTATACGAATATTGCGGCGACGGCTCCGAGTGCCAACGCCAGAGCCCATACGATTGGTTTAAAAAGTTCGAAACCCTTCTCTACTACGGGACGAAATACGTGTTCAGGCATGGCTGGGAAGCTCGCGCTGCCCCCGATTCCCAACATGATAATAGCAATTGCGATGGCGATCCAGATAATTGATGGCATAATTTGGTTTCCTTAAGATTAAAGTTGAAGGGAGGCAGCCCGTTATGAGCTACCTCCCTTTATGTTAAGGCCTTCGGAGGCCGGTTTACCCGATCATCTCTTGAGTCAAGTGCGAGTGTTCTAGATCTTCATCAACCTTGTCAACCTTCAAATACTTCCACTCGCCTTTCTCGCGGAGGCACCTGATATCGCGCTGCCATACACTCTCCTGTCCGACCTCAGCGAGAATATCATTTCCCATGAATTCCTTTATCTTCCTGGCAATTTCTTTCTTGAGCTGGACTATGCGCGGTGCCGTAACGGCCAATAGCCTGGCAATATCTCCGGTTCCATATCCGAGCATCATCTCCTCTACTATTCTACGTTTACGGGCATCCAGAGTGTCAAGGAAAGCCTGCCAGTCAATCTGTCTTAGAACCTTCGACGCCGTGTCTTCACTTCTGGAAGCTATCGTATCACCTACAGTGGCGTCGTCTTCATCGCAGACGGGATCCTGCAACGAACACATAGAACCATCGTGATCCATCTGGTAGCCGGGGCTCATGACATCACTGCGAATGTCACCGTATGACCTGCGACCAGACTTGGTTCTCTGGATTGAGTAGTAGGCTATGCTGTTGGGCAACGGTTTCCTGCCGGACTTCTCCATGGATTCTATCATCTCGGCTGCGGAAGCGGTGGCGTCTTGAATCAATTCCTGAGAATCTTCGCTGCCAATCGGTCTTGCTGTCCTGGGAATTGTGTTCCTGATGATCGGGTAGATCTGGGTTTCGAGCATTAAAGCGGCACTGGGGCTCATAAATCCTCCGTGGAGTTTTGCGGCTAAAAGCGAAGTAACTCCGCTATTGGGGCCGCTGTGGGGTTTTGCAGTCCGAGTAGAGCGAACTGGTAAGGCAGAAATCTCCATACAATGATTGTACCAGGGAAATGGGAGGAATTAAGCCTGGGGAAGGCAAGAAAAGGCCATGAATACTATTCAGGTATTATACCACAGAACCTTAGATAATTCACCTTGAACAATATTCTGCAAACACGTGCTATATTACTACAGATTATAGACAAGGAGTGACATATGCCTAATTGTAAATTCTGTAAGAATCCGATAACGGATAAAGACCGTCTGATATGTTCAAGACCAAAATGCAGGGTTAAGTACGACAGGCGGGAGCGAAAGGATGCGGATATTCGTTTCAAGGGAAATCTAAAGAGTGCCAGACCTGTTGAAAGGAAGATCCTTGTTTCTGGGCACGCAAAGCAGGAGAAGAAAACGCCACGCGCACACACAAGAGATGAAAATAGAAACCTTATCATGAAGGCATTGCTCACGGCAGTAGAAAAGGACAAGAGAGATGAGTTCATCAAGGCGCTGGAGGAACTTCGTCATCATGTAATGGCTTTCGAATTCTCTTACGATGAGCTTGAAATACTGCTACACAAGGATTTTTCAGACAGGGTCAAGGAGAAGATGCTTGAAAGGCATATTGCAATGTCTCGGGATCCTGATGCCCTCAGAAATGACGATGACGCTAGATGGCATGTCGACAGCACCCTGGAGAACGCCCTCCTGTGCATTGCCGAGAAAATCAAACAGTACAAAACCGGACATCCTGAAAATATCCTGGAGTACTCTATTCCAAAGGACTTCTTCCATCATGGTTGGCTGAAATAAATGATAGGTGTCTTGACTTGCACCAAAAAGCGGGATAATATGTGTCATTATGTAGTGCAAGTTTTGGACACCGCAAAAACCAACAGCCTCATAATGTTGAACTTTAAGGACTTATGAATTATTGACTACCCCTCCTTGCGGGGTAGCCACTCTTGACGGTCTACACCGGCATCCCTTATAATCCGCCATTTTCCGAACGGATGCCCTTTTATTATAAAATGAAAAGATTCCCTTGGTGGTTATACAGAATTGGATTCATCGGAAATAATGCACTGCAATGATCCATAAGGCGCCGAAAAGCATGGAAATGAGTCCTGACGGGATGCCAACCTTCGCGAAATCCCAGAAGGATATTTTGAGGCCGCGTGAGGCCGCCGCATCCACTACTATTATGTTGGCAAGGCTGCCGATTATGATCATGTTACTAGAGAGGCCGCTGGCAATCGCCATGAGCGGTCCCGACAGGGGATCAGTCGCATACGGCAGAAGCAGCATCACTCCCGGCACATTAGAGACTATATCGCTCAGCACAGCTGTCACGATAAACAGCACTGCAGGATGTTGAAGCTGAAAGCCTGCCTTGCTTAGTTCATTCACCAAGTCCTGTGGCAGACCTGTCGAGTTCATTGCACTGTTGACCACGAAAAGACCGAAGAAAAGTAAAAGAAGCCCCCAGTCAATCCGGCCTATCATCGCCTTGGACGTGAAGCGACCATTCATGAGGAGGAAACAACCCGCGGTGACCGCCACAAGCCCCTTGTCATTCTCGGTGAACACGAAAAGTCCTATCACAGTTGCGGCCACTACGAGACCTTTGACCGTTTCCGCCACGTCCAATTTCACTTCGGGCATTTTCATGCCGTCATTAGTCTGTCCGGGAGGCATCTCAAGCACCCATGACTTCCTGTTGAACCAGGAAAGCAGCAACCAGCCAGCCAGCAGGGAAAGCAGCGCTGGAACGGCTGTATACAGCGCAAAAGAGCCGAAGCTCAGGTTCAGCTTCTGCGAGATAAGGATATTCTGCGGACTTCCGACTAGTGTGGCGACTGCGCCAGCGTTCGTCGCGAAGGCAATGCCCAGCAGGAAAGGCACCGGATTGAGCCTCTTCTCTATGCATAGTCCCAGCACCACTGGCGTCATCGCCACGGCTATCACGTCATTGGTAAGAAAGGCCGAAAGGCCCCCTGCGAGTGCTGAGAGAAGTCCTAGAAGGATGAAGGGCGACACCTTATATCGACCGACACTCCTTGAAAGATATGTGTAGAGACCGGACATCTCGAACTGTATCGAAACCAGCATCAGTCCGAACAGCAGCGCAAGCGTACCGAAATCAACACACTCGAGAGTCTCACGACCGGTTATGTGGTGTCCAGCAATCAGCGCCACCGCACCGACAAGCGCTATCCCGGGCCGTCCTATCTTCAGGAATGGAAATCCGCCCAGGATCATCCCGAGATATACCAGTATGAAAATCAAAGTTATAGTTGTCAATCAGTTGTCTCCTATACATAGATTAACCCCATGCATATAGACTTGCCAACATTTTTATGAACATCTTTTTTGTTTAAAACATAAAAGGGATATAGATTATGAAAAAGAGAGAATCCAATTATGAAAATAATCATCATAGGAAACGGTCCGGCTGGATTTTACGCGGCAAAAAAGATCAGGACGCTGATTCCCGATAGTTCCGTATCCATTATCGACAGCGATGAACTTCCCCTTTACACAAAACTCAGGCTTCCCGATTTCATCGCGGGCAAAGTCGAAGAAAAAAAATTATTCCTCGCAAAACCTGAGGATTATGAAAAATCCGGAATCGAAACACATTTCGGTACATCCATCACAAATATAAATACCAGGGAAAAGAAGGTTGTCACTTCCTCATGTGAGATTTTCCATTACGACAAACTTATAGTTGCGACGGGCGCCAAGGCGTTCAAGCCGATAATTAAAGGCGTGAGCGAAGACGGCGTCTACACTCTCCGCACATTGGCTGACGCGAAGGCGATTATCGAAAAGACCAAAACCTCCAATAAGGCCGCTGTCATCGGAGGCGGCCTGCTAGGGATTGAACTTGCCAACGCCCTGAACAGCAAAGGGATGAAGGTAGATATAATAGAATTCTTCCCGCGTCTTCTTCCAAAGCAGCTCAATGACGTTGAAGCCGCTCTCCTTCTCAGAAAACTCGAAACACCTACTTTTTCATTCTACCTTGACAGGATCACAACTGAAATCATACGCCATGATAATTCCCTTGTGGTGAAAACAAACAGGCAGGACGAGATCCATGTCGACTTTATCGTTGTCTCAGCAGGCATTAAAACAGAGATAAATCTGGCTGAGAACTGCGGGATTAAAACAGAGAGGGGGATTGTAATAAACAACAGGTTTGAAACCTCAGCGCCCGATACCTATGCAATAGGCGACTGCGCCCAGCTCGATGGGAAAATATTCGGATTATGGATGGCGGCGAAGGAACAGGGGGAAGCGCTGGCGGACATCTTTGCCGGCAAACGCGAATCATATTTGCACTCACCCTTCAATCCAATGCTTAAGGTGAATGGCATCAGCCTGGATGAAATCAGGAAAGAAGCTGGTGTGAAGGAAATTAGAAATTAGAAATTAGGAATTAGGAATACAATCAAAATTATCCCGGAAATCAATTAGTAATTTCTAATTCGTAATTCGTAATTTCTATTATCATTAACCATATAAAATCACTAACAACCGAGAACTGCAAATGGACAAGATAATCATCCGAGATCTGAAGATTTCAACGATCATAGGGACTTTTGATTGGGAACGCAAGGAGAAACAGGATCTAATCCTCAACATTGAAATTTCCTGCGACCTTCGCAAAGCCGGAAAAAGCGACAAGCTTGAAGACACCGTCGACTATAAGACCATGAAAAAAAGAATTATCGACCTGGTTGAGAAATCAGAATTCTTCCTGATTGAGAAGACAGCCGGATCAGTCGCGGAATTATGCCTCGCAACCAGGGGTGTAAAGTCCGTCAAGGTGACGGTTGACAAGCCCAGCGCCCTCCGCTATTCGAGAAGTGTCGCAGTGGAGATTGAACGGCCATGAAGTTCACGCTCCTAGAGCAGCATCTTTAGAAATGGTAACCCAGAATTGTTCGCAGTTAACCCCGCAATGGGTGTCTTAAACTAGGGGTCAAAGCGCCGCAACCGATTTTGTAACCACAGAACACACGGAACACGCAGAAAAAGATTGACCACGAAAAACACAAACTATACGAAAAAGATAACTGAATCCCACTCGCGCATTCCTACTCCTTGAGAAGCAGCCACAGGCATCTTTCCAGTGTCTTCCCTGGTGTAGCGTTGCCCGTGTCGGGAAAGGGGAGTGGGGATTGGAACCTTCGCCGACACGGCGAACGCTACAGGAATTACCCGGCTATCGACGGGACTTTTATGGAACGCCACCATCTTGGTGGCATAATGTTTGTTGAAGCAAGAATGAAAATATGAAAGATGCCGGCAGGATGCCAGCGATCCTAAAATACAATCTCCTATACAATTTGTTTTTCCTGTTCCGGAAAAAATAAAGGGAACCTCGCGCTTGCGAATCTTCCATTTCATGGTAGATTCACACCTCTTATAATTTCTGTTTAATTCTATGAAAAAATTCTTAAAAATTCTTTTCTGGGTTTTATTAAGCCTTCTAGGTGCGGTTTCTCTCGCTATTGTCGCGTTCAAACGCGGCGAACCCGTAAACGCGCTCTGGTTGGTTACCGCCTCACTCTGCGTGTTTGTCATCAGCTACAGGTTCTACAGCAAATGGCTTTTCACGAAGGTGTTCGTCCTTGATCTCAAACGCTCGACTCCGGCATGCGTAAAAGAGGACGGCAAGGATTATGTCAAAACCAATTCATGGGTAGCTTTCGGCCATCATTTCGCGGCGATCGCCGGGCCGGGGCCGCTGGTCGGGCCGGTTCTTGCGGCCCAGTTCGGTTATCTTCCAGGAGCACTGTGGATACTTGTCGGGGCAGCGCTCGGAGGTGCAGTCCATGATTCAATGATTCTTTTCTGTTCGATGCGCCGTAACGGCAGATCGCTGGGGCATATGGTGAAGGAGGAGATAAACACTTTTGCCGGCACCATCGCACTGATCGGGATACTTTCGATACTCATCATTCTGATAGCGGTGCTCGCGCTCGTTGTCGTGAAAGCCCTTGCGGAAAGTCCCTGGGGTGTATTCACCATTGCAATGACGATCCCGATAGCCCTGATGATGGGAGGAGCATTGCGGTATGTGTGTCCCAAAAGCATTGGGATTGTTTCGGCATTCGGCGTAATAGGCCTGCTGCTTTCGGTTTATCTCGGCCAGTATCTGACCAACTTCCCTGGCATTGAAAGGATGTTCACCCTTGACGGAAAGTTTCTGGCAATTGCAATCATCATCTACGGGTTTGCTGCATCTGCGCTGCCCATCTGGCTGCTTCTCGCCCCGCGTGACTACCTCAGCACCTTCATGAAAATCGGGACGGTTGTCTTTCTTGCTTTTGCGATTATCGCAATTGCTCCCAATCTCAAGATGCCGGCAGTGACAAAGTTCATTGACGGGTCGGGTCTTGTTTTTGCCGGACCTGTTTTCCCGTTCTGTTTCATAACCATAGCCTGCGGGGCTATCTCTGGGTTCCATGCACTGATCTCATCGGGCACCACCCCTAAAATGATAACCAGCGAATCATGTGTGAGGACAATCGGATATGGCGCAATGATTGTTGAAATGATGGTGGCAATAATGGCTCTGATTGCCGCCAGCACAATGAACCCCGGAATTTATCTCAGCATCAATATGAAGGGCGAACCTGCGGCGGTTGTTCAAAAAGCGTCTGCCGCCGGATTCCATGTGACAGAACAGGAAATGAAAAGCCTTGCTGAAACCCTGGGTGAAAAGACTATGTTCGGAAGAACCGGAGGCGCACCCACTTTTGCAGTTGGAATGGCCGAAATGCTTGCAAAGGTTTTCGGGGGAAGCGCGGCGATGGCGTTATGGTACCATTTCGCAATCATGTTTGAGGCGCTCTTCATATTGACCACCATTGATGCAGGCACCCGTGTGGGCCGTTTCCTCATGCAGGATCTGCTCGGGCAATTCACGCCCGCGCTCGGCCATACCGGCACTCTTTTTTCAAATATAACGGCAAGCATTATTTTTGTAAGTGCCTGGGGCTGGTTCCTTATACAGGGAGTCATAGACCCACTCGGCGGAATCAACAGCCTCTGGCCGATTTTCGGAATCGCAAATCAGCTCCTCGCGGTTATTGCACTCTCGCTCGGAACAACAATAATGATAAAGATGGGGAAAGCCAGATATACCCTGGTTACAATTGTGCCTCTGGTCTTTCTTTTCATAGTGACAATGACTGCCGGATTAATGAAAATATTCAGTGCCGATCCACGCCTCGGCTTCCTGTCAAACGCCAGACAGCTGACCCAGAAGATTATCGACGGGGGCACAGTCAAGCAAATCATCGAATGGGAGACACTGAAACTCAACAACTACATAAACACGGCGGCCTGCGCATTGTTCATGACTCTTGTCGTATTGATTGTCGCCGCATGTGTCCGGGAATGGTATCTGCTGCTCTACAGGAAGAAAGAGGCGGTTCTCCGCGAATCGGAATATGTCAGCACGGAGACGGAACCCGGATTCTAGCGTTTTTCAGATAAATAATTTCATTATTTTTTTGAAAAACTATAGCAAAGAATGTAATACTCGGCCAGACCTTCCAATATTGCGGCGGCGGCCCAGCCGTTGTAACAGCGCCAGATGCTATAGGGTGAGCCGTCGCGGTTCCGCTCGGTGACCAGCCCGTCGCTGGGGCAGAAGCGTTCCGTCATTACACCGTATCGGCCACATTGCGCGATATCCGGATACAGTTCCAGACACTGCATCGCCCAGGCTATGGAATCCTCGGCGCGCTGCCGGTGATACTCGTCGCCGGTTTGAGCGGCCAGATAGCGGAGGTCGTCGGCAATAAAAACACCCATTGGATGGATATGCGGATTAGATACGGATGTTATCGAGCCGCCGCAACTGTTCCATCCGCAGTCCTTGAGCGGGGCATACTCGGGCCTCGCCTTGAACCCGTAGCGCCAGAGATACTCGTATTCCGCACCGTCGTTCATCATTTTCAGCAGTTCCGGCTCCTGCGTGAACTCATGCAATACGCGGCAGGCGCGTATAAAAGAGAGAATACCTTCCTGATCGACTGACATGTAGGTGTCCATCGGCGTCCCGTAGCAGTTGAGTTCTTTGACAAACCGATAATAGTAATCGATTCCACGGCGTGCGGAGTTCGCAAAACTCTGTCTGCCGGTTAGCTTGGCCGCGAATGCGCAGGCAGCGGCAAACCAGCATCCTGCAAATCCATCCCACAGATCAACACGTGCTTCCTTCTCACTGTAAGCGTACCCGTAGTTGCCGTCATCGCGCTGGAGAGATATGACATTTTCCAGAACCTTTATTACGGTCTTCGCCCATTCCTCTTTGACAGGCAGCTTATGCCGCTGTAGAAAGTCAATTGTCTTGAGGATGTAATAGCAGGCGCTGCCATTGTTGTAGGCGGTGTGCTGGTTTCCCACGATATAACCCGCCCACCAGCCGTTGTTACGGCTCTCCTGGCTCACCTGCACATTGTCCCAGAACGGCTTGTCCATCCGCCAGTCAATCGTGAGGTCGTTGAAGAAACCTGAGACCGGATTATATGCGGCTACGATCATGTCGATCAAGTCGGAGTGATTCTTGCGCAGACCGAAATCTCTGCGGGTAAGTCCGAGAATCTGTTCCGAAAGGGCGAATGGGTAGAGCATGGGGCCGCCAGCAGTCCAGCCAATCTCGCAGAGAGGGCGGCCGTCAGAGATCTTCTCAGCGTCAAAGGCAAAACCGCCGTTGCGGTAATACTCCTTGCCGCCCAGGGAACTTACCGGACCCCAATTGATGTTGAGCAAGGCGTCCATCACTCCGGCAACCGCTTCTTTTATGGTTTTACGATACTCGGGAAGCTCACGATGCTCGGCGTACAATTTTCGCATGATGCGATGAACGGACCGTCTATCACCTTCGAAGGCGATGATTTGTCCGCTGACTTCGGCCTTGCGGAAAAGGTGTCGAGTTGGGTTGCCAAGC